>CAIYUO010000070.1 GCA_903929425.1 uncultured Bacteroidota bacterium
ACCCATTAATTTAAATGAATTAAAGCAACTTACCAGTCAGTTGGTTGATTTGCATCAACAATTTGACACCTTAACTTTAGGAGATAGTGATTTTCAAAGAACGGTGATTGACGCTTTAGCCAATTTGCAAAAGGAAGTATCGATTTATCAGACAGCATACCATTTATGGAAAACAGCTGAAAAAGAATTGAATGAGTTAATTGCTCAAAAAGAAGCTTTTGATAAAACAGAAAGCTATAACAAATTTTTATTAGAGGAATTATTAGCTTTAAACTTACAAGAAAATGAATTAGAGGATATTGAGAAAGAACTGAAGTTTTTGGAAAATGCAGTACTCATAAAATCACAGATTGATCAAAGCATACTTCAATTAGAAAGTTCCGACAACCCTATTGTTCAGCAACTTAAACAAATTGGCAATACGCTTGAATCCATTGTGAAATGGCAACCTGGTTTTGAGGAATTATTATTGCGTATCAAAGCTGCACAAATTGAATTATCGGATATTTCAAGCGAACTAATCATTTGGCAGGATAAAATTGATTTTGATGAAAATAAAATTGTAACGTTTCAAGATAGACTATCACAAGGTTATAATTTACAAAAAAAGCATAAGGTTAAAAGTACCGCCGAATTACTTGCTATTCAATCTAACCTGGAAAAAGAATTAGAAGCTGTTTTGAATTTAGATGAAAGTATTATCACTTTAACCAAACAAGTGGAAGCACAATTTAATACTATTAAATTACTTGCTAAAACGATATCGGAAAAAAGAACAAATCAAAGTGAACCGTTGATCAAAAATGTCAACGAATTATTACATCAGGTTGGCATGCCAAATGCTAAAATTAAAGTGAGCATCGAACCCATCCCCTATAACCTATTTGGACAAGATAAAATTGACATTTTATTTGACGCAAATAATACCAACCGATTTGAACCTATTCGGAAGGTTGCCAGCGGTGGTGAGTTGAGTCGTTTGATGTTATGTATAAAATCATTAGTTGCAAAATCAGTTGATTTGCCGACCATGATTTTTGATGAAATCGACACTGGTATTTCAGGTGAGCCTGCTAAACAAGTAGGTTTATTATTACAAAACTTAGGTGCATCAAGGCAGGTACTATGTATCACGCACCAACCTCAGATTGCTGCTAAAGGACATACGCATTTATATGTTTACAAGGAGCAAATAGGCAATGCCACGCAAACACATCTAAGGGCCTTAGATAAAGTAGAACGTATACAACATATTGCCCGTATGATTGGTGGAGATCCGCCAACAAAATCGGCGCTAGACAATGCAAAAGAGCTCATGTCGGCATAATTGAGCATATTGATTTAACTTTTTTTATGAACCATTCTCAGGTATTATATTTATTTTTACCACATTAAAATATTTATTTTACCAGCTTAAAAAAACATAACATGGCATATAATTTATTAAAAGGAAAAAGAGGCATTATTACAGGTGCATTGGACCAAAACTCAATTGCATGGAAAGTTGCAGAAAAAGCACATGAAGAAGGTGCAAATTTTGTTTTAACCAACGCTCCTATTGCTATGCGCATGGGTGAAATAAATGGATTGGCTGAGAAAACAAATTCAAAAATTGTACCTGCTGACGCTACCAGTGTGGAAGAGTTAACCAACTTGTTTACGGAGTCTCAACAAATATTAGGCGGTAAAATTGATTTTGTTTTACACTCTATTGGAATGAGCGTAAACATTAGGAAAAAAATTGCATATCCTGAATTAAACTACGACTACTATGCAAAAGGTGTTGATGTTTCAGCAATGTCACTTCACAAAATGTTAAGCGTTGCTTATAATATGGATGCCTTAAACGAAGAAGCAAGTGTAGTTGCATTAACCTATGCCGCAGCGCAAAGAACCTACCCTTTTTATACCGACATGGCAGATATTAAAGCATTATTAGAATCCATCGCACGAAGTTTTGGTTATCATTATGGTTTAAAGAAAAGAGTACGCGTAAATACCGTTTCTCAATCACCAACTAAAACAACTGCTGGAACGGGTATTAAAGGCTTTGGCGACTTTTTTGATTATGCAAATGCAATTGCACCATTAGGAAATGCAAGTGCTGAGGATTGTGCTAACTACTGTATTACTTTATTCTCTGATTTAACCAAGATGGTTACCATGCAAAACTTATTCCATGATGGTGGCTACTCTACTACAGGTGTAAGTGATTTGATTATGCAAAAAGCAGGTATTACTGAAGGATAAATAAAGACGGGGCAAGCATCATTAAAGACAAGCTTAGGAAAATTAAAATTGAAAAAAAAAATAAAAATGAGCAACAAGGAAATCAATCCCAAATTAGTAGAAGCAATCGGTTATTTAGGATCTTTATTAAGCTGTATTACATTTGTTCCTCAGGTATACCTGTCATGGAAGTCACATAGTGTTGGTGACTTAAGTTTATTAATGGTATTAATTGTAAACTTTAGTTGTGTCGTTTGGCTAACCTATGCTTATTTAATAAAAAGCAGACCCGTTCTTATTGCCAATACGATTGTACTGATTTTAAGCTTGATGTTGCTATATTTTAAATTGACATTTTAAGCTTACCGCTAATTCAAATAAAAAATAGGATTGCATTTTGCAATCCTATTTTTTTTAACAATGCATAGCTTTGTTATTCTTCATAATAAGATATTAAATATTTGGTCGCTAGCTTTCTGCGAAAGCGACCAAATATTTAATACTCGTCTTCATTAAACATAAAGTCTTCTTGACTTGGATAGTCAGGCCAAATATCTTCGATACTTTCATACACTTCCCCTTCGTCCTCTAACTCTTGTAAATTTTCAACTACTTCGATTGGAGCACCACTCCTAATTGAGTAGTCAATCAATTCGTCTTTGGAAGCTGGCCAAGGAGCTTCTTCTAAATAGCTGGCTAATTCTAAAGTCCAAAACATAGCGGATTATTTTTGCAAAAGTAGCCGTATAAATGATATAACCAAATGTGTTTTTTCTACAGGATGTAAACAAATCTTTAATTTTTACAATAAATGCCCTGGAATTATTAGGTTTGCACTATGAAACAGTACCAAAAACTATTAATAGCCAATGACATATGGAAAAATTATGGCGCTGTAGCTGTATTAAAGGGGGTTTCCTTGGAGCTTGAAAAGGGGGAAGTCGTTTCAATTGTAGGGGCCTCAGGGGCCGGAAAATCAACTCTTTTGTACATTGTTAGTAGCCTTGAGCAAGCCGACAAGGGAGAAATAATATTTGATGGACAGCTTATTTCGAAACTTTCCAATAAGGAATTAGCCGCTTATCGAAACCATTCAATTGGGTTTGTATTTCAATTTCACCATTTGTTACCTGAATTCACTGCACTTGAAAATGTTAGCATACCTGGATGGATAGCAAAGTCCCCAAAAAAGAAAGTACAGGATCGCGCTATGGAATTATTAGATTTTATGGGATTGTCGGATAAGTCTCATAAAAAACCACATAGCCTTTCAGGTGGAGAACAACAAAGAGTTGCTGTAGCTAGGGCTTTGTTAAATAATCCTGCCATGATTTTTGCAGATGAACCCACTGGAAATTTAGACAGTGAAAACGCAGCTGCATTGCACGAATTATTCATTCGTTTACGCGATGAAATGAATCAAAGCTTTTTGATTGTAACCCATAATGAGTTACTTGCTAATATGGGTAATAGAAAGTTACAAATGAAAGACGGGCAATTCATTTAAATGAATGCTCATAAAAATTGCTATGATACTCTAGGCTTCCAAGGTTGGTCAGCTACCCCATTTAAATGTCCAATATATCTTGCTAACACAAATAAATAGTCACTTAGTCTATTCAAGTATTGAATGACCATCGGGTCAACAAATAATGCTTCCTCTTGTAAATTAACGCACCAACGTTCAGCTCGACGACAAACACATCGTGCAATATGAGCTGTAGAAATTGCTTGATGACCCACTGGTAAGATAAATGATTTCATAGGTTCTAAAACCAAATTCATTTCATCCATTTTTTGCTCCAAAAAAGTGATATCCGATTCTTTTAAATCAGGAATTTTTAAATGCGGCTCTTTATCAGGATCACAAGCCAAGGAAGAACCTACCGTAAATAAACGATCTTGCACTTCACTTAATATAGCTTTTATTGCTGTTTCATTTATTAAATCACTTAACAATCCTATGAATGAATTTAGTTCATCAACAGTGCCATATGATTCGATTCTAATATGACTTTTAGGAACCCTTGTACCACCAATTAACGAGGTTTTTCCTAGGTCACCTGCTTTTGTATAAATTTTCATAAGGCTTATTTTTGATTGCTTGGTGATAACAACAAAACAAATTAAATAAAGTTCAACGAAAAGTAAATGTAATTACTTATGCTTGCTGTTTAAAGTATCAGTTTCAATCAAACCATCTCTTAAACGCACAACTCTGTGCGCATACTGCGCAATATCTTCTTCATGTGTTACCAATACCACCGTATTTCCTGCTGATTGTATTTTACCAAAAAGTTCCATTACTTCAACCGACGTTTTTGAATCCAAATTACCTGTAGGCTCATCCGCTAATAAAATAGATGGATTGTTAACCAAAGCACGCGCAATAGCAACACGTTGAATTTGACCTCCACTTAATTCATTTGATTTATGATGACTACGATCAGCTAAACCAACTTTTTCTAAAGCAACCATTGCTCGATCTAGTCTTTCTTTTTTTGGAATACCTGCATAAACCAATGGCAAGGCTACGTTTTCAGCCGCCGATAAACGTGGAAGTAAATTAAATTGTTGAAACACAAAACCAATTTCAATATTACGTATCCCAGCCAATTCGTCATCGGTCATTTTACTTACATCATGGTCATTTAAATTATATATTCCACTTGTAGGTGAATCCAAACATCCTAAAATATTCATTAAGGTACTCTTACCACTTCCTGAAGGGCCCATTAAAGCAACATACTCATTTCTGTTAATGTCTAAATCAATCCCTTTTAACACTGGAATGGCTTGATTAGCCATAAAATAACTTTTCTCAATTGCTCTTAATTGTATAACTGAAGACATAATTTATTGTTTATTAATAACTTTGGGGACTTTAAAAAATATATCATCTGTAGAGGGTGCATTTTTAAGTGCTTCTGATCTGGGTATTGAACCTTCAATTTCGTCCGTTCTTAATACATTTACAGCATCCCCCATATGCATCAAAGGCTCGGTTCCGCTAGTGTCTAATTCATTTAATTGTTCAACAAATAAAACAAGGTCCTGCATATCACTGACCAATTTGTCCATTTTTTCAGGAGCCACATTCAACCTAGATAAATGTGCTAAATGAGAAATTAACTTAATGTCTACTTGCATATTACAAATGTAAGCCAATCCAACAAACCCTCCATCGAGTATTGTTAAAAGGTTATTTGGCCCAATCAATGGCAAAAGGAGAAAAAATACCATTGAAATAAAAAGATTTTTTTGAAATTAGTTGCATAACTAACTAATTTTACACAAATGCTTTAATTATGCAACGTTCTATTAAAAATGTGGTGGTTTTAGGAAGTGGTGTGATGGGCTCCAGAATTGCTTGTCACTTTGCAGGTGTTGGTGTAAAAGTTTTATTATTGGACAGACTCACTCCAGGTGCCGAGGAATCCAACAATAAAAAAGAGCGCAACAAATTAGTAGTCGACTCTTTAACGGCTTCCGTTAAATCTAACCCTTCGCCTTTATATAATAGTAATGCATTGAAATTTGTTTCTACCGGAAACTTCACAGATGACATTTCAAAAATTGCGCATGCCGATTGGATTATTGAAGTAGTGGTGGAGCGATTAGATATTAAAAAAATAATTTACGATGAAGTTGAAAAATACAGAAAGCCAGGAACTTTAGTAAGTTCAAATACATCAGGAATTCCTATTCATTTAATGGCCGAAGGGCGTAGTGATGATTTTCAAAAACATTTTTGTGGTACACACTTTTTTAATCCGCCAAGATACCTTCGATTATTAGAAATTATTCCTACCCAAAAAACGGATCCTGAAGTGGTAGATTTCTTCATGCATTATGGTGATGTTTATTTAGGAAAAACAACTGTATTGTGTAAGGATACGCCAGCCTTTATAGCCAATCGTGTAGGTGTCTTTAGCATGATGAGCGTAGTGCATATCATGGAAAAATTGGAAATGACGATTGATGAAATTGAATCATTGACTGGCCCTATTATGGGTCGTCCAAAATCTGCAACTTTTAGAACAGCCGATGTTGTAGGTATTGATACTTTAGTTAAAGTAGCAAAAGGGGTAGCCGATAATTGTCCAAATGATGAAGCAAAAAATATTTTTGCACTACCCACTTGGTTAGAGAAAATGGTGGAAAATAATTGGTTAGGTGATAAAACAGGACAAGGATTTTTTAAGAAAATTAAAACCGCAACAAGTAAGGAAATATTAACCTTGAACTTAAAAACTTTCGAATACGAACCTCGCAACAAACCAAAATTTGCATCTATAGCAGCTGCAAAACCAATTGAAAATTTAGGAGAAAGAATCAAAGTATTATATGCAGGTAAAGACAAAGGAGCTGAATTTGTACGTCAATTTCATCATGCTTTATTCTCTTATATTAGCTTTAGAATCCCTGAAATCAGTGATGAATTATACCGAGTTGACGATGCCTTAAAAGCGGGATTTGGATGGGAAATTGGCGCCTTTGAAAGTTGGGACGCATTGGGTGTAAGTCAAATAATTACTGATATGAAAGCTGCTGGTATTGCCATTGCACCTTGGGTTGAAACAATGAATAGCAAAGGGCTTTCTTTTTATATGGTAAAAGATGGAAAGCGTTACTATTATGATGTAGCCACTCAGGATTATAAAATCATACCTGGCGCAGAATCTTTTATTATTTTATCAGATCTTAAAGAAAAAACAATCTGGAAAAATGTTGCTTGTAATTTAGTAGACATGGGAGATGGTGTTGCAGGATTTAGTTGGAATACAAAAATGAATAGCATTGGAGGTGAAGTATTAGAAGGCCTTAACAAATCCATTGCCATTGCCGAAGAAAAAATGAATGGATTGGTTATTGCAAATGAAGGAAATTTATTTAGCGCCGGAGCCAATGTGGGAATGATATTTATGTTAGCCATTGAACAAGACTATGAGGAGTTAGATATGGCCATTCGAACTTTTCAAAATACCATGATGAGAGTACGTTATTCATCTATTCCAGTTGGTATAGCGCCTCATGGATTAACATTGGGTGGTGGATGTGAAATGAACTTGCATGCAGATACTATTGCAGCAGCTGCAGAAACTTATGTTGGTTTAGTTGAATTAGGGATTGGTGTTATTCCTGGTGGTGGGGGTACCAAAGAATTTGTACTTAGAGCATCTGATGAAATGCATGTCGACGAACCTGATACCATAACTTTAAAAAACAGATTCTTACATATTGCAACAGCAAAAGTGGCCACTTCAGCACAGGAAGCTATGGATATGGGTATATTTAGAAAAGGGCAAGACCATATTGTTTTAAATCAATCTCGTCGAATAGCAAAAGCAAAAGAACAGGTATTAAGTTTATACCATGCAGGATATACCCAAGCACAACAAAGAACTGATATTAAGGTATTAGGTAAATCAGCACTAGGTGCTTTATATGCAGGAATCAATGCCATGTGGAGAGGTGGTTATGCAACTGATCACGATAAATTAGTTGCACAAAAATTGGCTTATGTAATGTGTGGCGGCGATTTAAGTGAAGCAAGCTTGGTCAACGAACAATATTTATTAGACCTTGAAAGAGAAGCCTTCTTAAGTTTATGTGGTCAAAAGAAAACATTGGAAAGAATTCAGTCTGTGATGACCTCCGGAAAGCCTATCAGAAACTAATTTTAGAAATAAGTATTTTTAATTTTATTTTAAAAAAAAGTGAGTTCATAAGGACTCACTTTTTTTATTAGCGACTTTATAATAATTCCTTTAATGCAGCATCAACATTAGGATAATCAAATACAAAACCCGTTGACTGAATTTTATTGCTAGAAACGTTTGCACTTTTGAGTACTTCAATACTCATTTCGCCTAACATAATTTTTAAAACAAACTCGGGCACTTTCACGGTTAAATGAAACTTATGCATTTTTGATGCAATGGCATTAACTAAATCCTTATTGGTTATAGGATAAGGTGCTACTGCATTATACACTCCTTTTATAGCTTCATTTTCTGCTGCAAAAACAATCATCTTACACAAGTCATGCTGATGAATCCAACTCACTATTTGAGTACCTGTACCTAAAATAGTGGCCATTCCAAATTTTGCAGGTTTTATAAATTCAAGTAATGCACCACCCTTTATATTGAATACAATTCCAATTCTTAAGGTAACTAGTCTAATGCCTAATTCATTTATACTTTTTACACTTTCCTCCCATTGCTGACAAGTGGCTCCTAAATAAGAATTATCAAAAGAATTAGTTTCATTAAACCCGTTTTGTAATGAGCTAGTGGTATCAGGACCATACCATCCTATGGCCGATGCAGCTATAACCGTTTTTACTTTATGTTTATTTTCTTTTAATGCCTTTACCAATAATGCACCTGACTTTACCCTACTATCAATAATTTCTTGTTTCCTTTTTGGTGTCCATCTTTTACTTGCCACACTTTCCCCTGCTAAATGCACAATCATATCTGCAGCACTCAAGGCATTTGAATCAATGTATTGTTTTTCAATATCCCATACTGCATAAGACAAGTGTTGTTGACTAGATTTTTTTGCTGACCTCGACAAAACAATTACTTCATAACCTCTATCTATTAAATAGCTTGTTAAGGCTTGTCCGACCATTCCTGTTCCGCCGGTAATTAAAACTGTTTGCATGAAGCAAAGATAAGGTGGGTTGAACTTACATTAAAATAAAAAAACCCCCGCCTGAAGGCGGGGAAGACAGTTATACGAAGTCATAAATTTTAAAAATATGACTTCGTATAACTTACATTAAAATAAAAAAACCCCCGCCTGAAGGCGGGGGTTACAACTAAATCAAATGAACCAAAACTATTTTTAATCTGGTTTTTTTCCATCTAAAAAGGAATTCAACGTAGATAACTGTGTTTGATTTTTATCATCCTGATCAACAGTATATTTACTGTAAAAGTTTTCAACTGATGCCAGCGTATTTCCAAATAAATCCATATTTCTTCTTACATAAGCAGGCACCTCATCAAATTCTGCACTTGGATCATTGCCATTACCAATATTAAAGGATAAATTTCTTAACTTCTGTATACGCTCACGAACCTTTCTTCTTTGCTCCTCAGAATCATCTAAAGGCATATCAAAATGTTGTACATTTCTTGTTTCAACATTAGCAGGCGTAAATTCTTCTTCACGCATTACTAATTGCATACTTGGTTCTTCTTCAACTGCAAATCGGAATGAAGTTTCAACATGTTCAACCGTTTCTACAGCTTCTACTATTGGTGAAGCTTCTTGAACAGGCGCAAAAATTTCTTCTTGTATATTTTCTTCAACCACATCAACCGATGGTGTTTCATCAGCCTCTGCATAAATATTTGTTGGCTTACTTAATACAAATGCTGATGTAAAATCTTCCACTTCAGTGTCTTCCATATTCAATTCAAATACTTCGTCGGTGTTTTCTTCAATACCATCAAACTCAACAGTATCAATACTTTCCTCCAATTCATTTTCAATATCTTCATCAGGAATAGATACAAATACATTGGTAACCATTGAAGTATCTTCGTAATGAATTGTGGGTGTCAAATCCAATTCAACCGACTCCGCTATCAACTCGGCTACAACAACATTTTCTTGTAGTTCTTCCTGCATATTTTCAATCGACATTTCAGTTGCTAGCTCCTTTACATTTTCCAACACTTCTGTATTTATTTGTAAAGTATCAACAATTTCTGATGCTGCTGAATTTTCATTAGGCGTATTAACAACTTCCGCTTCTGAAGAAAGGGTCATCACAATTTTATCCTCAACCGGCACCTCTGCTTTTTTTTCTTCATCCTTTTTAAATGGATCTTTTCCTTCAAATCCTGTAGCTATTAATGTAATGCCAATTTTTTCTCCTAATGTATCATCATATCCACTTCCCATAATCACATCACTGTTTTCACCTGTGCGCTCGCGTAAAATGGTGCTTATCGTTTCTAGTTCATCCATGCTACATTCAAAATCTCCTTCAGCACTATTGATATTTAATAAAATCCATTTTGCACCTTTAATATCATTGTCATTTAACAATGGTGAATTTAACGCTTCTTCAATAGCTCTTTGTGCTCTATTCTCTCCTTCCACTTCGGCTTTACCCAATATAGCTACTCCGCCATTTTTCATGACAGTACAAACGTCAGCGAAGTCAACGATTATATGACCTCGGCTATTAATTACATCCGTGATACATTTAGCCGCTGTAGCTAATACATTATCCGCCTTTGTAAATGCTTCCTTCATTTTCAAATTACCATACTGAACCCTTAATTTGTCATTCGAAATCACTAACAAAGTATCAACTAAAGGCTTTAATTGGTTAATACCCTCTTGAGCTTGCTTTTGGCGTCTTGGACCTTCAAACCCAAATGGAGTTGTTACAATTCCTACGGTTAAAATGCCTAAATCCTTACAAATTTTTGCAATTATTGGCGCACCACCTGTTCCTGTACCTCCGCCCATTCCGACAGTGATAAAGGCCATTTTTGTATTTACTTCAAGTATTTTTTTAATCTCTTCCAATGATTCTTCGGTAGCCAATTTCCCAACCGATGGGTCAGCACCTGCCCCTAAACCCTGTGTTAAATGTGGACCTAATTGAATTTTATTAGGAACAGGGCTTTGTTCAATGGCTTTTGAATCGGTATTGCATATGATAAAATCTACACCTTCAATATCCTGATGAAACATGAAATTAACAGCATTGCTACCTCCACCTCCAACGCCTAAGACTTTGATGATGGATGATTTTTGCTTGGGTAAGTCAAATTGAATCATTCTTTTGTTATTTAAATGGGTTAGTTAGTAGTTAGTTATATCGAAATTAATCTATTTTCAATATGTTATAAACAGTTAGTTTATAACATATTGTGGGTAATTTTATTTCAATAATTTGTCATCATCTTCACTGAAAATGTCAATCAAATCCGTCTTGAAACGATCCCAGAATTTTTCCTTTCTTTTTTTGATTAATTCAGGATCATTCACAGTTTTTTCTTGCGCTCCAAAAACAGGCGTTGCAATTTCTGCTACCATATCCTCCGCTTCTAC
>CAIYUO010000071.1 GCA_903929425.1 uncultured Bacteroidota bacterium
CAATATTATTATTTATATTAATATAAATAACATCTCTAGTAAATTAAATTCTACGTGTCTTCATTTTTTTACTCGTGGTTCGCTTCCCTAAACGTTTCCCAATACGCCCTTGTAATAAGCCACCTTCTGTTCGCAATAACCCATATCTTAAAAATAATCCATAAAATGATTTATTGAACTGGGCATTTTCTCCTATAAAATCATAACTGCCTATAATTGCCCCAATTCCAATATTTTTTGACACTTGTGCCATAAGTGTTGTACTAACCTCAAACATAAGTGGGGTGGTGGATTTGAATACTTTTCCTACACCTATCGCAAATTCGCTACTAAAAATACCAAGTTGACTAGCATCAAAAGTGGATCTAAATTGAACAAAATTAGTGGAATCAGAAATTGCAAATCTACCATATGTTAACCCTAAATCTAATGGCCCAAATGATTTACCTATTTCGACGTTCTGTACAATCTTTGATGAAAATTTGCCAACATCAGACGCTATTCCTATTGGATTCATTCTAACGTAATAGGCACTAAAAGAGGTAGAAGAGTCTTCTTGATTATTTGTTTGTGCGAATACCACAATTGTGTAAAATATAAAAAAATGTGATAGTAGTAGTATTTTTTTCAATGTTTTATAAAATTTATTCTCCAAATTTTATAAATAATTCTAACATTAACAAAAAATGGTTTGCTTTATATTTTGTTTATTCCTCAAAAAGTATTGATCAATAGTATGAACATTAAAGAAGCATATCAAGCAACAGCTTAATTTTCTTGTTTCAAAATTTCAATGTCTTCTTTTATTCTTTCAATTTCTATAAGCAAAGTGCCATTATAAACACCTCTTATTCGATGTTGTTTATCAATTAAAATAAAATTTTCTGTGTGTAAAAATTCATTGCCTGTTTGATAGTATCCAACTGTATCGCCAGCGAAATATTGTTTTTTCGCAAGGTCGTATATCTCTTTTTTAGAACCGGTTAATAAATGCCACTGTTTACTATTCACTTTATTTTCATTGGCATACTTTTTTAATACGGCTACTGAATCAGTGTCAGGTGTAACACTATGTGATAAAAATAAAATATTAGTGTCCTGTTTCAATGCTTCTTGTAATAAATACATGTTGCTTGTCATTTTTGGACAAATGCCGCGACATGTGGTAAAAAAGAAATTAGCTACATAAATTTTACCTTCAACAGTTTTATTAGTTATCGTATTTCCTTCTTGATCTTTAAAATTAAAAGCAGGTATACGATGTATATTTTTGTATGCACTATTGTTTTGTTCAATCCATTCAGGCGTCCAATCGGGTGTATTAAAAAAGGGTAATGATTCCTTAACCACCTTTTTATGTTGCTGCTTTTGTTGATTTGATGAACAAGAAAAAAGTAGCAATAGGGTACTCAAAAAGAGCAATGATTTATAAAACATACTTTTTACAATTTTAGGTTACGCTTTTTGCTTCTTATCTCTTTTTTTAAAGTATCGTTTTGATTCATGCAAAGTTTTAATCCAATGAGACCGTATCGTCTTCCATTTTTCACAACATAATTAGCCCTTATGGTTCCATTTTCCCACCACATTTTTTGGCTTCCTTCTTCATAACCTTTTTCATAATGAAATGTTCTATAGGGTTTACCATTATTATACCATTCCTTTGCAATTCCTTGATGCTCGCCATTTGTAAAGTAAAATTCAAACTTAGGATTGCCATTTTCCCAAAATCCAATATGCTTTCCCATTTTTTTACCTAGATGATAAAATCTAATTTCTGCAATTTGTTTATTTGAATACCACTTTTTATGTATCCCTTCCTCAATGCCTTTATAATAACTACCTATAAATAATGTATCCTGATTATTATTGAGTTTGTACACATACCCATTATATTTTAAATTGTTTAAAAATAAGGTGTCCTCATGTGTAGAAAAACCTTGATCTATTGCATTTGTTAGAATATTAGGTATTACGATATTAGTGGTAGTATCAACAACCGGCAATGTAGTTTCAAAAGCAGCTATTTTTTCGTTTATAACTACATTACTATTTGAATTACATGCATAAAACAAAGCGCTTAACAAAAAGAGCCTCATTATAATTATGTTTTTCATTTATTGTGAAACGGTACCTGGTGTTCCATAATAACCATCCCCGTTAATATAAGGGTCAGTATTGGTAATATGATAATGATATATACCGTTTGGATAATCAGTTGTAGCTAAAGTGTGTCCATGATATTTGTCTAATTTACTATTATCAATGGTTACTCCATTTTCTTCAGGTCCATAAACTGGAAATCCATCTAACAAAAATCCCAATAAGGATGACTTTCCTTTTGCAGCTGTTAAATAAAGTGGTTCAACATGGTAATGATAAGCACTTGAAGGAGTTGGATGACCCCAATATTTATCAAATGAAACTACTTCACCTGATAATGGTTGATTAGGTCCTGCATATTGATTGTAAAAAGGTACCCCATTTAAAGAAACCCCCATAGCTCCTAAAGGAGTTGCAGTAGGTGATGAGGCAACTTTTGGATTAACCGGTATTTTAAAAACGTATGTTTTCTCCGCAATTGAATTAGGATTTTTTTGAAAAACACTGCCAGCGAATGTGGTACCCGAATAGGCTTCATATAATGCATTCGTTGATGCATAATAAGGACTTTTATGATCTGGAAGTCCATTTGATTTTATGGTTATATAAGTGCCGTCCGATGTAATACTTGATGCTCCATATATTTTTTTGTAAACATCAGGAACAGCAGTACTTACAACTGTATTATTATTAGAACCTCCCCCTGTAGTAGATGTAGTTGTTGTAGCTGCATCCTTTGAACAAGATTGTAATAGTATGAAGATTGTAAAAATTGTAAAATAAAATGATTTCATATGTTAGGTATTTATTATATTATTTGACCGGGGTTAAATAAAAAAGTTTAATCAATAAAAGCTTTATGTCGAAAATAACTTGAAATAATATAATAACCGCAAATTTTTATATTATTTAGCTATTACTTTTAACAATTGTTTAAGTTATTTTACTGTTTTAATCTTTTCTATTTTGCCATTCATTAACACATTTACAAAAGGTTGTGTAGCAGATTTTACTTTTACACTTTTTACTTTTCCCTCTGCCCAAACAAAATCAACTTCATAATTACCTCTGGCTTTTAAGCCTCTTACTTCTCCATTGGACCAAACCTTTGGTGAAGCGGGTAATAATTCAATATAGTCGTTATTAGACTGTATAAGCATTTCTGCTACAGCTGCAGCACCCCCAAAATTGCCGTCAATTTGAAAAGGAGGATGCGCATCTAATAAATTGGGATAGGTGCCCCCAATATTATTTTTAATATCTCTTATGGCATCAGGTTCAACATATTTTAATAATTCCCTATACATTTTATAGGCATGTTCTCCGTCCTTCAATCTTGCCCATAAGTTTATTCTCCATCCTTTGGACCAGCCTGTGGTTTCATCGCCTTTTATTTCAAGTGTTTTTTTTGCGGCGCCAGCAATAGCAGGTGTGGCCTCGGTAGTAATATGTGTTCCAGGAAATAAACCAAATAAATGACTTTGATGCCTGTGTTTAGGATCGGCATCCTCCCAATCATAATACCATTCTTGTAGGTTACCCCCTTTACCGATTTGATAAGGATATAAATTATTTAAAGTGGCGCTTATTTTATCAGTGAAGGCTGGATCCGTATTTAATATTTTTTGAGCAGCAATAATGTTTAAAAACAATTCACGAATCATAGCTAAATCAGCTGTGCTGCCAAATGAGGTTGCTCCAATATAACCTATAGGTGTTTTAAATTTATTTTCGGGCGAAGTGGATGGTGACGTAATATACTTTCCATTATTATCCTGTATTAGCCATGCTAAACAAAATTCAGCAGCACCTTTCATTAATGGATAGGCTTGCTTTTCTAAAAACAATTTATCACCCGTAAATAAATAATGTTGCCATAAATGGGTTGAAGCCCAAGTACCTCCCATGGGCCAATTTGCCCATGAAGGATCGCCATTACCAAAATCACCAACAGGATTTGACATCGCCCAAATGTCTGAGTTGTGATGCGTTACCCAACCTGGCATATTATAAAATGTTTTTGCAGTTATTTTACCTGTTGTAGCAAGGTTGTCAATAAATTGTAAAAATGGTAAATGCATTTCAGATAAATTAGTACTCTCAGCAAGCCAATAATTTTCTTCGGCATTAATATTCATGGTATAATTACTTGACCATGGTGGTTGAATATATGGATTCCATAATCCTTGTAAATTAGCAGGAACATAAAGTGTACGTGAACTTGATATTAATAAATAGCGACCATACTGAAAATATAAGGTTTCTAGATAAGGGTCAGGTGCTCCTGTTGCATATCTGATAAGTCTTTGATCGGTCGGTAAATTTACAGTATCCTTATTGCTTAATTTTAGTTGTACACGATTGAAAAAATTTTGATAATCTTTAACATGCTTTTTTCTTATTTCAGCCCATCCTAAATTAGTAGCATTGTTTAATTGTGTATTTGCAATGGATACATTATTTAAGCCCTTTGTTGCTGGATCCTTATCAAAACCATTAAAGCTTGTAGCCATTGAAATATATAAGGTTGCTTCAGTTGCATCGGATAAGGTTAAGCTTGAATCTGTTTTGGTGATTTTACCATTTGTGTTTTGAATTTTTATGATGGTTGAAAAGCGAGTTCCTTTTTTTTGATCAAATACAACTGAATTTTTATTTTTTTGCAAATAAGATGGGTCTGCCTTTATTGGCGCTACTCCTTGAATGTTAATGGTATTGCTTCCAACTGTTTTTTCATATTTTAATAAAGATTCAAAACGAATCGTAAAGCCCAATGCGCCTGCTTTTTTACTCGTTAAATGTATAGCAACAATTTTATCGGGATTAGACGCCAAATATTGTCTTTCGATTACATTAGCATTAGAAGTTGTTTTTACTTTAGCGATGGCTTCATCAATATCTAATGTTCTGTTATAATCAGTAATATAGGGATCATCATTCATCTCCAATAACAAAGTCCCCAATGGTGCATAAGAAGCCGAGAACTTTCCTTGTAACTTTTTAATGAGTTGATCCGCTTTTTTATAATTATTTTCTTTTAATGCTTTTCTAACATCTGGCAAATACTTGTAAGCTTGTGGATTCATATTTGCATTCACAGGTTCACCTGACCAAAGTGTTAAATCATTTAAATATATTTTATCAATTGAAATGCCACCAAAAACCGTAGCACCTTGCATTCCATTGCCTAATAATAAAGCTTCTTCAAAATGATTTGCGGGATTTTCATACCATAACTTCATAGGAGCTTGTATGGAACTGATATTATTAACAACAGCTGTTGTAGTTGATTTTGGAATAGGTTTTTTGGCTCCTTTTTTCTGAGCGAACAATAAAATGGGTGAAAATGCAAATAGAAATACAATTACATACTTGATCATAGCTATGTTTTAGATAAATTAGTATCGCAAAATTATGAAAAACATGGGGAAGCTAAATACATTATTTAGCAAGCATTGATTTTTGCGCATACTCCGAATTGGGCGCATAAACAAACATACAAGTACCTCCTTTAATGGTAGCAATGATACTTTTAACTTTATTGTTGGGTACAGCCGGACAACCAAAGCTGCGGCCAATGGGTGTTTGGCCATCACTAATCATATTACTGCTTACATAGTTGGCGCCATGTAAAACTATAGCACGGTTTTTTGCTTGGTCATTTATCCCTTTTTCTACCCCATCTAAAATCAGCGATGTTCCATGTTTACCTAAATAGGTACCCCCTGTTACATAAAATCCTAAACTACTTTTTAAAGACGAAATTTTATTTGAAAATTCACTTGGTATTAAGGTACCTGAATTTTTGCCATGTGCGACTAATGTTTTTATAATTAATTGCTCCTTGAGCATATCAATAACATAAAAACGTTCGGTATTACTAGGTTTACTAAAATCAACAATAGTTAAATACATACTATTACTTATTTGTCCTAGTTCCCTAAGTTTTTCATATCCTTTAATGGCTATGCTAATGGCTGCTTTATTAATATTAAATTTCTGAGCTAAATTAGCAATCCTATCCTCATTGTCAATCAACGACATTTCAGTAGTATGAATTACTGAATGATTCTTACTAAATAAACCCATGTTTATAAATAGTAATAATGATAATATGATTAATCGCTTTTTCATTTATAGGACTGCAAAGGTAACACAAGTAAATTTCCTTAAATGTTAAAAGTGGTCATATTCAATAATTACAATGGATAAAGAATTGAAAGACAGCAGTAAAATAGTTTAATATAAATCTTTGATAATAAATTTTTTCATCTTCATAAAGGCCGATCTAGCCTTGTTGGCAGTGATAGGATCACTCATTAATTTATTAAGTTCAATGGGAATAATTTGCCAGGATATACCAAATTTGTCTTTTAACCATCCACATTGTCCTTCATATCCTCCATCGGAAAGTTTTTCCCAATAATAATCAACCTCCTCTTGGTCATTACATTCAACAATAAAAGATACACCTTCATTAAATTCAAATTGATGATCACCTGGGCCATCCATTATAGCAAACTGTTGATTGTTTAATTGAAAAGTTCCATGCTTAAGTTTGCCCGTCAAAGGAACTTCAGCTTCAGTATAATAATTGGTATTTAATATTTTACTTTCCTTGAAAATGTAAGTATACCATTTTATAGCTTCTTCAGCTCGTCCAAATACATTATTTGTAAATAACATACATGGCATAATTTTTTGTTCACCTGGGGCTAATGCACCTAAAAACAATTGCCATGTCACTCCATACTTATCTTCAATCCAACCATAATATTCACTCCATGGATATTTGTCTAAATTCATCATGACTTTGCCGCCGTCTGATAAACCTTTCCATATATTGTCAATTTCATTTTTAGTTTCACATTTTACAAAAAATGATACCGATGGATTTACTTTAAAAAGTGCACCTCCATTTAATAACTTAATGCTTGTTCCTTCAATTTCAAATTTGGTGATAATATTATTTTCGGCAATTATTTTGGAATTTGAAAATAGCGAACAATAAAAGTTTGTTGCTTCAGCAATTTTGCCATCAAACCACAAACAAGGATATAATTGATTTATCATATGTTATTGTTTAGCCAAAAGTAAAATATAATTAATGAATAGAGTTAACTTTAAGTAAGCTTTTAATCCACTCCAGCGTTTTATTTCCATTTTTATTACAATGCGCTTCTGATTTATTAAGAACACAAAATATGGCATATTTGCCACATTTTAATGATGGCATATTTGCCATTGAATTGACGCGGTTATTATTACAAATTTGCACATGGCTCACAATAAAGATACGGTCGTAAAACTGATCGGAATGCGAATTCGACAATTAAGAATTGAAGGCCATCTTACATTAGAGACGCTAGCTTTTAATGCTGATATGGATTACACACAACTAAGTAGAATAGAACTAGGAAAAATTAATACCAGTATTTTTCAAATTCACAAAATAGCTACCGCTTTAGATATATCTACTTCAGCTATTTTAAATGCACTTGATTGATAAAATGAAAACACTTTTTAGTTTGAATCAAGATTGTGAAAACGCATTAATTGATTTTCCATTCCATGATATAGCTGCCACTTGGATGGAAGAACAAAAATCACTTTTTGAAATAATAAAAAAAGTAAGAAATAGTGAGTTGTATAAATATAGTCATATTACCGAAATAGTTTTTATGGATATATTTTTTGAAACCTATACGAGCAATAAATAAATTGAATGATATACAGGAATATTTATTTTCCACAAATTCAACTATTGCTTATTGTAAACGTTTTTATAAAACTTTAATACTCCTTGATTATCAAAATCAATAAGGCTATACCAAATTATTACTTGCGTTGAAATGGTTACAGGTATCGGACGTGGTATGGTATATTTTGATGGCTTTTTAAAATCAAATGTATCTATCGCTATTCTATTATTTTGAAGTAACCAATTACCTATATCAATTGGCCTTTCCATTCGAATACATCCATGACTATAAAATCGTCTTGCATTTTTAAACAACTGCTTTTGAGGTGTGTCATGTAAGTATATTGAGGATGGGCTGTCAAATTCAATTTTTAATAGCCCTAATGAATTATCTAAACCTGTTCCTTGGCGAACTATGAAAGGAAAATAGTCTTTACTATATTTACTAATATCTAAATTACAGGGATCAACTGTCTTATAGGATTCGTTAATTAAGGTAAAGCCATTTTTAAAAAAATAGTCTCTGTCAGCTTTGTACTTATTAAACATTTCATTTTTGATAATACTTTTAGGAACCATCCAATAGGGATTAAGAATCAATCTATTAATAGTTGATGCTAATGTATTAGTAGGTGTACTTGATTTACCCACAATCACACGCATCGCCATAATAAGTTTATTACTGTCATACGCTTTTAGTTGTGCTGACGGGATATTTACTAAAATAAATCTATTCGATTTTTTAATCGCATTTAACCATCTAAAATCATTTGCTGCATTTTGAAGTATTTTAATTTTATCAAGTTGAATTGTATTATTTGCTTGATAAAATTTAAGGGTATCCAAAATGATACTTACTTCCTTAATACTTTTTATATAATATTTGACCAAATCATTGATTGATTCTCGTTCAACATATTTTTTAACTAATAGGGCTACTTCGTAAACATTTAATTTAAACTTAACTCCATTATAGTCTAATTTAGGAATGCTATTACCAAAAGCTAAATCATTAAAAAAATGATTAGCCACTCCTATTATGATGGAATCATTTTTAAACTGATTGTTAACGGCAGTCTCCCCAAGACTATCCGTTTCTGAATTTTGTTTTAGCTGATATTGATAGTCATTCGAATTCAATGCTAAACCTGATGCATTTTTTATCAAACTGTCCAAACTTTTAATTCGGTTAGGATGGCCTATGAAAAGCATTGGTTTTTTATGGTTGTCTAACTGTGCAGCGCTTTTGGAATTGGCTAATAGCAAAATTGACACTATTATTGTAAAAATTAGTCTCATATTATCGAGCTAAGGTAATTTAAATTAATTTTACTCCCTATGTTAAATATCATGCGTTTAAAACACCTTATCACCCTGCTTTTTTGTATATTTTTTTATACCTTAAATGCTCAGAAAAATAATACAGTAAGCGCAACTAATACAGGTTTTAAAATAATTCCATTAGGGGTAAAAGGCGGCTTAGATGAAGCTAATCTTTCTGCGTATTTAGTGGCCAAAAATGGAACTGATAATTACATTTGCTTAGACGCAGGTACTATCAATGCTGGACTTAAAATGGCGTTAAAAAATTCATTATTTAATGAATCCAGTGCCGAGGAAATTCAAAAGAAAAACATTAAAGCCTATTTTATTTCACATGGACATTTGGATCATTTAGCAGGCTTAGTTTTAAATGCTCCTAATGATATTGCAAAACCTGTATATGCCTTTGGCTCCGTTATTGATGTTTTAAAAAACAATTACTTTACTTGGAAGAGCTGGGCTAATTTCGCCAATGAGGGTGATAAGCCAATTTTAAATAAATACACCTATCAACCCCTTACAGAAGCAAAGGAGATATCGATTCCAAATACCGAGTTATATGTAACTCCATATTCATTAAGCCATGTGAACCCATATGAAAGCAGTGCGTTTTTAGTTAGGCAAAATTTAGACTACATTTTATACTTAGGTGATACGGGTGCTGACACAGTTGAAAAATCAAATAAACTTAATTTACTTTGGAAAGCCATTGCACCTTTAATAAAAGAAAATAAGTTAAAAGGAATTTTCATAGAAGTATCATTTGATAATAGCATTCCAGACAAATCGCTTTTTGGACACCTTACGCCTATGCTTTTAATGCAAGAATTAAATTCATTGAACAATTTAGCTGGGAGAAATTTAAAGTCTGTCAATATCATTGTTACACATATCAAACCATGTGATAATTGTGAACCAACAATCAAAAAACAAATAATGGATGCCAATAAATTGGGTCTTTCCATTATTTATCCTGAACAAGGTGTTGGCTTCGTTTTAAAGTAAGCGCAATTAGAGGTAAAATAAAATTTAAGGCTTATTATTTTTATTTAAAAAATAATAAAAAGGTACTCCAGTAGCCATTAAGCTTAATCCCCAAATAGCAGAATAAGGTTGGTTAATAATGGTACTAATAAATAAGCTTACACAAAACAAACAAAATATAGCTGGAACAAAAGGGTAGCCAATTACTTTATACTTTCTTTCAATTTCGGGGTGTTTAACCCTTAAAATAATAACCCCTAAAGCCGTACTTCCATAAAACAAAAAGGAAGCAAATACAAGCATGTCAGTTAATTGATCAAATGTTCCTGAAAAAACAAGAACGATAGCCCAAATGGCTTGAATCAATAATGCAATATCAGGAGTATTATATTTTGGGTGAACTGATGATGCTTTCTTAATAAACATTTTATCGCGGGCCATTGCATATAAAATTCGAGCGGACATTAAAATACTACTGTTAGTAGAATTTAGGGTAGTCACTACAATTAATGACGCAATTAATATCATTCCAATACTTCCACTTATTTGACCTGCCACTTCAACTGCTGCAATTTTATTGGGCGTAGCATTTAATCCAATAAAATAATCAATCGGTAAAATGTATACAAACAAAACGTTAAGCAAAACATAAGTAACCATTACAATAATGGTTCCAACACCTAAGGCAAGTGGTAAATTTTTTTTAGGATTTTTAACTTCTTCTCCTATATAGGCAATATTATTCCAACCCTCATAACCCCAAAAAGCTCCTAAACTTGCTACAAATAAAGCTTTAATGATATTCCAACCCTGCGGCGCCAAATAATTATTTAATTGACTTGTTTGCGTTAAATGTTGTGTCGAACCTTTCCCTGAAGTAAAGCCTATGATGATAAATACAAGGATGCCCGCTAGCATTAAATACGTTAATATGCTACTCAATTTTTCAGCAAATTGAACACCTCTATAATTTAATAAGGTTAATAAAATAATTAAAACAGAAGCTAAGATTTTGATGGAGAGATTTTGAAAAAGTGCGATTCCTAAAAAGCTTTGTTGATTGCCAATTTCAGGTAAGGGAAATAAACTATTTAAAGACTGTGCAAAAATATAAGCGAGTGCTGAAATAGCTGCTGTTTTTATAACAGTAAAGCTTGACCATCCATATAAAAAGGAAAAGAAACGACCATATACTTTTTGAAAATAAAAATACTCGCCTCCTGAATTTGGAAACATGCTTACCATTTCAGCTGTTGATAAGGCGCCTGCTAAACTTATTAAACCTGCTAATATCCAACACAACACAATTAACCATGGGCTACCTAATTCTTGCGCCATAGGCGCAATTTTCTTAAAAACACCCGAACCAATAATGACACTTACTACTAAAAAAGTTGCCGCACGTAATCCAATTTTTGGTTTTAGCATTTCCATAGGTGTCTTTTTAGTGAATGTGTTTTTATAATAAAGTAAAGCCAAAACCTGGCGCATCATTAATTTTCATAAAACCGTCCTCAATATCAAAACCTCCCTTAACTAAGTCCTCAGCTAAATCCAAGCTGCCGTCTAAATCAATATACTTTGTGTTGGGACAAGCATATGCAACATGTAAGGCAGCAGTAATACTAATAATACTTTCATCATTACAGCCCCAGAATAAATCAATGTCCGCATTGTTGGCAATATTGCTAATGCCTAAAGCACCAAATACGCCACCGCACTTCATTAATTTAATATTATAAATACCAAATGGTTTTTCATTGGCGGCTAATTTTAAGGCAGCCTGTGGGTTTTTTAAGCTTTCGTCAGCGGCTAATAACTTACGCTCCTCCCAGCTTAGCGACAATAATTCATTTTCAGTTCCTACTGGCATGGGTTGCTCAATCAATTCTAAGCCTTGGTGTTTTGTAGCTGTTATAAATTTTTTCAAATCATCAAGCTTATAACCTTGATTTGCATCAACCCTTATTGAAAAATGATCCCCAAATTTTTCTTTTAGCTTAACTACTTTTTCAATATCCTCATTTACATCTATCCCCGTTTTTACTTTTAAAATTTTAAATCCTAATGATTGATACTCCTTTGCTTCTTCCAAAGTTTCTTGTAGGTTTTTGATGCCAATAGTAACGGAGGTAGGCAAGGCTTTTATTTTTCGACCATAAAAATTAGCAACTGAAATACCAATAAATTTACAAAAGGCATCATGCAGTGCAATATCAATGGCAGCTTGTGTTCCAGGCAAATGCGGAAATTGCTTAAAAGTTTCAAATATAAGTTGCTGAAATTGACGAATGTCTTTACCAACTAAATTTTGAACAAATTCGGTTTGCAAATTCGCTGCTGTTTGAGCAGTTGATTCACCCACTACTTCTTTTGCAGGACTTCCTGAACCATAACCAACGATTCCATTTTCTAGCTCCACTTCAAAAAATGCTAAACTAACATCCGAAAATGTATTGTAAGCAATAGTGTATGGTTTTGTTAAAGCCATACTTGTTAAATAAGATCTTACTGCAACTATTTTCATTTGAATATTTTTATTCAGCTTTCGCCGATGTTTATTTATTTAAACTTTTTAAAACTGGAATTATTTTATGAACACCCTCTTGAATGGGCAACAATACTGGTATATTTAATTTTTGTTCGTACTCATTTTGATAGGCAAACGCTTCCTCACTTGTGCAGTCTTCGGTATTAACAGCCAATGCAATTACTTTTGAACCCAATTTTTCAATAATTTCTATTTCAGATTCAACCGACGGTATACTTCCCCAATGTTCGTCATTATCAAAATATTTTCGCTTAGGTGCAAACAATAAAACTACATGTTTCGCATTTCCTGAAATTAATAATTCAATGCCGCAGGGACCACTTGGATTTCTTAAGGATGACTGCCCTTCTAAAAATATAATATCAGCAATTGTTTCTTTCCAACAAGATACAATTGCATTTTCTAACTCACCTGACACAAAATCATTCAATGTTGAATCAAACACAAAACCATATTTACCACCTTGCAACCAACCTGTTTGACCCGTATAAATCATTTGACCATTTATGCCATTGGACTCACAAGCTTGTCTTAGCATTCTAGCAGTAGTTCGTTTTCCCATGGCACAATCCATTCCAATCACGGCAATAATAGGCGCTTTTACTTTATATATTTCGCCTGTCCAAAAATGTAGGTCTTCTCTTGATTTTGGTTTTCTAACATCAGTTAGCGTAACACCTTTCGACTTTGCCAATGCAACCACATCAGGCTTTTCATTTAAATATTCATGTAAGCCATTTACTATAGATATACCAGCGTTGATGGCTTTAATGACAACCTCCAACATATTTCCTGGTAATTTTCCTCCAACAGTTGCAACGCCTATGACTAAATAATGAATATTACTTAAGTTACTTATAGCACTTTCTAAATTTTCAAAAACTGGGATATTTCTGTTTTTACCATCTAATAATTCACCCGCTTCTTTTCCTGCAGTTTCTTTGCTATCTACAATTCCAATAATGGTGAAACGTTCCGTTCCTCTAATTAAACCATGAGCCGTTTTAGCATCGGGAGAAGTTAGTAAGCCATTCGTTAACACAATGGCATTGTTATTTGTTGGTATCATTCTAGTATCTATTTTATGATGTCAATATTTTTTCTAATTATATTTTTCTTGAGTTTGTATTTTCTATCGAGTTTGTATTTTTTATCGAAACACAATTGCGAATTACGTTAAGCATGGTTAACCTTACACTATCTTTTAATTAAAACGCCTGGCTTTTTTCCTGTCGCTTTTTGATTTTGATACACCAATTGTCCATTTACCCATACCATTGCAATGCCGGTTGATAGTGCATTACTATTGCCAATAACCGCATGATCAATTACTGTATTAGCATCCAATAAAACCAAGTCCGCTTTTTGACCAACAGCAATCAAGCCGCGATTTTTTATGCCCAAGTACTCAGCGGTTTGTCCTGTCATTTTATGGATAGCATTTGATAATGATATAATGTTTTCATTTCTTACATACTTACCTAATACTCTTGTAAATGAACCATACCCTCTTGGATGTCCGCCACCATTACCGTCGGAACATATTACTGCATAAGGCCAAGCTATAAATTTAGCTACATCTGCTTCACTCATTGATTTTGCTGCAATGGCTTCAATACTTCCATTGTATTTTGGATTTGCTTCTTTAAACTTGGCTGCTATATCCACTAAACTTATTAAAGCCTGCGCCTCTGTTTCATTTCTTAGTTGAGCGATTGCAGAAAGGGTTTTGCCTACATAATTTTTATTGGGTGCATATTGTACGATATAGGATTCCTTGGGGTCAAATAACTGAGTAACTGCAAGTTGAGCACTTGCCATATTGGTATAGTCGCGTGCAGGAAATAATACGCGTAAAGTTGAGTTCCAAAATGTATAAGGGTAAACGTCAGCGGTAATTTGCACGCCTTCGGCACGAGCCGTTTCTAATTGTGCCAATACTTTTGATGCATTTCCCCAATCTGATTTTTTCGCTAATTTAATATGAGAAATTTGCACTGGCATTTTAGTGATTTTGCCAATTTGAATAATTTCATCCAATGCATCAGCCAACGTCACGTCTTCACTTCTAATATGACTTATATATCTGGTTTTTGCATCCGCAGCTACCTTCGCTAATTGTAATACTTCATCTCTACTTGAATAAAATGCTTGTTCATATTCCAATCCCGTTGATAATCCTAATGATCCCTTTGCTAATTCAGTTGCTAAAATGGTTTTCATTTTATCTACTTCTATTTGGCTAGCCTGTCTTAATACATTTTTCTCACCCATTACTTCCTCCCTTAAACTTGAATGACCCGTATAGCTAGCAACATTAGCTACTACTGGTTTTTCACGCATGTCCTTTTCTAAACTATCCATGGGATAACTACCTCCATCCTGACCTATTACTATAGTAGTAATACCCTGATTTGATGTTGACAAACCTGCGGGCTTGCGTTGCAAATCGCTTAAATGATGACTATGCGCATCAATAAAACCTGGTGCTAAAACCTTACCCTTGCCATCAATTATTTTTTCTCCATTTAGTGGTTGAAGTTCTCCTACTTCAATAATTGCATCCCCCTTAAATCTAATAGCGCCTTTTTTTGGCTCACTTCCTGTTCCGTCAATAATGACAACATTTGAAATAAGTGTAGTTTTTGAAGAAGAATTTGTTAAAATATTTTTTTGTGCAGTCGAATTTATTTGCGCGAAAAAAATTACAGTCAATAAGATATAGGTTACTTTTTTACTCATAAAATTACTTTAGTTATTATGGAAAATAAATTTGCAATTACTTTATGCTTAGTAAATTTAAGGTTTATCCATTAATATATTTCCCTTAAAATCAGAAAAGGCACTCAATTGAGTGCCTTTTCCTAATCAAAACATACAACCTCTATCTTATTCTATCCCTAATTTTTTTATACGCTTAATTTGAAGCAATAAATAAAATATGATAACCCAAACAACGACTACAATTATATAAGCTAATAATTCTAACCATATTGGGGAATAACCACGACGCGCAAATAAACTTCTATGATCAAAATTTGATACATAAACTAAATTGATTCCCCATGGCACTTTCAATTCAGCAGTTAAGTTCCCATATGTTTCATTATCAACTAAACTTGCAATTAATATAATATTTCCTTGTTTATCCCCAGGAATACGATCAAGTTTAAATTCAGCTGTAACGCCGCCAAAAACGGAGTCAGTCGTATAGGTTTGTGTTTCATTTACGTTTAAGATTCCTCCTAATCTTTTTACTCCTATAATTACTTCCACACCTGAAATAGGCTTCCAAATGCTATCAATTAAAGCTATTAAATTTACATTGATTACTTTTCCATTGATTGTATCAATTTTAATTTTTGCTTTTGTAATAGCTAGCTCGGTTTTTGCAGCATCAAATTGTTTTGTTTCATTAGCAACAACTATAAAGTTTTGATTGGGGGATTTTAACCACTCTGCTTTAGCATTTGGTGGCATGACTATCATGGCTTCACCTTTTTCATTCGTGACTGCTTTCCCTAATAAGTTAGTTTTATCAGCATAATTTGTGATATAAAATGAAACGGAGATATTAGGTATTTGTTGAAACTTGCCATCTATTTTTGATTTTGCGTTTACCCATAAATGATGCGAGATATTGTTGTCGTTATAATATTTTAGTGTTAAAGCTAAAATGTTTTTTTCATCAGTCTTCGCCAATAATATATTAGGTGCAAGTAATAATGTAAATAGTAGCAATAAAATATATTTATACTTTTTCATGGCTATCAGTTTCAATGATTGTTTCATGTATAGGAATAATTGGAAAAATTCTTGCAAAAAATGTGATTACTAATAATACTCCAGCTAATGATCCGCCTGCGATTGACCACTCCTCCCATGATGGAAAATAATGTAGATAATTTTTAGGGACATCATACATTGGTAAAAATGGATGAAGTAAAGTAGGTGTGACAATTAAATAACGTTTAAACCAAGAACCGACTACCACTAGTATACCTGCGATAAAAGCCCATTTTGGTCTTCTCCCTTTTTTAAATATCAAAATAAAAATTGGTAAAAACATAGAAGCAGAAATAGCAAACCAAAAAATTGACGAAAATTCACCTGTGAATAATCCCATCAAATGCTCTTCTTCCGATTTCTTCATTTTAAATGCTGGAACTAAAAATTCATTGATATTAAAATATAAATATATCAAGGCCAATAAAACAACCACTTTGCCCATCTTATCAAAATGATGTTCCGTTATATATTGCTCTAGTTTATATTGAGTTCTAAAAATATACATAGCAATTAAAACAGCACCCGAGCCTACTAAGAATGCACCTGAAATAAAATAAGCACCGAAATTTGTACTGTCCCAGCCCGGTCGATACGTAGTTGCAAATAACCAAGAGGTAACAGTATGAATAGCAAATGCAACTGGAATAATTGTGATTGATAATATATTAATTGCCTTATTTGTAATTTTAAATTGTTCTGGTTTATTTTTCCAAAATGAACCTATGAGCTCATAAAATTTTTGAAGCCATTTCCCATTTCTCTCTTTAAAAGAAATCATAATTTTTAAATCTGGCAACAAAGGAAAATACAATAGTAATAAGCTTATCACTAAATAAGTAGTAATTACAATCACATCCCAAATTATGGGAGATTGCAACCTGCCATGTGTAAATAAATTATAAAAACGGTCAGGTCGTCCCATATCAACAATAATAATTAGCCCTGCAAATGCAATGGCCGAAACTGCAATGATTTCAGCTATCCTTGTTAAAGGAGTGCTCCATTGCACATTTGTTAGTCTTAATACTGCTGTGATTAATGAACCTACTAAACTTATAGCCACAAAAAATACAAAATTAGAAATATAAATACCCCATGAAACATAATCCCTAAGTGCAGTTACTTCCAAACCAAAATATAATTGTCGGCAATAGGCATAAAATCCTAAAGCACATATAGCCAATAAACTTATTACCCACATTTGTCCCTTTTTGCCAAATTTTTGTGGTAATAAGTCCTCTATTATTTTATTTTCTGCAAGCTTTTCCACGTTTCTTTTTTTGGGTTAAGATTTTTTATCTTCTTCTATATTTTCAAAAGGAAAATTTCTGTTTACAGGTGGCAAATAATAAACACTCGGCTTGGTACCTAAGTCTTCCATTAATCTATACCCTGCTTTGTCTTTAATTAATTCACTAAATCTGAAAGTTTCAGCACCATTAGTAACGGCATCTTCTAATATGTCGCCAAAAAAGAATACCCCATTTGGACAAGCTGAAACACAATGAGGCAAGTTACCTTGTCGAACCATGTCAGGACAAAAATCACATTTTCCAACAGTCCCAATTTTTTGTGGAACGCTGGTTTCACAAGAATATGGTTTGTCAGCAATTTCTTTTTCAATTTTTGGTTCCTCCCAATTAAATACTCTTGAGGAATAAGGACAAGCTGCCATACAAAACCTACAACCTACACAGCGATCACTGTCTATTAATACAATACCATCTTTTCTTTTAAATGTAGCATCAACAGGACAAACTTTAACACATGGTGGTTCATCACAATGCATACATGTAGTGGGTTGCCAATAGGGTGCAGTTTTTTCAGAATCTTGCATTGGATATACTTTAATCCAATTTTGACCTGGATGTATATGATGCATATGATTACATGCAGTTTGACATTTTTTTACACTTTTGCACCTTGATAAGTCAATTACCATTGCAAATTTTTTCCCTGGTATGCCAACTCTTGCTTCTGTATTGCTTAAAGCTGGCAATTCAGGTACTGGTTTTAAAAAAGCTTTATCTACTTCAATAATTTCACCGTCAACCGAAAGTAATTTTACCATTTCGCCTGATGGCTTAACGTCGCTTAATTCCTCTGGTGTAAATGGATTTCCTCCACAGCCCGCTAATGTAGCACCTGCTAGTAAGGTAGTGGCTAGAAATTCTCTTCTTGAATTATCGCTGGATTTCATTAAAATATATTTTTAATTATAAACTACTTTGATACCCAATTTTGTAATTGTGTATTAGTTATTTTTTCTTTAGTACTTTTAATTTTTGAAATGTCTACTTCCACTAGTCGACCATCCTGTGTTAACATTTTCATGGTTGTATTTTTTGTTTCAGGAGCACAACTAATCACATTACTCTTTTTTGAAAAAAATATAAATTTAATAATGGGGAACAGACTAATTACCCCCAATCCTGCTAGTAGTTTTCTTCTTCTTTTCATTTTGTTAAATTTATTTGTTTAAACTACGCATGAAGTTTACCAAGTTCCATAAGTCCTCCTGTTCTGGTATTTTCTTTTTAAATCCTGGCATATCCCCCCTGCCTTCTGAAGTTTTATAAAATAGAGACCCATCAGTTTGACCCTGTAATGCTGCTTTAGTAAAATCGGGTGGAGTTGTTTCAAGCTGTGCAGCCTTAGTACCATCCCCTAAACCAGTTTTGCCATGACAAGAAGCACAATGAGTACTCCACAATGTTTTCCCTTCTGCAATTGAAGCTGCATTTGATTTTACAGCGTTTACTGCTTTTACTTTATCGGCAGGAACATTCCATGGTTTAGTTTGAAATAATGTAAAACTTGCTGTAGTTATAAAAACAACAATAAGTCCTAATTGAGGTAATTTTTTCATTTTATTTATACATTTTGGTTTTTAAAAAACAACTTTAATAAAGATTAAAAGAATAGCTAAAAATTCCACAACCTAGATATATTAAAGCCAATCAAAAATTGACTTTTTGAAAAATCGTTATGATTAAACACATTATTAGTTTGTGGTAAAACATATCCATAATTACCTAAGAATATTTGAAAATCATGCCCACTTGTTTTCATATCTAATCCTATAGCGATGTTGGGATTGGGATTATTCATAGGGTGTTGTGTAATTGGCTGGTCATAGTTAGCTATAATCGACATGCCATCGGTCAATTTATACCTTCCAGCTAAACTAATTGAGAAATGACCATTGTTCGTTTTAGGTTGAATTACATTTTTATCGGTATAAAATGCTTCGACGTTATTATAATAAGAAAAACTCGGAACAACTTGTAATGAAATTTTTTCATTTATTTTTCTTGCAATAATTAATTGAGAAAAATAACTGAATCTGTCTTGCACATTTATTATTGGTAAAGAACTATTTTTGGCTCTTGTATCCATAACCATATTTCCAAACAAAGTCACACTTAAGGGCATTGTGTTATTTTTTGTCTGTTTTACCAATGCATACTTAAGGGTTCCAGCAGTTTGCATTCGATCATTTGTTGCGGCAAACCCAATTTGTAAATCATGGATTGCTACATAACTAAAACCTAATAACATATTAGCATTTGCGAATAAGCCGCCTAAATCCTTCCATCCATTTTCAAAAGTGCCAAATCGATGCTGAATATCAAATTCAAAGGTTCCTTTAATGGGCACTATGACAGTTTGATTGTCAATGATATAATTACCTTCGAAAGTATTTTTCACAAAAGACTTCTTCTTAACAACAGGCGCATTGGAGCTTAAAGTGTCTTGTGCAATCAATTGACTACTTCCCAGCAATACTAATATAACTATTAGCGAGTGTTGCAATGGACGCATCAAAAATTGATATGATTTAATTTTTTTCATTTGAATTAATTTAATTGTTTTTTGCTCCTTGTTTAATCCATGCATAAACTTTTGCATTGATTGTTACATCAGGGCCTTTCCCAATAGGCATTACTGGACTTTTTTTGCCAGTTAGCCACATCATTAGGACACTATTGTCAGGATCGGTTGCTTTGTAATAATTACCATCCGTTAAAGATTTATATGCATTTACGGCAGATAAGTCGGGCGCTTTTGCGCCAGGCACATGGCATCCACTCATTGCACAACTATTTGTAAAAATGGGTGCAATATCTTTTTCAAAACTTATAGTTTCGGTAATACTACTTCCTGGATTAACTACGATAGTTGAAGTTTTTGAACATCCTGCAATAGCAAATATCACAAATGCAAAGTAGCCGGAGAATATTGCTATTTTTTTAGTTAACATGACTTTTTCGTTTAATCGTTTTTTAAACAAATTTATTTTTGAAACTTAAGCATCAAATTTGGCTGAATGGCATGTTGATAATTTGATTTATCCCAAACTGCAAATCCAAATGGTTGATCTTGTAAACTTGAAAAGTCAATGTCTTGTTTTAATACATCTCCTGTTTTAAGTTTTCTTTTATATTCAACGATATATCCTGTTCCAGTATAAGTAGCTACACAATCAATATCGGCACGGCCATTTAATAATCGAGTCGTAACCACTGATGGAATACATTTTGCACCAATCGCACTATTGGCTGCCGTACCTAGTCTTTGATAATCATTGCCAGTATTAGGATCTAAAGAACCGCCACTATAGGTTAATACCCCTGTTGAACTTACTGCAGTCACTTTTTTTGCAATGCCTCCTGATACGGTATCTGCCATTGCAATATAATTACTCGTTGAACTAGGTATGATATACATAGGTACTGCTACTGTTGCACCAGTCCCATCTAATTTCAAATTTTGGGTATTTGCAAAAGACCCTTGTGTTGGATCTGAAGAATAAGTCGGTTTACCTACAGGCCAAGTTGTAGAAATACTTGATACAACGACATCATCTACGTGTCGGCCATTGGCATTTCCTCCAGTTAAATTTGTGATAGCTTGACCACCTGCATAATCTTGATAGTTGTCATCCATCTTACCATAATTTAAACCTTTGCTAGGCTGCATCCACCACATATCAATTTTTTCGTTAGGGCCATTGGTATAATGGTTACCACTAGCTGAATTAGATTTGTACACTGAAGGGGTTACAGAATAATCCATATAAGGTGTAAACACATGGCAACTTGCATAACAAGTTTGCGTGGTAAACTTGGGAGTAGAATTATCAATATTCCACAGCATTGCAATTTTATCTTCCCCATATCCTTCTCTAGACATCATGCCATTTGCATCATATGCTCTTGAACTTCCTTCCTTTGCCCATAATTTAGTACTTGGATTAAAATACCAAGGTGCCACTTTTTGGCTTTGATCCTTATCCGCATATTCCGCCAAAAAATAGATGTATTGGTCATCATACATTGCCCTAAGTTTAGTAGGATAATTTTCCCCAATATATCCGGTAAATAATCCATTTCCTGGATCTGGTACAATAGGGGTAAATTCAATTTTTGAAGCCTTCGCCCATAATGCATCAACAACGCCATCTATAGTTGGAGCAGTAATCGTTTTTATGGCTAATAAATCAGTTGTATTCTTTGCAGTTGTGGAAACAACAACTTGGTCGGTTTTAGTACAATAAATAAAGAAGAGTACGATAAAACAAAACAGCATTATAATTTTAAAAATTTTCATATAATAATCATTTATAGTGAGTGTTAAAATTCCAAGTGTAAAGTGAATATTTATTGTTTTTACAAATAATGACGTTACTCACGAGATTTTGTGATACAAATCATAAGTAGAAAACTTACCTTTAGTATGAGAATAAAAATTTGACTAGTATGAACCCTTCATTCAACTCTTTTAAGGATATCATTTCCAACCCAATTAAGTTTCGGTTCTTTTTATTTACAAAACTACCCGCTGCCTTTTTTGCTGGTTTACGAATACAACACTTTGATGCCAATTCATGTGTAGTTCGTATTAGATACTCATGGTTTAGCATGAACCCTTTTAAATCCATCTATTTCGCAGTGGAAGCAATGGCTGCCGAAATGTGTAGTGGGATGTTGGCATTTGGGCAAGTGTATCAACGCACACCTAAAGTGAGTATGCTGGTGGTAAAAATGGAAGCAGCATATATAAAAAAAGGTACCGGTATATTATATTTTACTTGCAAGGATGGACCTGCTTTGGAAGAAGCCATTCGTAAAGCAATACAAACAGGTGAAGGGCAAACTTTAGTGTGTAAATCGGTAGGAGTCAATGAAAAAGGGGATACCGTTGCAACCTTTGATTTCACTTGGAGTTTTAAAGCAAAAAAATAACAAACCTATATTAAAGCAAAAGGACTCCCAATTGGGAGCCCTTTTGCTTGGGGGAAGGAAATTTAAAAGTTAAAACGTTTTAGTCCCATTAGGTTGATAAGCAAATCTGAAAGTATAATACCGTTGCTTGTATAATTTATCGTCTTCACTAGCTGAAGTAGGTAAGGTTACTCCACCCTTATAATAACAAGTTATTTCCATTTTTGCATATTTACCTGAAGCTGTTCTTATGACCAAAACCCTTCCTGCCAATGGAGTAATTAAATTATTTAATCCGTCATAAGTATACCATCCTTTACCACTTCCAGTTGTAATGGCATAAGAAGTGGGTGCATTATCAGTTTTGAAAACTGAATCAGGAGAAATTATTTTTA
>CAIYUO010000072.1 GCA_903929425.1 uncultured Bacteroidota bacterium
CTTACCATCTTCTTTTGCAAGGTGACGGTTAGGAGCAAAACCTTCTAAGCCATGAGGCAATTGTACAATAGCACCTTTATCGTCCTTACGAACAATAGTACCACCATGAATTGATCCGATTGCAAAAGTTTCTTCTAATTGATTCCAAGGATCTTCTTCTAATTGCTTATGACCTAATTGTAACTTTCTGTTTTCTTTGTCGATGTTCAAGATAATGATGTCGATAGACTCACCTACTTTCACATACTCAGATGGGTGATTGAAACGCTTCAACCAGCTTAAATCGCTGATGTGAATCATTCCACCAATTCCTGATTCTAATTCAACAAATACACCATATGGAGTAATGTTTTTCACTAAACCTTTGTGCTTGCTGTTTTCAGGGAATTTATTTTCGATAGCATTCCAAGGATCTTGTGTCATTTGTTTAATGCTCAAGCTCATCTTACGTGCATCTTTGTCTAATGTAACCACCTTCGCTTCATGCTCATCTCCTAATTTGAAGAATTCTTTAGCGTTGATTGGTGTGTTAGCCCAAGTGATTTCAGAAACGTGAACTAAACCTTCAACACCAGGTTGAATTTCTAAGAACGCACCGTAATCCTCGATGTTAACTACTTTACCTTTTACAACACTATTTTCAGATAGGTCACCAGGTAATACATCCCAAGGATGAGGCGTTAATTGCTTTAATCCTAAGCTGATACGTTTTTTATCATCATCAAAGTCTAATACAACAACCTGGATTTTTTGATCCATTTTAAGTACTTCACTTGGATGAGAAATTCTACCCCATGAAATATCAGTGATGTATAATAAACCATCTAATCCACCTAAGTCCATGAATGCACCAAAGTCAGTAATGTTTTTAACAACACCTTCTAACACCTGGCCTTTCTCTAACTTACTCATGATTTCAGCACGTTGTGCTTCGATATCACTTTCGATTAATGCTTTATGAGATACAACGGCATTTTTGATTGTTTCGTTAATCTTAACAACTTTAAACTCCATTGTCTTACCTACGAATTGATCATAATCAGTAACTGGCTTAACGTCAATTTGAGAACCTGGCAAGAAAGTTTCCATACCAAATACATCAACGATTAATCCACCTTTTGTTTTGCTTGTAACTAAACCAGTAACAACTTCACCAGTTTTGTGTACTTCCATAATTCTTTCCCAAGCACGGAAAATACGAGCTGATTTACGGCTTAAGTGAAGATTACCATCACGGTCTTCTTTTTCTACAACCATTACTTCAACAGTATCACCTGTTTTAACTCCGTTCGTATCACGGAATTCATTTAATGATACAAGACCATCACTTTTAAAACCAATGTTAACTACAACATCAGTTTTAGTTAATGCAACGACTAAACCATTCATGATTTCTCCGTCCGCAATTTGAACGAAAGTGTTATCATACACTTTGTCATACTTTACTCTTTCAGCTTCAGCATAATGACTCACATTACGTTTGTCAACGCTCCAGTCGAAATCGTCGTGTGCAGTTTCAATAACTACAACCTCAGGTGCTTTTGTTGTCGCAGTTGCTTCGGTAGCTGTAGCGCCATCGAATTCCTGTGCGTCTGCGTTTAGGGTTTTTGAAAATAATTTCATAATAAAACCGGCGTTTTTAAACCGGACGGCAAAGGTATTAAAATAAGCCAAAAAAAGGCCAAAATAGGCCTAAAAAATACAATAAATCTTAAATACAACTTATTGATTATCAATTATAAAATTATAGAAATTTATAAGTTGGGACAGTCTAACACTTAAGCTGGTAAAATTTGCCCGATATGCTGTGCAGCCAACCATCCGCTTGTCCACGCATGTTGAAAATTAAAGCCTCCCGTGATACCATCAACATCCATCATTTCCCCGGCAAAATGTAAACCAGGCATGAGTTTACTTTCCATAGTTTGGGCATCAATATCTTTTAGATCCACTCCACCACAAGTAACAAATTCTTCCTTAAATGTAGTTTTTCCTTTAATGTCTAATGTGTATCGAGTAAGTAGTTGTATAAGTTGCTGTTGATTCGCACTTTTTAAATCGGCCCATTTTGTATTAGCGGCAATACCCGCTTCTTGTATTAAAAAATGCCATAATCGTTGTGGTAAATCAAAAGGATTTTTAGAGCCCATTTCTCGTTTACCAAAATCCATTCTAAAATTAATCCATTCCATTTTTAAAGTGGCCTCATTAAAACTAGGCGTCCAATTAATTATAATCGCCCCTTCGTAATTAGTTTCCGCCATGGCCCTTGCACACCATGCAGATAACTTTATGGCAGCGGGACCACTTATTCCCCAATGGGTAATTAATAATGGGCCCGTTTCTATATTTTTATTGCCCTTCCATTGAATACTTGCTTTATCCACTGCAACACCCATTAATGTGGTAATTTTTTTTTCGGAAGAATTAAATGTAAATAAAGAAGGGACGGGGTCTACAATATTATGTCCAAAATTAATCAGCCACTTAAATTTATTATTCGGGTCCGACCTTAACATGCCTCCTGTTGCTAAACAAATAGCGTCAGCTTGCATGTCAGCCCTACCTTGCAATTGAATCAAAAAGGCCTTTTGCCTTTTACTTTCTATGATTTTATTTTCGACTAAAGCATGATGATGACTATCGTTATTTTTTATATCTACTACTTCATGCTGTGTTAAAACTTGAATTTTATATTGATGTACTTTTCTTAAGAAACAATCAATGATGGTGTCTGAGCTATTGGTCGTTGGAAACATGCGACCATCTTTTTCCGTATGCAATTCAACACCATTATTTGCAAACCATTGAATTGTATTTTTGGTGGCGAACTCATAAAATGCTTTTTTCAAAAAGCGCTCACCACGTGGATATTTTTTTAATAACATTTCAATATCAGGGCAAGCATGCGTAACGTTACAACGACCACCGCCGCTCACTTTAACCTTAGCTAATATTTTATTGGATTTTTCAAGAATAATTACTTCCCAGTCTGGATGTAATTCAGCAATTTGTATGGCACAGAAAAATCCCGCAGCTCCCCCTCCTACTACGACTATTTTTTTCTTTTCCATACTTTAATTTTTATCTAAAATATCGGTATTAATTTTTACAAAATATTGCAACATGAATCAATAAAAACTAATAATACGAACTATTTAAATTTTGATTTGCTTTTTCAGCTGCTTCAATAATGGAGAAATCTGATAAAATTAAAGCCTGTTCTTTCTTCACACACACATCATGTTCAAAGTGAACGGATGGTTTACCGTCCTGTGTTTTTACTGTCCAGCCATCATCGTCTGTAAATACTTTATGAGTACCCATATTGATCATAGGTTCAATTGCCAACACTAAATTTTCTTTTAATTTTAAACCGGTACCTCTTTTGCCATAATTAGGAACTTGTGGATCCTCATGCAATTCCTTCCCTAATCCATGTCCCACTAATTCTCTAACTACACCATATCCATGGTTCTTTTCAGTATACTCTTGAATTGCAAAACCAATGTCTCCTAATCTATTATTGACAATTGCTTTTTCAATTCCCTTATACAATGATTCTTTGGTTACCTTAACCAATTCAATGGCAGCCGGATCGGCTTCGCCTAAAATAAAAGTATAGGCATGATCTCCATGCCATCCATTTAATATAACACCAAAATCAATGGATACAATATCGCCCTCTTTTAAAGCAGTTTTATTAGGAAATCCATGAACAACTACATCATTAACTGAAGCACAAATATGATGTGGGTATCCATGGTATTGATGGAAAGAAAGTGAAGCTTTATGATCTTTTGCAAACTGCATACATAATAAATCAATATCCAAAGTGGTCATACCAGGCTTTAACACCTTAGCAACTTCAGTTAAAGTTTTACTAACCAACATAGCGGCTTCTTTCATTAATAAAACTTGCTCCTCCGTTTTAGTGTATATCATAATTCACCATTTATTGCTAAAAAAACAAACCTGCCTTTGAGGGACAGGTTTGTAAATATAATTCATTTAAAAAATTAAATGCCAGAACTAACCACCCCGCTTCTTCCTTGTACTCGACCAGTACTCATTAATCCATCATATTGACGCATTAATAAATAGGTTTCAATTTGTTGTAAAGTATCTAAAATAACACCTACCATAATTAATAAGGAAGTTCCACCGAAGAAAGTGCTAAAGCCTTGCGTAACTTGTAGTCTTTGTGCAAAGCCAGGTAATATACCTACCACTGCTAATAAAATCGCGCCTGGTAAAGTGATACGATCCATGACTGCACCAATATAATCAGTGGTTGGTTGTCCAGGCTTAACACCAGGAACAAAACCATTGTTACGTTTTAAGTCTTCAGAAATTTGCTTTGGATTAAATATTAAAGCGGTATATAAGAAAGTAAAACCAATAACCATTACTGAATAAATAATCATGTACCATACATTACTATGGTCGTTGAAAATTCTAACAATACCTTGTGCTGAATCTAAATTTGTAAATGAAACTAAAGTTGGTAAAAACATAATTGCTTGCGCAAATATAATTGGCATTACACCAGCACTATTCACCTTTACAGGTAAAAATTGACGAGCACCACCCACTTGAGCACCACCAATGACTTGTTTGGCATAGGTTACAGGAATCTTACGAACACCTTGCACCAATACAATTAAGCCCATAATGATGGTAACTAATACAGCCACCTCTATCAAAAATATTAATAAACCACCACCACCAGCTACACTTTTAGAACCAAATTCTAAAATAATAGATTGTGGTAAACGACCTAAGATACCAACCATAATGATAATGGATGTGCCATTTCCTAAACCTTTGTCTTGAATTTTTTCACCTAACCACATTACAAATAATGTACCTGCAGTTAAAGTGATTACGGTAGAGAACCAAAAATATGGTTTGTATGCAGGAATTAAAGCATCAGCATAACCAGGACTATTTAAATAAGCAACATATGCGCCTGCTTGGAAAGCAGTAACAATCACTGTTAAATATCTAGTCCATTGATTAATTTTATTACGACCGCTTTCGCCTTCCTTTTGAATTTTTTGTAATTGAGGAACCAAAATGGTCATTAATTGCATAAAGATTGAAGCAGAAATATAAGGCATAATACCTAAGGCCAAAACTGATGCTTGTGAAAACGCACCACCTGCGAACATATCAAATATGCCTAATAAACCATTGCCTTTACCTGCTTTTTGAGCAGCTTCAATGGCTAATGGATTAATACCAGGCAAAGTAATTTGCGCTCCAATTCTATAAGTTAATACAAGTGCTAAGGTCACTAAGATTTTACTCTTAAGCTCGTCGATAGCCCATATATTTTTAAAAGTGTCTATTAATTTTTTCATCAGAATTTAGTTAATGTACAGTTTGGCTTTTAATATAAAAAGACGCATTTGTAACACGTCTCAATATACAAAAAATTTTTAGATAATTTCAATGGTACCACCTGCAGCAACAATTGCATCCTGTGCTTTTTTGCTTGCTTTGTTTACTCTAAAATTGATCTTAGTTTTTAATTCGCCAGTTGCCAAGATTTTCACTAAATCAGTACGTTGGATTAAACTGTTCATGTATAAATTCTCAGGAGTGATTTCTGTGAAACCATACTTCTCAATCAATTGATCTAATTGACCTAAGTTGAATACCACATACTCAACACGGTTAATGTTCTTAAATCCACGCTTAGGAACACGACGTTGAATAGGCATCTGACCACCTTCGTGTGCCATTTTGCTTTTGTAACCAGCACGAGACTGACCACCTTTATTACCTTTTGTAGAAGTACCACCTTTACCAGATGCTTCTCCTCTACCAATTCTAATTGCTTTGTGTACTGAACCTGCAGCAGGTTGTAAATTGTGTAATTTCATTTTTTTGATTTTTACTGTCGGGGAATCTCCCCTCGCTTTATTAAATTATTGAAGCAAGCAATTAAGCTATTTCTTCAACTTTTATTAAGTGAGCAACTTTATTAACCATGCCCAAAATTTGTGGAGTTGCCTCTACTTCTTTTGTAGCATTTACTTTTCTCAAACCTAATGCAATCAATGTTTGTTTTTGACGCTCAGATCTGTCGATGCCGCTTTTTAATTGCGTTATTTTGATTTTTTTCATCTTTAATTATTTAACACGTATTAAGGATTGTGTTTAACTATCCGTTAAATACTTTTGATAATTTAATGTTTCTAGTTTTTGCGACTTGAATTGGCTCACGTAATAAACCTAATGCTTTGATAGTTGCTTTAACCACGTTGTGTGGATTAGCAGAACCTAAACTTTTAGCTAATACGTCAGTGATACCTGCGCTCTCTAAAACCGCGCGCATGCTACCACCCGCAATTACACCGGCTCCGTGTGCAGCTGGCTTAATTAAAACTTTAGCAGCACCTGATTTACCTAATTGATCGTGAGGTATTGTTCCGTGCATAATTGGCACTTTAACTAAATTCTTTTTAGCATCTTCGATACCTTTTGTAATAGCTTCTTGAACTTCTTTGGCTTTACCTAATCCTTGACCGACAACGCCATTTTCATTACCAACTACTACTAAAGCTGAGAAGCTAAAAGTACGACCACCCTTTGTTGTTTTAACTACACGGTTGATAGAAACTACTTTTTCTTTTAGTTCCACATCACCTGCTGCTTTAACCTTATTTACGTTTACTTTAGACATGATTTTCTATTAGTATTTTTTTGCGAATTAAAATTGAAGTCCACCCTCTCTAGCACCTTCAGCAACTGCCTTAATTCTTCCATGGTATAAATTACCACCTCTATCAAACACACATGTTGTGATACTTAAAGCTGCTGCCTTTTTTGCGATGGATTGACCAGCTAATTTAGCTTTTTCAATTTTCACCACTTTTTGAGCTACAATATCTTTCTCAGCTGATGAAGATGCTGCTAAGGTTACACCATTAACATCATCAATCAATTGACAATAAATTTCTGCGTTGCTTCTGAATACAGATAAACGAGGTTTAGTCGCAGTACCTTGTACTTTCTTGCGAATTCGATATCTGATTTTTTGTCTTTGAGCTAATTTACTCATATACTTTATTTTTTAAGTCTGCGATGCTGCCGCAAACCTGTTTTTTAATTTTTATTATTTACCTGCTGCTTTACCTGCTTTTCTTCTTACTACTTCGTCAGAATATTTCACACCTTTTCCTTTGTATGGTTCTGGTTTACGTAAGCTTCTTAATTTAGCGGCAACAGCACCTAGCAATTGCTTATCACTACTTTCTAAAAATATTTTAGGGTTCTGACCTTTTTCAGTAGTAGTAGTAACTTTCAATTCTTTAGGAACTTCAAATATAATGTTATGAGAATATCCTAAAGCTAAATCCAAAATATTACCTTGGTTTGCAGCTTTAAAACCCACACCCACTAATTCTAATTCTTTTTTATATCCTTCAGTTACACCCTTCACTAAGTTAGAGATCAAAGAACGGTATAATCCGTGCATTGCTCTGTGACGAATTTGTTCTGTAGGACGAGAAACGATTAACTCAGTTTCAGTGATTTCGATTGTAATATCGCGATCAATTTCTTGAGATAATTCTCCTTTAGGTCCTTTTACAGTAACTACTGAATCTTTAACAGTAATGGTAACTCCTTTTGGGATACTTACTGGTTTTTTTCCGATACGTGACATAGTCGCTATTTGTTTTATTGTGCTGCTTAGTTGTTTTCAGCCCCGACTAAAAGGCTTAAATGCATACTAAGCATTAAATTTATTTTTTGTTTGTTTGCTAATCAATTAAGAAATAGCACACAATACTTCACCACCAACATTGTTGGCTTTTGCTTGCTTATCCGTTAATACACCTTTTGATGTAGATAAGATAGCGATACCTAAACCGTTGCTTACTCTTTTAATTTCAGCTGGCTTAGCATATTGACGTAAACCTGGACGGCTAATACGCTCTAATGAACGGATAGCAGGTTGTTTTGTATTTACATCATACTTTAACGCGATTTTGATTAAACCTTGTTTAGTATCATCTTCAAATTTGTATTTCAAGATATAACCTTGTTCATACAAGATTTCAGTAATTCGCTTCTTTAAATTAGACGCAGGGATTTCAACGATTCTGTGTTGTGCCATTTGGGCATTACGAATTCTCGTTAAGTAGTCTGCTATTGGATCTGTTACCATATTAGTATTTTAAATCAGTTCTAAATTTTGTTTTGTTTCAGTATTCAATCATTGTGATTGAACTTAAATCAATGTTGCTTGATGATAAATGCTTTCAGCGATTACCAGCTTGCCTTTTTTACACCTGGAATCAATCCGTTCAAAGCCATGTCACGGAAGATATTTCTAGAAACACCAAAGTATCTCATATATCCTTTAGGACGGCCTGTTAATTGACAACGATTGTGCAAACGAACAGGAGATGCATTCTTAGGTAATTTATCTAAACCTGCATAATCTCCAGCAGCTTTTAAAGCAGCGCGTTTTTCAGCATATTGTTTTACTGTTGCTTCACGCTTTCTTTGTCTCGCTTTAACCGATTCTCTAGCCATAATTATAAATTAATTAGTTATTGTCTTTTTTGATGTTCTTGAATGGCATACCCAATTCTTTTAATAACTCATATGCTTCTTCGTTAGAATTAGCTGAAGTCACAAAAGTGATGTCCAAACCAGTAATTTTATTTACTTTATCAATGTCGATTTCTGGGAAGATGATTTGTTCAGTTACACCCAATGTGTAGTTACCACGACCGTCGAAAGCTTTATCACTAATGCCTTTGAAGTCACGTACACGAGGTAATGCAACGGATACTAAACGATCTAAGAATTCGAACATTTTTTCGCCTCTTAAAGTTACGCGAGCACCAATTGGCATACCCTTACGTAATTTAAAGTTTGAAATATCTTTCTTAGATAAAGTTGGTACAGCTTTTTGACCAGTGATAGTTGTTAACTCATCGATAGCGATGTCAACTAATTTCTTGTCATTTACTGCGCCATTTACACCACGGTTGATGCAAATTTTTTCCAACTTAGGAGTTTGCATTACAGACTTGTAACCAAACTTTTTAGATAAAGCAGGTATCACTTCTTTTGTGTACTTATCTGCTAATCTTGGAGTGTATTTTACGGTACTCATTATTTAATTACCTCCCCTGATTTTTTAGAAATTCTTACTAATTTACCTGTCTCTCTTGAACGCTTTACTTTTGTAGGAGCGCTTGTTTTAGCATCCCATAACATTACATTACTAATGTTAATTGAAGCTTCCACTTTTACAATACCACCCTTTGTATTAGATGCAGATGGTTTAGTGTGTTTAGTTGCGATAGCTACGCCTTCAACAATAACACGACCTTTTTCAACGTCTACTTCCAACACAGTGCGAGGTTTTTTCAAGTCCTTGTCATCTCCAACAATAACTACAACGCTATCGCCTTTCTTGATGCTGTATTTGGGTTTGAATCTGTTACTCATAATTTATATTTATTTTATAACACCTCAGGTGCTAATGAAACAATTTTCATGTATCCTTTATCACGCAATTCACGAGCAACTGGTCCAAAGATACGTGTACCTCTTGGCTCTTCTGAAGCGTTTAATAATACTACTGCGTTGTCATCAAAACGGATATAAGACCCGTCTTTTCTACGCAATTTGTTTTTTGTACGAACGATAACCGCTTTAGATACAGTACCTTTTTTGATACCACCTGCAGGGATCGCATCCTTAACTGTTACAACAATCGTATCACCGATTTTTGCGAAGTCTTGACCGCTATTACCTAGTACTTTGATACAAAGTACTTCTTTAGCGCCGCTATTATCAGCTACATTGAGCCTACTTTCTTGCTGAATCATTTTTTTTAGCTTTTAGCTTTTTTCCTTCCTTTTTCAAGGTTGGGTGAATACTGTTTA
>CAIYUO010000073.1 GCA_903929425.1 uncultured Bacteroidota bacterium
GTAACAACAAATTCAGTAGGCTTACCATAAGGAATATTCCCCATATTGTAATTGTCATTAGAGAACTTCAAAACTTTATTGATGTCTTTTTGAACTTGTGTGGTCGAACTAGCTGGCTTTGTTTGTGCACTTAATTGAATAAAACTAAAACATACAAATACAATTAAAATCATTTTTTTCATATAGAACTTATTTATGTTATAAAATTAAAGGAAATTTAATCAACCTTTAGTTTTTGTTCATTATAAATACATAACTATATCTATTTACAACCTGAGCAGCAATGTCTTTTTTAGCGTCAGAGCAATCTTTTAAAAGTTCACGCTCACCTACTTGTTGAATAACTACTTCGTTATCAGATAGTTTAGATAAGGTTTTATAAATTCTTTGAGCTCTTCTCATTGCTAGATCCTCATTATATGCAAATGCCCCATTACAATCAGCTGCAGATACAATCACAATCTTCTTATTTTTAAGTCGTTTAACAATTTCAATTAATTTATAATATTCAGGTAGATCTTGCTCAATTATATATGCTTGATCGAATGGATGGTGTAATTCCACATAATCCAAATTTAAAGATTTTAGTGAATCTACCGCTCTTATGAATTTTTTAGATTGAACTGCCAACTCACCTTTTCTTATAGCTTCAGCTTTTATAAGTTTGGCTTTTTTAACTTCCTCACTTAAGGGCATATTGATTAATGCAACATCTTTGATATACTCGTTATTTTGCTTTTGATATCCTTCAGAAACACTAGATTGTTCAAAACGATTCCCTGCATCATCAAATGCAACTATATCATACGCTTGATTAGGTCTAGTTTTAAATTCATATTGACCATTCATATCTATATTAACGCTATCTTTTAAAATTGATTTACCTTGCTCATTTTTTTGGTAGAGGTATACTTTTTTATCAACTTGAATAGTATTATCTAAAAGTAATTTTCCAATTATTTTTACAAAACTTTGTTTGTAATCAAATGACAAAATATCATCAGATCCACTTCTATTGGTACTAAAAAATCCTTTAGTCCCTTGGATACTAAATGCAAAATCGTCTTTGGAACTATTAATAGGATATCCCATATTTTTTAATACAGGTTCGCCATTAGTGCCTTTAATTAGACGATAAATATCTAGCCCTCCTAATCCAGGATGACCGTTGGAACTAAGGAACAAATTACCTTCATAAAATGTAGGAAATAATTCATTGCCTGCAGTATTGATATCTTGACCTAAATTCACCGTATTTTTCCATGATCCATCTTCATTACGTTCTACATAATAAATATCTGTACCCCCTTCTCCACTATTATCATCCGTTACATAATACAAGCGTTTCCCGTCGGGGGTAATGGCAGGATGGAAATAACTAAATCTAGGATTGTTAAAGAACATTTTGTGTGCGTTCACCCATTTGCCCTCTTTTAATATTGCTTCCCAAATTTCTAATTGATAAATATTAAAAGACTTTTTTTGATTCCTTGTATAATAGGCTCTTTTACCATCAGCTGTAAAACTAACAGCACCTAAGTTCATCTTATCACTTTTGAATCCATTGAAAACTTGACCCATTGTAATATTATTTGCTTTTGATTTTACATCATAAGTTTTAATAATTTTTCTTGTGTCGTTAGGACTATTGACCGAATAACTTGTGTAATTATACAATGGTTTCTTTTCTACCCATTGTCCACTTATCAAAGTATCCACTCTCAAACTATCCCTATTTGGATAAAAATATAATTTAGTAAAGCCAGCACCATCCCATGCAAATTCTGGCGTAAATTTAGATTTTTTAAAATTAAACCAATGCCATAAAAAGAACTTCTTTTTAGCTGTGATAGAATCAAATTGATTGGTTTCATACATTAAACCATTTTGATATAATACCCCATTGAATTCATTATATGAAGTGTTTAGTTTTGTATTATAAATTTTAAAATCTAGGGAATCTCCTACCAATTTTTTTGAATTGTTAAATCCAAAAAAGCGTGCATCTGCCAATTTTGTTTTATTGCTATCTATCAGCTTTTTATAAATTTGAACCGCTTTATCATAGTGCCCTAACATAGCATGTGATTCAGCCATATCTGAATTGTATTGTACACCAGATAAATAAGCTAAATCATAATATTTTACAGCACTATCCATTTGATTCACATTTTGATAACTCTTAGCAAGTAGGATTAATGCATTGGTATCTTTAGGCTGGGTTAAAAGTAATTGCTTAATGACTGGTATCGCATAGGCAAATCTTAGTTGGCTATATTCTTGTTGTGCCAATTTAAATAAGCTTTTTTGCTTCCGGGATTGGGCTTGTATAGAATTAAATGATATTGCTATCAATAAAATTAGTAATATATATATTTTGTTTTTCATGAAATCTTTAAATTTTGATCTTTAACAATGCAGTTAAAAATATCTCGTAGATTTTATTTTAGTCTTATTGTTGCCAAATTCATACCTCAACATCAATTCGTTTGATCCTTTAGTGAAATATTTTAATGGATTAAAAGGCACATCATAAGCATAACCAATTCTTAAATTTGGTGATGCCTGTAATTCTAACATTCCAACAAATGCATCGCCTGTTCTATAGCTTCCTCCTAATCCTAAAATATCTTTCATCCATACATTTAAATTAATATCCGCTTCTACTGGTGCTCCGCTTACCATTTTTATCATTGTAGATGGTTTTAATTTAAGATCTTCATTCACCTCGAATACATAGCCTGTATTAGCAAACAAATGGAAGGCATTAGACTTCTCAATACTCGATACAAAATCCTCATAACTTGCTAAACGAGATTTTAAAATACTTGGTGTAGAAACACTTGCATAAAAACGATCGGTATTATAGTAAATCCCCATTCCAATAGATGGTTTCCAAGAAGAAGGATTATTGGTACTTATAAAACTAGGATCGTTTGGATTATTACGATTGTTCACCTCATTTAAATTGATTCGATAATTCATGAATCCAAAACTTAATCCACCTGATAATACCCCTTTTTCAGAAACTTGAATTCTTGTGGCAAGCATTCCATTCAATCCTGAAGCTGCTTCAACGCCTAAACGATCGTCATACACTTGAAGTCCCCAACCCAACTTACCATCTTTAATAGATTGATCCATACTAATTGAAGTTGTCTTTGGTGCACCTTTGATACCATTCCACTGATTTCTTTGAAAAAAGTTAAAACTTAATGCTTCTCTATTACCAGCATATGCAGGATTCACGCCCAGCATATTGTACATGTATTGAGAATACATGGGTTCGGTTTGAGCATGAACTTGCTCAATTATAAGAAGCATAATAACAATATGGAATGTTAATATGTATCTGAAAAAAAAATTTGTTTGTTTATGCTTCATGAACTATCCTCTTATCTTTTAATTGTTAAACTACCTGCTAATTTTTGCAATTTACCATTTAGGTCTGTTCCATGTACAATATAATAGTAGGTCCCTTCTGGCAAATCCTCTCCAAGTATATTTCCAATACCTTTACCTCTCCAGTCATTATTATAGTTCATGTTTTTATACACTTCATTACCCCATCTATTAATAACCCAAACTGAAACTTTTGTACCTATTGGTCTTCTTATAATCCAAGTATCATCAATACCATCGTTGTTTGGTGAGAACCCTTCTGGAATATTCAATGGTATTTTTGGAATAACAAATAAAGTAGGTTTTCTTACTGTATCACTTACAGACAAAATTCTTGTTGGATCTGTTGATACAACTGTTAATATTCCATTTGAGGTTGGCACTGAACCAATCACCGTATTTTGGAAATTGCCAGAAATAGTAGAAGGAATATTAATTCTCAATAATACAGAATCTACTTTACTTGAATCAAGAGAGGATGCAATTGTCAATAAATCTGTATTACTAATTCCATCGTAATTTGAATTTTTAATTAATCCCCCACTTGAAGTAATTGAAACCACTTTAATGCCTGTGGTATTATCGAATACTTTAGTTAAATCATCTTTTAACAAAACACTATCAATAAAGTTCTTAGTTAAATTATATGCTTTAATAGTAAAGGTTAAATCAAATGTGCCATCTAAATTTAATATAGCAGAACCCGCAACTTTTGTGACGTCAAGCACTTTAGTAACTAAAGGAGGTATGACAGGTTTAGATGTAGTATCTATTACAGTAAACACAATTATTGATGTTGGACAATAAATTGATTGACCAGGCGCACATACAGGTATAGTATAAATATAAGTGCCCGCTACTGTGGCAGTAAATGTATACGTACCATTTGCAGTCATTGTTAACACTGCTACACTAGAAGCACCGCCGCTTCCTGCAGCAGGATTCGTAGGATCCGCAACTGGTGAACCATAAGTGGTACATGCTGGAACAATATCGTTCGTTGAAACATTACCTGTCTTAGGAATATTCACATATGCAGTAGCAGTATCATTTATTAAGGTATTTACAGGAACTTTAAACACAATTGTTGTTGTTGGACAATTGGTTGTTTGTCCTGGTGCACATACTGGTATCGTATAAGTATAAGTTCCCGCTACTGTGGCAGTAAATGTATACGTACCATTTGCAGTCATTGTTAACACTGCTCCACTAGAAGCACCTCCGCTTCCTGCAGCAGGATTCGTAGGATCCGCAACTGGTGAACCATAAGTGGTACCTGCTGGAACAATATCATTCGTTGAAACATTACCTGTCTTAGGAATATTCACATATGCAGTAGCAGTATCATTTATTAAGGTATTTACAGGAACAGTAAATACAATTGTTGTTGTTGGACAATTTGTTGTTTGTCCTGGTGCACATACTGGCACTGTGTATGTATAAGTACCTGCAACTGTAGCAGTGAACGTATATGTTCCATTTGCAGTCATCGTTAACACTGCTCCA
>CAIYUO010000074.1 GCA_903929425.1 uncultured Bacteroidota bacterium
TGCCAATACCACTCAGCATAACTATATCCATTGTTTCGAATGACTGGCGCATATGCAGGAACAGAGTATACGCCCCAATGAATAAAAATTCCAAATTTATCCTGATTAAACCATGCTGGAATTTTTCTAGTATTTAACGATTCCCAATTGGCATCAAATTTTTGTGCCATGGTTGTATTAGAAAGTAATAAGCTTAATAATAAACACAGAACAAATGATTTTTTCATAAATAGAAATTTATATTCATTAAATTTACTGAACACTTTATTATGAAAACCATTTTTGCTTTACTATTTTTAATAAACGCAAACTACACTTACAGTCAATCAATGAAAATAAATTTATGGCCAGATGGAGAAATTCCGCTTAGTATCAAAAATAATATTCAGGAAGAGGCTATTAATACCGACATAGTTAGAATCAGCAAAGTACAAGTCCCACAAATAGAAGTGTATATACCCAACAAAAGAAGTGCTACTGGACAAGCAGTTATTATTTGCCCAGGTGGTGGATATGGTATTTTGGCTTATGATTGGGAGGGAACAGATATTGCAAAATTCTTAAATGCAAAAGGTATCGCAGCATTCGTTTTAAAATATCGATTACCTGATCCACTTTCAAGTACTACGCCAGACCAGGTTCCATTAATAGATGCCAAACAAGCTATGCGCATAGTCCATGCACGAGCATCCGAGTGGAATATTAATCCTAATAAAATTGGGATAATGGGATTTTCTGCCGGGGGCCACTTAGCTTCAACCGCGTCAACACATTTTGAGGAAGATACAAGACCAGATTTTAGCATTTTAATATATCCTGTCATTTCAATGGATAAAAACATTACCCATTCGGGATCTAGAAATAATTTAATTGGTAAAAATCCAACCGATGAAATGATAAAATTATACTCCAACCAATTACAGGTAACAGCAAATACACCTCCGACTTTTTTAATTCACGCAACAGACGACGATTTAGTTCCTGTTGAAAATAGTTTATTGTATTACCAAGCACTTAAAAAAAATAAAGTGCCTACCGAAATGCATATTTATCCAAAGGGTGGACATGGGTTTGGTCTTGGCAATGGAAACAAATCACTTGAAAGTTGGCCAAACTTATTGATAGAATGGATGAGCGGGTTAAATAAATAAACCCAAATTATTTTATATAAATACAAAATGAAATCACACCCATACAAAATATATTTTTTCTTTTTTCTATTATTGTTTTTTAGCAAAACACAGGGGCAAACATTGGATTCTGTTTTAAATATTTATGACGAACAATACCCTCACGAAAAAATTCATGTGCATTTTGATAGAACCATTTATAATACAGGTGAGACAATATTTTTTAAGTTGTATTTATTAACTGGCATCGAGTGGACAAGCTTGAGTAAAAACGTATACGTTGTTTTTTATGATGATAATGGAAAGTTTTTAAAAGAAACCGTATCGCCACTTTTTCAATCATCATCAAAGGGAAGCTTTGATATACCTCAAGATTATAATGGAGCATATATACACATCAAAGCCTATACTCGTTGGATGTTAAATGATGATAGTGTTTTTGCTTACGAAAGAAATATTCCCATTAATATAGGAATGGCTAGTAAACAAAAAAAGGCAGTCAACCAATTTACAAAGGTTGAGGTTTTTCCTGAAGGGGGTGTTTTGGTTAATGATTTAAAAAGTAAAGTTGCCTTTAAAGCCACCAGTACCGCAGGAGCTCCCGTGTTCGTAAAAGGATTATTGGTGAACAACAAAAATAAAGTGCTTGATACTTTAAAAGTGTTACATGATGGTATGGGTTATTTTATTTTAAAGCCAAATGCTGGTGAAAGCTATCAATTAAATTGGACGGATGAAAATGGACAAAAGGGTACATCCAATATTATGCCGGCTAATGAATCGGGCGTGGTAATGAATGTGAAAATGGACATAGATAAAGCAATTGTATTTGTAGAAAGAAATATGGTTGTGCCAGATAATTTTAAAAAAATGAGATTATTAGTTCATCAAAATCAACACTTAATTTATACGGTGCAATTTAAAGGAGAAGAACGTTTAGCACAAAAAGCAAGTCTACCCATTGACGAACTACCTACTGGTGTGGTTCAATTTTCATTATTTACAGACGACTGGTTGCCCATTGCGGAAAGAATCGTGTTGGTTAATAATAGGCTGCATGAATTTAATGCACAGGTTAATATACAAATATCAAATTTAAATAAACGAGGGAAAAATGTGCTGGAATTATATGTTAAAGACACCACCATGGCAAATATGTCAATGTCTATTACAGATGCTTCGGTTGTTTTACCAGAGCAACAAAACATTTACGCTGACTTTTTATTAAGTAATGATATTAGGGGTAAAATATACAATCCAGCTTATTATTTTTCAAGTGACGCAGATAGCATTGCAGCACACTTAGATTTAGTAATGCTAACAAATGGATGGCGAAAATTTGACTGGGAAAAAATTAAAAATAAAGTTTTACCAACAACGCTTTATCCAAAAGAAACTGACTTAATGAAAATTGGAGGTAAGGTATATAGTAACACCGCATCAAGGGTTGGCGATGGCTTACTATTAAATTTAATTATTCAAGCTAAAGATAGCAGTAAAAAATTATTATTTTTACCGATTGGAATGGATGGAGGTTTTGAAGACAAGAATGCTTTTTTTAACGATACCTCAAAAATTTATTATTCAGTAAATGGAAAAACAAAAAATAGCTCGTTTGTAGTTCGCTTTGAAAATGGCTTATTAAATCAAAATTTTAAGAAATTAAATTTAGCTGCTGATGGATTTGATAATAGTTGGAGCGATAGCTTTGCTAGAGAGAAGCTAAATTCAATTTTATTGGAACAGGAAAGACAAAAAAAATATTTAGCATCCCTAACACTAAGTGAGGTCGTAGTTAGATCAAGAATAAAATCGCCTGTACAAATATTAGATGAAAAATATACTACTGGTTTATTTGCCGGTGGGGATGCTATATCATTTGATTTGTCTGCTGATGCAAATGTGATTGCCTCTATCGATATCTTAACCTATTTGCAAGCAAAGGTTCCTGGTTTAGCAATTACAACGGGTGGCTCTCAAGCATCTGCCACTTGGAGAGGATCAAATACTGATTTCTTTTTAAATGAAATTAATACTACCATTGATCAAGTAAGAAATTTGTCTATTTCCGATATCTCCTATATTAAAGCACTAAGGCCTCCTTTTTTTGGATCGGTTGGTGGAGGAAGCGGAGGGGCGATTGCCATATATACAAAACGAGGTGCAAATAATAAAGGGGGGAATGATAATAAAAAGGGAATTGAATATGCTGTGTTAGGAGGCTACTCCGTATTCAAAGAGTTTTATAATCCAAACTACGATAAGCAGACTGAAAATTTTGAAATGGATAATCGTGCCACTATTTATTGGAATCCCTATTTATTGACAAATAAAAAAAGTTCGAGGGTTCGTATTGAATTTTTTAACAATGATATCAGTAAAAGATTACAAATTGTCCTAGAGGGTATTAATGCAAATGGAAGATTAGCAAGGGTGGTTAAGTATATTGAATAATGCTAGTTTAATTGCATAAAAAACCCCCAACTTTCGTTGAGGGTCTGTGGCACCACCCGGGCTCGAACCGGGGACACAAGGATTTTCAGTCCTTTGCTCTACCAACTGAGCTACAGCGCCATCGGATTATTTATCCTTCCAATAATATTGCTATTACCGGGCAGCAAATATAGGCCAGCCTTCCTTAAATAGCAAAAAAATAGGCTTGTTTATTGAAAATCATTGTTAGGCGGTGGTCGCTACTATATAAAATGAGCCTATAATTAATACTATACCCACCCACTGTTTTATGCTTAATCTTTCTTTAAAAAACATAAAGCCCAGCAAGACAGATAGCAATTGAGAGCTTATGATTAAAATATTAATCACCATTATTGGTAAATACTGATAGGAAATATTAATTGCCAAGCCTCCCGATACCAATAAAATACCCTGCACCATATAGGTTTGAATATGTATTGACTTGGTATAGGTAAATATTTGTTTAGCCAATCCGTCTTTAAATATCAATACTAATCCAAATAACATGGCAGTAGTTTCAATAATTAAACTAAAGCCAAGCGGCCCCCACCACTGAATAGGATAAGTATATAATGCATAGGAGCTACCCCAAAAAAAACTAGATGCTAACCCATACACAATTCCCTTTCTAACAAGTGAGGCGTCATTGGTTTGAGTGCCTTGTAAAAATAAAAATAATAATCCCGCAGTAGATAAAACAAACGCATATAAATATTGAGCTTTCCAAATTTCACCCACTACAAAAACGGCTGTTAAAATGGTAAAAACTTTTAAGGAAGACACGGGCACCACAACACTTACAGCGGCCTTCTGAATGCCACGTAAAAAAAACATTAATCCAAAAATATTAAATACACTCAACGCTACGGACCATAAAAATTGCGTGTCTATTGTCAAGTCGCGCACTATCCAATATTTAAAAAAATCGGTGTGCCTAAAGCCAAAATATAAAATAGCAAAAGTTACTGATGCAAAAATACCTCGATAAAACATACCTATTTGATACGGAATAGTTTGCGTTACTTTTTTCCAATAAGCATTGCTGATGGCAAAACAAAACGCACCCATTAAAACAAATAAAATGCCCATGTTAGTATTCGCAATTATTTGGAGTCCTAGCAAAGGCAATTACGTCTCTAATATTAGTCATACCTGTTACAAATTGAACCATGCGCTCAAAACCTAAGCCAAAGCCGGCATGGGGTACACTTCCAAAGCGTCGGGTATCTAAGTAGTAGCTCATTTCTTCTAAAGGAATATGCATTGCATTCATTCTAGCTTCTAGTTTTTCTAAACGCTCTTCCCTTTGTGATCCACCCACAATTTCGCCAATACCTGGTGCTAATATATCCATTGCTGCAACGGTTTCTTTTCCTGGCTCACAACCATCATTCATGCGCATATAAAAAGCTTTAATGGCGGCAGGATAATTGGTTACTATTACCGGCTTTTTAAAATGTTGCTCCACCAAATATCTTTCATGTTCACTTTGTAAATCAATTCCCCACTTCACATCGTATTGGAATTTCTTTTTCTTATAGTGATTGCTATTTAATAAAATATCAATGGCTTCGGTATAAGTGATTCTTTCAAATCCGTTTTCCAACACAAATTTTAATTTCTCTATTAAACCCAATCCACTTCTTTTTTCAGTAGGTAATTGTTTTTCCTCTTCTGCCAAACGACCATCTAAAAATTGTAAATCATCGGCATTATTTTGCATAACATATGCAATCAAATGTTTAATAAAATCTTCAGCCAAATTCATATTGTCCTCCAAATCATTAAACGCCACTTCGGGTTCTATCATCCAAAATTCTGCCAAGTGTCTTGTTGTATTTGAATTCTCGGCACGGAAGGTTGGACCAAATGTATAAATGTCTGAAAACGCCATAGCGCCTAGCTCTCCTTCCAATTGACCACTCACTGTTAGGTTCGTACTCTTACCAAAAAAATCTTTTGTGAAATCAATTTCACCTGCGTCATTTTTTGGAGCACCTTCTAAAGGAAGGGTCGTTACACGAAACATTTCACCAGCACCCTCAGCATCACTACTTGTAATAATAGGGGTATGTAAATATAAAAATCCACGCTCATTAAAAAACTGATGCACTGCAAATGCTAAAGAATGACGAATGCGAAAAACCGAACCAAATGTATTGGTTCTAAAACGTAAATGCGCTTTCTCTCTTAAAAATTCCAAGGAATGTTTTTTAGGTTGCAGTGGATATTTTTCAGCATCACTATCTCCTAAAATTTCAATACTCGTTGCTTTAACTTCTACAGATTGTCCCTTTCCTTGGCTCTCCACTACCACGCCTTTAACTTTTAATGAAGCACCAGTTGTGATACGTTTTAATAATGCCTCCTCAAATTCACCTAAACTTGCAACAACTTGAACATTATTATTGGTACTTCCATCATTCAATGCTATAAACTGATTATTACGAAAAGTGCGTACCCAGCCCATTACCACCACTTCGGAACCCACTGCACTTGCAGTGTCATTGCCCATGAGCAATTGTTTAATTTTTACTCTTTGATTGAACATATTACTTGTTTGTACTATTTGGAGAACAAAGATAACCTATAAAAAATTGTTTTTTTATTGAAAAAGGGCTTAACATTGCAATAGGAAGTAGCGAAGATCATTTTATTTATTTCGCTCATCAAACCAAGAGGTCCTACAATCTGGACCAATATTTCAAAACAAGATGTTCAAAAGACCCAGAACTTGATTCGATATTTTAATAAATTATAAGATTTACAGTGCAAGAAAAAGACGACAAACCAAAAAGAGGTCGCAAGCCCGTTGCTGCACCCACAACAAAGTCCTCAAAAGCCGAGAAAACTATTCCAACAAAGGAAGAAGCAGCTGCTCCAGCCAGAGCTAGAAAGCCTATAGCTAAAAAATCGGTGGTAAGCGAAAATGAAAACCCTGGTCAAAGTATTGACGATAAGGCTTCTCAAATTGCTGCACAATTATTTGGAGACGAAAGTGCTGCAAGCGCGCCCGCTCCTGTTGCAACGACACCTAGCCCCGAAAATCAACAAGAAGGCACTGATCCACAAACCGGTCAGCCTACGAATCAGAATAATGGCCCTCAACCACATAATGAAAATAGAGGTCAAAGGGGTCCTGGCCAAGGTCAGCATCAAAATCAACGCTTTCAACAACCCAAAAAAGAGCCTGCGTTTAATATTGAATTCGATGGTGCCATTCCTTCCGAAGGCGTTTTAGAAATGATGCCTGATGGATATGGCTTTTTAAGAAGTTCAGATTATAATTATTTATCCTCTCCTGATGACGTATACGTTTCTCCTTCCCAAATAAAATTATTTGGTTTAAAAACAGGCGATACGGTGCAGGGTTCTGTGCGTCCTCCAAAAGAAGGTGAAAAATATTTTGCTTTAACAAAAGTTGATTTTGTGAATGGTAAAAAACCGGATGAAATTCGCGATCGTATTCCGTTTGATTATTTAACACCGCTTTTCCCTTTTGAGAAATTAAATTTATATACAACGGCTAATAATTATAGCACACGTATCATGGATTTATTTACACCCATTGGTAAAGGCCAACGTGGTTTATTGGTAGCGCAACCAAAAGTGGGTAAGACCATGTTATTAAAAGAAGTTGCGAATGCAATTGCTGCTAACCACCCTGAATGTTATTTAATGGTGGTGTTGGTAGACGAACGTCCCGAGGAAGTTACCGACGTAGAGCGTTCCGTAAAAGCAGAAGTGATTGCTTCTACTTTTGATGAGCCGGCTGAAAAGCATGTGAAGGTTTCTACCATGGCTTTACAAAAAGCAAAACGTTTAGTAGAGTGCGGACACGACGTTGTTATTTTATTAGATTCTATCACGCGTTTAGCGCGTGCTCACAATACAGTTGCTCCAAGTTCTGGTAAAGTATTATCGGGTGGGGTGGAAGCCAACGCCATGCAAAAACCAAAACAATTTTTTGGTGCTGCACGTAAAATTGAAAACGGTGGATCACTTACCATCATCGCTACAGCCCTTGTTGACACTGGTTCTAAGATGGATGAAGTTATTTTTGAAGAGTTCAAGGGTACGGGTAATATGGAATTAGTATTAGATCGTCGATTGGCCAATAAGCGTATTTTCCCTGCAATAGATTTAACAGGATCAAGTACGCGTCGTGATGATTTATTGTTATCAGCCGATGTGTTGCAAAGAATGAATATTTTACGTTTATTCTTAAATGATATGAATACCGACGAAGCAATGAATGAATTATTAAAACGCATGCGCGGCACCAAAGACAACGAAGAATTTTTAGCGAGCATGAATAGATAGGTTTTCTTGATCACCAAGCCAAAAAAGCCTCAGCACTTTCTGAGGCTTTTTTGGCTATTTACTTTAAGATTGCAATTTTTAAACACTTGAGTTCTTCACCTATTTCGTGTATGGCAAATTCCAATTTTTCTAGCTTCTCCTTTGTTGGAAATTTATGACCGCTTCTATATTGTCTTAACATTAAACGACTAATGCCTGCACGGTCTGCAACTACTGATGCATTTAAATATTTTTTATCATCAAACAATCCTGATATATCATACTGGATTTCAAATGCATATTTCGTCCCCACTAGGCCATGAAAATCAAATACCAGCTTAGTCATTTTCTTTTTTAACCCCTCTAGTGTTTTACTAAAGTCAACTATCAGATTATCTTCAATATAAACTCTGCCCCAATATCCTTTCTCATCAACCGATTCAATAATTATGGGTATTTTCTTTTTCATATTTATTTTAAATTTATTCTGGCCTGCTTTAATATTGACTTTAGGGTTTTGATATTTATTTCTCGTTTTCCGTGAATAGCTATCGTTACTTTCCCACTTTTTGTTGGGTGTACAAATTGTTGATGGCTTCCCTTTTGTGACTTTAATTCCCAACCATCATTTTTTATAATACGCTCAACCTGTTTGGCATTCATTTAAACGACTTTATAAAGGTAACAAAATTGTTACCCTCTAAAATAACTTTTATACAAATATATTTTTTGCGTATTTATACATCAGGCAAGATTTGCGCCAGACTAAAGACAACGAAGAATTTTTAGCGAGCATGAATCGTTAGAATTAAAAAGGCGCTTAAATAATATAAGCGCCTTTTTAATTCCACTCTTATGATTTTTCAAAGGCACCCCATAAACGGGTGCCTTTGTTTTACCATCTCCTCTTAAATAATATAAGCGCCTTTTTAATTTACTCCTTAAAATAATTATTATTCTCAATTTCTTCGCGCACTTTGTCTGGTACCAAATATCTAATAGTGATCCCATCCTTGCGATTATTTCGAATCAATGTTGCAGACAATTCCAACATCGGTGCTTCTAAATAAGTAAGCTTAGCTCCATATGTTTCAGTGATTTCAAAACCTGGACGACGATATACAATGAAACTATAATTTTTTATGAGCGTTTCGAAGTTTTTCCATTTCGGTAAATTTTGAAAACTATCTCCACCCATAATCACCGAAAATTCGTGTTGCGGATATTGTTCGGTTAAATAGGCAAGTGTATCAATTGTATAAGAAGGTTTTGGCAATTTAAATTCAATGTCAGAAACTTTCAATTGCGTGTCATCTTCAATGGCTAAATTGGCTAAATGTAATCGGTCGTATTCGTTTAATAAACTACTTTGTGTTTTGTGCGGATTTTGGGGAGACACCACCAACCATACTTGCTTAAGCTCAGAATGATTGGCAATATAACTTGCCACCATTAAATGCCCGTTGTGTATGGGATTAAAACTACCAAAAAACAGACCTATTTTCATTTTAAAGTGTTGATTATCAATTATTTGTCAATATTTTCTGGCGTAATTAAAATACTTTCCGCTTCGTCCACTCTTAGGCTTAATTGATATCCAGCAACCGATATACTTATAGGGTCGCCTAATGGTGCAATTTGTTCAACAGTAATATATTCTCCCGGAATACATCCCATTTCCATTAACTTTAAAAAGATTTCATCATTTTCAAAAGAATGAATAATGCCGGACTGCCCAATAAGTAGCTCAGATAATTTTTTCATGTTATTTTACAAAGATAGTTTCCTTTCCTGCCAAATACTTACGAAATTTGGAGCAATAATTTAATGTATTATTCGTATAATTATTTGAAAGACATACCACTATGTACAAGACCGTATTATTTAATAACGCCGATAAGGCAATAACCCTGGGGAATCGTGTTGCCCTTAAGGCCTTTATTGAAAAGCAAATGAAAAAGGAGGGTCTAGTAATCGAGTGTCTTCAATATGTTTTTTGCTCTGACAATTATCTGTTAGCTATTAATAAGCAGTATTTAAATCATGATTACTATACAGATATCATCAGTTTTGATTTATCTGAAACCAAGGGACAGTTAATTGGTGACATATATATAAGTGTGGACAGAGTTAAAGAAAATGCCAAAATCTTAAAGACCACCCAGGGCAATGAGTTGTTGAGGGTAATTTTCCATGGTGCACTCCACTTTTGTGGGTACAAGGACAAGAAGCCTGCAGACGCCAAATTGATGAGGGCAATGGAAGACAAGTGGTTGAAGGCCTATTTGAAAATGGCGGGGTAGTGCGTTTATTGAATTGTTCCACGAGAAGAAGCAAAGCTTCTGATGAAAGCGGAAGATTCAATAAAACGTTCCACGTGGAACGTTTTATTGAACGAAGTACATAGTGATTAAAATATCTACTATTTAAGAAAGTGTTCCACAAGAACTCGCGAAGCGAGTGATAAAATTTATAACTAAATATTAAAACGTTCCACGTGGAACGTTTTAATATAGATTACCATCTTATCTTTGCAACCTTATGTTTCCAAAATACAATGTCATAGTAGTAGGTGCCGGTCATGCTGGATGTGAGGCAGCAGCTGCTGCTGCAAATATGGGCAGCAAGGTTTTACTTGTAACCATGAATATGCAGACCATTGCACAAATGAGTTGTAATCCTGCCATGGGTGGAATTGCTAAAGGGCAAATAGTTAGAGAAATAGATGCCCTAGGCGGATATAGTGGCATTGTATCTGACTTGAGTACGATTCAATTTAGAATGTTAAATAAGAGTAAGGGGCCGGCTATGTGGAGTCCAAGAACTCAAAATGATAGACACTTATTTGCTTCCAAGTGGAGAGAATTATTAGAACAAACGCCTAATGTAGATTTTTATCAGGACTCTGTGAATGAGTTAATCATAAAGGATGGAAAAGCCTGTGGGGTTAAAACAAGTTTAGGTCATTTAATTGAATCGGATGCGGTTGTCATTACGAGTGGTACTTTTTTAAACGGTATCATGCATATAGGTGAAAAACAAATAGGCGGAGGTCGTGTTGCCGAAAAAGCTGCAACTGGAATTACCGAACAATTGGTTTCATTTGGAATGGAATCAGATCGACTTAAAACCGGTACGCCTCCGAGGGTGGATGGTAGAAGTTTGGACTATTCAAAAATGGAAGAGCAAAAGGGTGACGAGGAGGTAGTTGGATTCTCCTATTTAGATACTCCAAGAGTTAAACCTGAGCAACAAAGATCTTGTTGGATTACCTATACCGACACCATTGTACATGATATATTAAAAACAGGCTTTGATCGCAGTCCCATGTATGCGGGGCGTATAGAGGGTGTAGGTCCAAGATACTGTCCAAGTATTGAAGACAAAATAAATCGATTTGCTGATAGAGAAAGACATCAGCTATTTGTTGAGCCAGAAGGATGGAATACCGTTGAAATATATGTAAACGGTTTTAGTACCAGTTTACCAGAAGAAGTTCAATACGAAGCACTTCGTATGGTTCCTGGTTTTGCTAATGCTAGAATGTTTAGACCGGGTTATGCTATAGAATATGACTTTTTTCAACCTACCCAATTAAAATATACCCTTGAAACAAAGGCCATTGAAAACCTATATTTCGCTGGTCAAATCAACGGAACAACTGGTTATGAGGAAGCGGCGTGTCAGGGTATCATGGCTGGAATGAATGCACATTTAAAAATTACACATCAGGCACCCTTTATATTACATCGAAGTGACGCATATATTGGTGTTTTAATTGACGACCTAATTGGCAAGGGAACGAACGAACCTTACAGAATGTTTACTTCTCGTGCAGAATTTAGAACATTATTAAGACAGGATAATGCAGATATTAGGTTGACAGAAATAAGTTACAAACTGGGACTTGCAAAAGCAGAAAGAATGCATCGTGTAGATTTAAAGAATAAAGAAGTTTTAGAAATTAAAAATATTCTTAATAATCATTCGGTAGAACCACAAGAGTTAAACGAGTTTTTAACGACCATAGATTCTGCAGCTTTGAATGAAAAACAAAAAGCCTCAAAACTCTTGCTGCGACCGAATCTTAGCTTACAACAAATACTAGAAAATAGTGTTGAATTAAAAGAAAAACTAGTTAATAAAGAAATTGAGTTTTTAGAACAATCGGAGATCCAAATAAAATATGAACGTTATATAGAAAAGGAAAAGGAAATTGTTGATAGAATGGCATCCTTAGAAAATCACCTTATCCCAGAAAATTTCGATTACGATAAAGTAGCCGCCCTGTCCATTGAGGCACTACAAAAATTCAAAAAAATCAGACCCATTACCATTGGACAGGCAAGTCGAATCAGCGGCGTGAATCCAAGCGATGTTCAAATATTAATGGTATATATGGGTAGATAATCTAACTAACCCTAGCCATCCATCAAAAAGTTTGTATTTGTGCTTTTTTGCAATGAAGTAATTTAGTAGCTTTAGAATATTCTATCATTATTAAATACTGTCGTGCATGAAAAGATTTTTTTTATGGCTCACACTACTTAGTGTAAGTGTAATGTCAAAAGCACAGGAGACCTTCCCGGTAAACGGAGTAAGGGACATTCGTTCGGGTTTGTATGCATTTACAAACGCTACGATTGTGCAAAACGCATCAACAAAAATTGAAAAAGGGACCCTCCTTATAAAAGAAGGGAAAATTATTGCGGTAGGGACTACCGTAGTTGTACCCGCAGATGCTGTGGTTGTTGATTGTAATGGAAAATATATTTACCCTTCTTTTGTAGATGCTTATACCGATTATGGAGTTGGTGCACCAAAAAGAGCAACAGGTGGATTTAACTATGGCGCTCCTGCACAATTTGTTTCCAACAAACCAGGTGCATACAATTGGAACCAGGCAATAAAACCAGAAGTTAATGCTTATGAAATATTTGCAACTGACGAAATGAGTGCAAGTACTTTTAGAGCAAATGGATTTGGTGCCGTTTTTACGCACGTTAAAGATGGCATTGCACGTGGTACTGGTGCAGTAGTTACCCTAAATACCGAAGATGCTCATCAAGCGTTAATCAAAACACGAGCAGCAGCTGTTTATTCTTTTGAAAAAGGTTCATCAACACAATCTTATCCAGGAAGCATAATGGGAAGTATAGCATTGTTACGTCAAACTTATATTGATGCAAAATGGTATCAAACAAAACCAACTTCTGAAGGAACAAATCTTTCCCTAGAGGCGTTTAACGCAACACAATCACTGCCACAAATATTTGCTGCAGATGATAAATGGTCAACATTAAGGGCCAACAGAATAGGTAGCGAGTTTGGTGTACAATACATTTTAAAGGGAGGTGACAATGGATACCAAAGAATAGACGAATTAGCAAAAACAAAAGCGTCCTTTATTTTAGGTATCGACTTTCCAGCTGCTATGGATGTGGAAGATCCAAATGATGCCCGCTTTGTTTCATTATCTGACATGAAACACTGGGAATTAGCACCAACTAATCCTGCGGTATTTGAAAAAGCAAATATACCGTTTAGTATAAGTGTTTCAGAAATGAAAGACAGCAAAGCATTTTTTACAAATTTGAGAAAAGCAATTAGTGCTGGTTTATCTGAAACAAAAGCATTAGATGCACTAACTAAAATACCAGCTATTCAAATTGGTGTATATGATCAAGTGGGATCAGTGGAAGTAGGGAAATGGGCAAACTTTATAATTACTACCGAACCTGTTTTTTCTAGTACTTCAAAAATTATTGAAAACTGGGTGCAGGGAAAAAAATATGAAGTCAATGCGGCTGAGTGGACTAATCTTTCAGGAAAATATAAATTAACTATTGCAAATGCGGGTGTAAATACTGATTATAACTTAGAGGTTAAAAAAGATTTATCAGCAGCTATTATAAACACTGACACCTTATCTGTAAAATTATCTGTAAACGAATCTTTAATTAAATTAAGTTTCCCTTCTAAAAAAGGTAAAGGTGCAGAACAAATTAAATTAGGTGGAGTAGTGGTTGGTGGAAGTTGGAATGGTGTTGGAACCGATGCTCTAGGCAACAAAACAACTTGGACTGCTACGCTGGTAAGTGCATTAGCAACAACGCCTGAAAAGAAAAAAGAAAACGACTCGACAAAGGCTTTAGCTAAAGTTACTTATCCATTTGTGGGATTTGGAAATGAAACTATTCCTAATCAAGAAACCATATTAATTAAAAATGCAACAGTTTGGACTAGCGAAAAAGAAGGTGTATTAGAAAATACAGATGTATTAGTGAAAGCTGGTAAAATTGCAAAGGTTGGGAAAAACATTTCAGATGCAAGCGCTAAAATAATTGATGGAACAGGTAAACATTTAAGCGCAGGAATCATTGACGAACATTCACATATTGGAGCACTATCCATTAACGAAGGTGGTCAATCAGTAACTAGTGAAGTTCGTATTGGTGACAATATGAATCCAGAAGATATTAATATATATCGTCAGTTAAGCGGAGGCGTTACAACTTCTCATATTTTACATGGTTCTGCAAATACAATTGGAGGACAAACTCAATTAATGAAGTTACGCTGGGGTGCAACCGATGAGGGTTTAAAATTTATTGGGGCTGATCCCTTTATAAAGTTTGCATTAGGTGAAAATGTAAAAAGAACAACATCATCAAATAATAATCGATTCCCTGATACAAGGATGGGTGTTGAAGAAGTTTTAAATGATGCATTTGATAGAGCAGTAGATTATCAAAAAGCGATGAAAGCAAATCCAAATACAAGAAGAGATTTGGAATTAGAGGCACTTGTTGAAATTATGAATAAGAAACGATTTATTACTTGTCACTCTTATGTTCAACCTGAAATTACGTATATGATGCGTGTGGCTGAAAAATATGGATTCAGGGTAAATACTTTCACACACATATTAGAGGGGTATAAAGTTGCTGATAAAATGCTAACACATGGGGCAACAGCTTCCACTTTCTCCGATTGGTTTATGTATAAACAGGAGGTTATAGATGCTATTGCTTATAACGCAGCAATTATGCAAAAAGTGGGTTTAAATGTTTGTATTAATTCTGATGATGCTGAAATGGCTAGGCGCCTAAATCAAGAAGCGGGTAAGGTTGTAAAATATGGTGGTGTGTCTGAACAAGATGCTTTTAATATGGTAACCATTAATCCAGCAAAAGCATTACACGTTGATAATAAAGTGGGCAGTATAAAAGCTGGGAAGGACGCTGACTTAGTATTGTGGTCAGACAATCCATTAAGTATTTATGCAAAATCATTGTATACCATAGTGGATGGTGTAGTTTATTTTGACCGCGAAAAAGATGCAACCACTCGCAAAACGATTGCAGCTGAAAGAGCTAGACTCGTTCAAAAAATGGTTGGTGATAAAAAAGCAGGTGCACCAACAAGACCCGCAATGGCAAGCATACAAACAATTTTGAATTGTGGCGATCATGATCACGATGACGATGTGGCAACTATTTACGAAAACGAAAAAAACTAAACCATGCAAAAGAAATATTCAAGTTTAATTATATTGTCTCTTGCATTGTTATGTAAAGTAACAAATGCACAGGAAACAATTTATCCTGCAGGACCTCAACAAGGAACAACCGCAATTATACATGCAACAGTACATGTAGGTAATGGTACTGTTTTGAATGACGCTACGGTGATATTTGAAAAAGGTAAAATTACACAGGTGGGTTCGGGCATTGCAACACCAGCAAATGCTATAATAGTAGATGGTTCAGGAAAACAAGTTTATCCTGGATTAATATTATCTAACTCATATTTGGGGTTGAAAGAAGTTGGAAATGGTGTAAGAGGAAGTAACGACTTGGCTGAAATAGGAGAAAACAATGCAAGCATAAGATCAATTGTATCTTATAATACTGATTCTAAAATCACTAATGTATTAAGGTCAAATGGTATATTATTAGCTCACGTTGCACCAGAAGGAGAGCTTATTGATGGACAATCTAGTGTAGTACAGCTTGATGCGTGGAACTATGAAGACGCTGCATATAAAGCCGATATTGGCCAATTTATTGAAATTCCATCATTTATTGTACGTCAAAGGGGACGTGGATTTATGCGTCAACCTCAGGTTGCAGATCCAATAAAAGAAGCTTTTAATAAAGTTGAAACTTTGAAAAAATTCTTTACTGAAGCGAAAGCTTATTTACAAGAAAAAAATCATGTGTCTAACAATTTGAAATTTGAAGCGACGCGTGGTTTATTTAATGGTCAACAAAGGTTATTTGTTCGCGCAGACGAAGTAAAACAAATATTAATTGCGATTGATTTGGCAAAAACTTATGGCTTTAAGGTTGTAATTGTAGGTGGCACCGAAAGTTTTCAGATTGCTCCAATTTTAGCTGCAAATAATATACCCGTTATTTTGGGTGCTCAACACGCACTTCCAAATACCGAAGATGACGATGTAGACCAACCCTATAAATTACCAGCTCAACTTACAAGAGCGGGCGTTTTAGTTTCAGTTAGTGATATGAGCGAAAATACAAAACAAAGAAATCTAAGTTTTAATGCTGGCACTGCAGTTACCTATGGACTAACTAAGGAAGAGGCTTTAAGTACCATTACACTTAATAGTGCAAAAATATTAGGAATTGATAATGTAACTGGGTCTATCGAAACGGGTAAAGATGCCAACATTGTAATTAGTGATGGTGATATATTAGATATGCGTGGAAATCAAATTACAAAAGCATTTATTCAAGGTAGAGATATTTCTTTAGACAATAAACAAAAACAACTTTATGAGCGCTATAAATTTAAATACAAAATTAAATAGTTGAAGTTTATATAAAAGTATTTAATTGATTGCTTGTTTTTATTTACATCCCCTTCGCAAATGCGTTGGGGATGTTTTTTTTGCTAACTTAGCAGTATGTCTAAAAAACTATATTTACTCGACGCATTAGCGTTAATATATCGTGCTTATTATGCACTAATTCGTACACCCAGAATTACTAGTACAGGTATTAACACCAATGCACAATTCGGATTTACCAATACCCTTCTGGAAATAATTAAAAAAGAAAATCCTTCTCATATTGCCGTATGTTTTGATACGCATGCACCTACTGAAAGACATACTGATTTTACAGACTATAAAGCAAACAGGGAAGCAGCACCTGAAGATCTTTTAAGTTCGCTACCACATATTAAAGCAATTATAGAGGGATTTAATATTCCCGTTGTAGAATGCGACGGTTATGAAGCTGATGATGTTATTGGTACATTAGCTTGGCAGGCTGCAGATATGGGCTACGAAGTTTATATGGTAACACCCGACAAGGACTATGGTCAATTATTGGTTAAACCAAATGTATATATGTGGAAGCCACCAGCATTTGGAAATGAACGTGAAATATTAGATGCTGAAAAAATTAAATCTAAATGGGATATTGCGCGCGTTGACCAAGTAGTTGATATGTTGGGATTAATGGGGGACGCTGCTGATAATATTCCTGGTATTCCGGGGGTAGGGGAAAAAACAGCAGCTAAATTATTAAAAGAGTATGATACATTAGAGGGTGTACTAGCAAATGCAGACAAAATAAAAGGCGCAATGGGTGAAAAAGTTCGAAATGGTGTGGCATCTGCTATTATGAGTAAAAAATTAGCGACAATCATTACAAACGTACCAGTTCAATTTCATGAAGAAGATTATAAACTATCAGAAAAAAATGTTCCGGCCTTAACAGAAATATTTAATTTATTAGAATTTAAAACACTTGGTAAGCGCATATTAGGAAATGAATTTGAGGTTGTAACAGAGGTTGCAAAAGAAAAACAAGTTGATTTATTTGGGAACGAGGTAAGGGCACCGAAAGAAAAACAAGTAAAAACTAAAACAATAATATTAGATAGTGAAAATGCAACACAATCTATCTTAGAACCAAACGACGAAATAACAAACGAATTTACAAATGATGAGGAAGAGAATGAATTACCACAACTCATTGTCAACAAAAACATAAACAACACCGTTCACAAATATGTATCCATTGTAGGTGACGATGCAATAAATAAATTGGTCAATAAATTAATTCAAGAAAAAGAAATTTGTATTGATACCGAAACAACTGGTATAGATGCGAACAATGTACAGTTGGTTGGTTTAAGTTTTTGCATAAAAGAACATGAGGGTTATTATGTTCCAGTTAAAAATGATGGGGATGGACAAGACGGTGCTAAACATATTTTAAACTTATTCGAAAGTTTATTTGAAAAAAATGACATCACCTGGATAGGTCAAAACATAAAATATGATTTTTTAGTATTAAAGTGGTACGGTGTTGAGTTTAAAGGTAAAACCTTTGACACCATGCTTGCACACTATGTTATTGAGCCAGAAGGAAGGCGTAGCATGGACTTGCTTAGTGCACAATTTTTGGGTTATGAACCCGTATCAATTGAAACACTCATTGGTAAGAAGGGTAAAAACCAGGGAACCATGCGTGATGTTGAATTGGAAAAAATTACTGAATATGCAGCAGAGGATGCTGATATAACCCTACAGCTTAAAAATTGTTTTACACCATTAATTGAAAAAAGAGCAGTTGGTAAAATTTTTGAGGAGGTAGAAAATCCGCTTGTACGCGTATTGGTTGATATGGAATATGAAGGAGTTAAAGTGGATACTACCTTCTTAAATGACTATAGTAAGGTGTTAGAACAAGACGCTAAAAAAGCGGAGGAAAGTGTATTTGAACAAGCAGGTGTTAGATTTAATTTAGCTTCTCCCAAACAACTTGGTGATGTGTTATTTGATATTTTAAAATTAGATTCGAAAGCAAAAAAGACAAAGACGGGTCAGTATGCGACCGGAGAAGACGTACTATCGAAAATGGCCGCAAAACATAAAATAGTAGATGATATTTTAAACTTCAGGGAGCTCACAAAATTAAAATCAACCTATGTTGATGCCATTCCAGCTTTAATAAATCCTAAAACTGGGAGAATTCACACAAGTTATGCGCAAGCTGTTGCGGTAACAGGAAGACTTAGTAGTACCAATCCAAATTTACAAAACATACCCATCCGTTCTGAGAGGGGAAAAGAAATTAGAAAAGCATTTGTTCCAAGAGATCCAAGACGATTACTAGTTAGTGCGGATTATTCTCAAATTGAGTTACGCATTGTTGCAGCAATAAGTGGAGACCCTAATATGTGCGACGCATTTAAAAAAGGAAAGGATATTCACACCGCAACGGCTGCTAAGGTATATGGAATAAGGGAGGAAGACGTAACAAAAGAAATGCGTTATAAAGCAAAGAGTGTCAACTTTGGAATTATATATGGTCAAGGTGCATTTGGACTAGCTGAAAATTTAAACATTTCAAGAACAGAAGCAAAAGAAATTATAGATAACTATAAAAAGGAATTCCCTTACATTCAAAAATATATGGACCAGCAAATCAATAATGCAAAAGAGTTGGGATTTGTTGAAACGCTAATGGGTCGGAAACGCTGGTTGAGAGATATCAATAGTTCAAATTTTACAGTTCGAGGATTTGCTGAACGCAATGCTATTAACTCGCCTATACAGGGTTCGGCAGCAGATATGATAAAATTAGCAATGATAAGCGTACACCGAGAAATGAAAAAGAAAACCTGGGAATCTAAAATGATTTTACAAGTACACGATGAATTGGTTTTTGATGCAGTTGAATCAGAATTGCAGGAGCTTAAAACATTGATTCTTAAATGTATGACATCGGCTATGGTTTTGCCTAATGATGTGCCGGTAGAAGCTGAAATTGGTGTTGGTAAAAATTGGTTGGAAGCACATTAAAAAACCATCTAGTCCTTTCTTTTATAAACAGGCACGGTGCTACAAGGCTCACCAAACATTATACTTTTAACGGTTGGTCTTAATTTTTGTGTAATAGCAATATAGGCACTTTCGCTAATGTGAATTTCTCCACACCCCTTTATAACCACGCGTTGGTTGTTGTAATCACTTGCGTTTATGTTGCTAATTTCTGCTAAAATTAATTGTTCTCGAACTTTGTTTTCGTCACCAAAATAAACACCTTTTGCAAAGGGTTGTAAATTAGCAACAATTAACATGTTTGCCCACATGGGAATGATTGCATCGGTAGAACAATATATGCCTACCATTTTATTTTGAAAAGACGACCATTCAATGGATTGCAAAGAAGCACGAAAATCTTTTTCTTTTAATATTAATTCCATGAATAAGTATGGCTTAATATCAAAAAGTACTATTTCATTATTGGGTAAAAATGTAGTTAAATCTATTGAAATAATTCCGCTGTCGGTTACTTTATTTATAATGTTATCCGACATGGGTATTAATATAGTTTAAATCTGTTATCTTCAATTTTAGCAATTTTCTTAAGCGAAACATTGGATCTAAATATAGAACTTCTCGTTCTGTTTAAAAGTTCTTCTTTATATAATGTCAACTCTTGTTGGGCTTGCAATGCTCCTTGATTATTCACAGATATTACAAAAACACCCGAATTACCCGCAATTGGTGTACTTGTTTTATTTATTAATGACTTATTAAAAGAAGCTCCAATTATTTTTGGTTCATTTCCCAAACCTGGTACAATACTATTTGCAAAACTTAAACTATCAGCATTTTGAACCAATCCTTTTACATTGGATGCAATAGCCTCTAATGAACTACCCTTAAGAGATATTTTAATTTTTTCGGCTTTCTTTTGATCTCTAATAATACCCTCTACCTTTGGTCTTGCAGCCTCAACACTTGATAAACCCTTTTTTTCTTCACTTGTAATAACAGCAACTAAATAATTATCTGCGATCTCAAAGGGCTCTGAAACTGCATTTACATTTTTTTCAAAAACCCAACGAACCATTTGTCTTGTTTCACCAATTCCTTGTATTTCAAAATCGTTTGCCTTAATTCCAGTTGCAGGTAAAACCTGTTTGTTTTGTTTAACCGCATTTTCATTAAATGATTTAACATCCTTGCTGTTTGCAACAAATTGAGCGGCTGCGGTTGCTGCCGCGTTTATGGTTTCGTTGCTTGGATTAATGGGCTTTGATAAATAAGATATTTTATACGCAGGCCCCTTTGCTGTTTGTTTTAAAATTTCAATATAGTGATAACCAAATTCTGTTTTGATTACACTTTTAGTACCCACCGGATTATCAAATGCAAAATCATTAAATGCAGGTACCATTTGTGCCTGTGCAAACATTCCTAAATTACCTCCATTTGCTTTACTTCCTCCATCGTCAGAATATTGAACACACAAAGTTTCGAATGAAGCACCACCCTTAATTGCAGCGCTTACACTATCAATGATTTTTTTAGCAGTGCTGTCGTCTCTAACCTGCTGACCATTTTGTGGATTATTAGTAGCAATTAAAATATGTCTAACGCTTGTGCTATCAGACCATTGTTTTGTGCCCAATAATTTTGCAATGGTATAATTTCTACCGTCAACATAAGGTCCATATACATTACCAACACCCATACTTAAAACGGAATCCTTTTCTGGGATTTGCAATGTCTTTTTACTTATGTAACTATTATAAAATGGTATTTCGGTTCCTACCTTATTTAAATAAGCAGCATCATCTGTTGCTGACTTAAACGCTTCTTTTAATGCATTTATTTCATTTTTTGCATTTAAAGAATCTGATGAAGTTGGAGCTGCACTAAATCCAATATATCCAATATTTCTAGACGTTTCATCAACTTGATAAGCCGCTTGATTTTCTTTCAAATAAGCAGCAATATCATCGTTACTTACTTTTATTGAGCTATCAGAAATGGTATTATAAGATACACCAACATATTTTATGGAAGCAATACTATTTTGTTCGGCATATTGTTTTTCAGCTAACCATTTTGGAATTTGAACACCCCTAACAACTAGTGCTTGATACTTGTTTCTAATTCTATTTTCAATCGCAGGTTCGATATAAACTTTTTCAATTTGATTTATTTGCTCTTTATTCTTGCTCTTTTTTATTTGAGCTATTGCATTTTTAGCGTCATTCACTTTAAATTCACCTGTGTTTTTATCTGTAAATTCTTGTCTAAAGGGAGATTCATTACCAAATAATACATCTGATAATTCTTTGGATCCAACAGTTATACCTAATTTATCGGCTTCTGTTTTAAATAATAATCTGGATATTTCTTGTTCCCATAAATAACCAATCATTTGTTCTCTTTTAACTCCCTGAGCAGCATATTGTTGTACTTGTATATCTAATTTCTCGTCAAATGCTATTTTATTAATAACTTCTCCATTTACTTTACCTAGGGTTGTAATATCATTACTACGATTCTTACGGCCTATTCCATCTTGTAATAAAAATGCGATTAAAGCAATTGCAATAATTCCAAAAATAATCCAAGCACCTCTTTCTCTAATGTTCTGAATAATTGACATATATAATATAGTTATTAGGAAAGCAAAAATAAAGGTTTATTTCAAGTAAAAATCAGTATAGGTTGAATTTTAGCCTGTTTTTGCAGATAAAAAATACACAACCACTTAGTGGATAAATAAAAAAATCGTGGATATCCCCTTAAAAAGCTAAAAAACATCTTAATAACTATATAATAAGTATAACTAAAATTAGATCAGTGAGTAGTAAAATTTATAAAAACGTAAAATTATACTCGTTAATTAACAGTGCAGAAAATGTGTATTATCTAAAGAAGATTATAAAAAATGTAAAAAAGTGGATATATAAAATATTAATATGACTATTAATAAAGGTCTTTATGTATATTTTGAAATTAGTAAAATGATTAATTAAAAATTAAAAACTGTGTATAAAAAAGATATTAAGATATTAACACTAATAATAGTATTAGTGTTTATTTATAAATGTATTATAGTTTAATACTACAATAGAAATTAACAATTCAATTTTAGGAGTGATTTGGGTTCACATCTTAAAATACCCTACTTTTATTCAAGTGATCAAAACAAGTATTTCACTCCTTTTATCTATAAAATACCATGATATAAATATAAAA
>CAIYUO010000075.1 GCA_903929425.1 uncultured Bacteroidota bacterium
GCAAAAATAACTACTTCTTTTTAAGTGACACTATATTTTGGTATCTTTACACCTCAAATACAAATACATGGGCTTTTATAATATCATTATTAAGTATCGACTTTGGCTTAGCTTTTTAGCTGTAATCATTGGTTTAGGCCTTGAATTATCAGGTTTTGCAGGTTTCTGGCCTGTTTTTCCATTATATTTTTTGGGTTTAATTGGTGTTTTGAGCCATTTTTTCGTTGGCCCATTGCGTTTAGTGCAAGCCCCAATGGAAGCAGGGGATATGGAAGAAGTTGAACGTATTTTATCAACTATTTGGTGGCCTCAGCTTTTATATACGCCTATTCGTAGTACCTACTATACAATCAAAGGTAATATTGCGATGGCTAAGCAGGACTTTGATACGGCTGAAAAACACTTGAAAAAAAGTAATGAATTAGGTTCAGCTATGCCTGAAGCCGAAGGTGCAAATAAATTACAATTAGGTATGATGGCAATGCAAAAAGGCGATACCAAACAAGGTGAGTCATATATACGCGCAGCTATTCGTGCTGGTATTCCAGATAAAGAATCTGAAGCCGTTGCCTTTTTAAGTATGTGTCAAATTTTTATGAATAAGCGTGAGTTTCGTGCTGCTAAAGATTACTTCCGTAAAGCAAAAGCATGCAAGCCAACGACAAAACAAGTATTGGACCAAATCAAAGAAATAGAAAAGTATATTTCTCGCATGCCTGGATAGTTTAGGTAGCAATAAGCTTTGACTTGGCGATATTAGTCCTTTATTGAAAAATTACTTTAGAAAATATTTTAACCCTGCTCCAACGAGTAGGGTTTTTTGTTGCGTATAAATACGTATTTAAGATATTGAAATATTTTGTTCATTTAAATTTAAAATGATTTAATGCTGATTTAAAAAATGTACGTAATTTTGTACAAAAATATTTTATGACTAAAGTATTATCAGTTACAGAATTTAGAAGTAATCTAGCATCTGAGCTTGAACATGTTTGTAAAAATAATCGCAACCAAATAATTGTTAAGAGACCAAAAGGGAAAGGAAATATTGTAGTGTTATCTCAAGAGGCATTTAATTCAATTGAAGAAACATTGTATTTATTGTCAAGTAAGAAGAATAAAGAACACATTTTAGATAGTATACAACAAGGTAAGGCAGGCAAAACAACAAAAGTAAAATTAAAAGATCTCTGGAAATAGAGTTAACCGATAATGCTAAAGCTGATTTAATATATTGGAAACTTAACAATCAAATTAAGATTATCAAAAGAATAAATCTTTTATTAGAAAACATTCTTAGTAGCCCTTACTCAGGGATAGGAAAGCCAGAGGCTTTAAAATATGAACTCTCTGGATACTGGAGTAGAAGAATAAACAAAGAACATAGAATTATCTATGCGCAATCTAATAACATTATCACCATATTTTCTTTAAGATTTCATTACACACCAGAATAATTACTTCAACAACCCTTCAATTGTTTTTGCAAAGTGTGCATGTTCTAATGCATGAATTTTATTAGCAAGTGTTTCGGGTGTATCACTTGATTCAATATTACATTTTGCTTGAAATATAATATCACCTTCATCATAATTTTCATTCACCCAATGTATGCTGATGCCTGATTCTTTTTCATCCGCTGCAATCACTGCTTCATGAACATGTGCTCCATACATTCCCTTGCCTCCATATTTTGGAAGTAGTGCTGGATGAATATTAATGATGCCTTTCACCTTGTTCGTATTCGTATTTATCTTATTCGTATTGTTTGAAATCGTTTTAAAATTTTCTGATACAGCAGGTTGAAATGCTTTCACCAATACCGAAGGAACCTTCCATAAAAATCCTGCGAGCACTATAAAATGTATATCGGCATTGCGTAAACTTTCAACATATCCAGTGTTTGCGAATTCAGTCTTATTAATAAGCAAGGTTGGTATACCTTTTTCTTTTGCAATATTTAATACCCCAGCAGTAGGCACATTGCAAACGATCAATGATATTTTAATTCGTTGTCGAATATTAGTGTTTTGATTCGCATCGGTCAATTTCGAACCTACTTCAAAATATTCTATGATTTTACGTGCATTAGATCCAGCACCTGAAGCAAATATGGCCACATGAATCGGTGTATTGTTTGATACTAAGTCAGCATTAGTACCTGAAGCAGCCTTCAAAGCTGTTGCTGTTTTTTCGCTTTGAGCTTCAACTGAACCCGCTATGCTCGCGTCTAACGCAACACGCCCCAACAATTTACCTCCTACACGACTTAAATAGCCTTTAAAAAAGGAAAATTGCCCTGTGAAGAAACTTACAAAAAGTACTGAAAATGGCCATAAAATGGTCAAAATTATGGGATAAATAAGCCAAAATGCCCAATTTTTCTCCAAAAACACCAATTTTAATAAAAAGCTACATAGCCTCCCACTTAAACTACCGCCTAAAGCAAAAGTTAGGATAATTAACCAAAATTGGACCGATCCAACTCCCCATTTTGCCTGTAATTTGTTTATTCCCTTCATTTATATTCATTTTCTTTTCGATCACTTCAATAAAACAATAGTTTCATATTACTCAAAGAGTGTCTCAGCTATTTATATTGAATCGGTCGATTTATCCCAAAGGTGGCCTTTTTTTTCAAAATCAAGTCCCATTAAACCTACATTTTTCATTCTGTTTAACGAAACCTTACTTTTTCGAGATAATGGTCATATTTTTTATTCCGAGTACCTTGAAACTCAATTAATCATGAAAAAAATAATGTGAAAAAAAACACAAAATTCTTAGTATTGAAACGCTTTCTTAACTAAATTTGCACCCGTTCAAGGACATTTTTCCACACTAGACACTGTTTGTGTATATGACAATTTTAAGAAACCTAGCTAAGATCGTTTCGATCTTCCTATTTATCACCCTTAGTTCATCTATCGGTAACCAGTTAAATGCGCAAGATGGGAAAGCCCTTTTCTCCCAAAACTGTGCCTCATGCCATGCGGTTAATAAAAAATTAACGGGTCCTGCGTTAGCCGGAGTTGAAGGTCGTTGGTCTGAGAAAAAGAATTTGTATGCATGGATTAAAAACTCTGCTGCATTCTTAAAAACAGGCGACCCATATGCTAACAAATTGTACAATGAGTACAATAAAACAGCAATGAACTTGTTCCCAGGGTTAGCTGATAAAGACATTGATGCAATATTAGCATACATTAAATCAGTTCCAGCAGCAGGTGCAGCACCAGCAGGTGGCGCAGCAACAGCAGGCGCTCCAGCGGAATCATCAGACAGCACTTTAGTTTTTGGTTTACTTAGTTTAATACTTGCAGTAGTTGCGTTAATATTATTACAAGTTAATAGCAACTTGAAAAAATTATCCGATGATAAAGTAGGTATGCCTGCAACAGAGCCTGTTCCTTTTTATCGTAACAAAGCTTACATCGCATTTATTGCAATCGTATTATTTATAGCGGGTGGTTATATGACAACAGTGGGTGCAATGGGATTAGGTCGTTCTAAAGATTATCAACCTGAACAACCAATTTATTATTCTCACAAAGTGCACGCTGGTGTGAATCAAATTAACTGTCAATACTGTCATACCGGAACTTATCAAGGAAAGCAAGCGACTTTACCAAGTGTGAATGTTTGTATGAACTGTCACGCTGCTATTAACGAATACAAAGGCGAAGCTTTAGTAAGAGAAAATGGGGAAGTAGTAGATGGTACAAATGAAATTAAAAAATTATACAAATACGCTGGCTTCACTGAAGGTCAACCTTGGGATGCTACAAAAGCAAAACCAATTGAGTGGGTGCGTATTCACAACTTACCTGATCACGTTTACTTTAACCACGCACAGCACGTAAATGCTGGACAAATTGCTTGTCAACAATGTCATGGTGAAATACAAAAAATGGGTGAAGTAAAACAATTTGCTGATTTAAGTATGGGATGGTGTGTGAACTGTCACAGAGAAACAAAAGTTCAATTTAAAGACAATGGTTTCTATAGTATCTATGAAAAATTCCATGAAGATTTAAAATCTGGAAAAATTGATAGCACGAAAGGAATCACGGTAGAAAAAATTGGTGGTACTGAGTGTCAAAAATGTCACTACTAATAAAAAGAGATTCGTATAAAAACGAATCAACAAAAAAGAATAGTTAATAAAGACGCGTAATATTTTATATACATTATTATGGAGCAAAATAAGAACTGGCAAAGCTTTGGTGAGTTAAACAAATCTGAAGCCTATAACAAAGAGGTGAACAACGAGTTCAAAGAAGAACTTCCTTTTGTTGAAGACCATAGCGGTTTTTTACAAACGAAAGCACCTCGTCGTGACTTCTTAAAATATTTAGGTTTTAGTACAGCTGCTGCTGCGGCTGCTGCGAGTTGTGAAATGCCCATTAAAAAAGCAATTCCTTTCGCGAACAAACCAGAAGATATCGTTCCTGGTATCGCTGATTATTATGCAACAACCTATGTGCAAGATGGTGATGTGGTGAGTGTGGTTGCTAAAGTGCGTGATGGTCGTCCTATTAAATTAGAAGGAAATACTTTAAGTCCTATTACAAATGGCGGTACCTCTGCAAGAGTGCAAGCTGCTGTGTTAGATTTATATGATACAGCTCGTTTACGTTTCCCAACCATCGCTGGTAAGGAAGCAACTTTTGAAGCAATTGATAAAGCGATTGCTGCTGAATTATCTGGCAACGCGGTGATTGTTACAAGTTCTATCACTTCTCCTTCTACTAAAGAAGTGGTTGCAAAATTCTTAGCTAAATATCCTGGTAGCAAGCATGTAACTTATGACGCTGATTCATTCAGTGGTATGTTATTAGCGAATGAAGCGAGCTATGGTAAAAGAGTTATTCCTAGTTACCATTTTGAAAATGCAAAAGCAATTGTTTCATTGAGTGCTGACTTTTTAGGTACTTGGTTAAGCCCTGTTGAATTTGCAAGACAATATGCAACTGGTAAAAAAATTGATGAACAGCATCCTGCCATGAGCAAGCATATTCACTTTGAAACAGTGGCTAGCTTAACAGGCTCTAACGCAGATGAAAAATATTTATGTCGTCCTTCTGAAATCGGCGCTATTGCTGTTGCTTTATTAAGTGCAGTGAAAGGTGGTGAAATTGCTGGAGTGGATGCAAAATTAAAAGTAGCTATCGAAGCTGCTGCAAAGGCATTAACTGAAAACAAAGGTGCTGCTTTAGTAGTTGCTGGTAGCAATGATAAAGACATTCAAGTTGTTGTAAATGCAATTAACGATGCGATCGGTGCAAATGGTACTACCATTAATTTTGGTGCTACTGTAAATTATCGTCAAGGTATTGATGGCGACTTTGCTAAATTAATTGATGAGATGAACGCTGGTAAAGTAAATGCTGTTTTATTCCAAGGTGCTAACCCTGTATATACATGGCCTGCTGCGGATAAAGTAAAAGCTGCTTTAGCGAAAGTAAAAACAACTATTTCATTTAGCGGTAAGGTTGATGAAACTGCTGCTGTTTGTAAATATGTAATTCCTGATCATCATTTCTTAGAAAGTTGGGGTGATGCTGAACCAGTAACAGGTCATATTTCATTTATCCAACCTACCATTTCTCCTTTATTTAAAACACGTGCTTTCCAAGACTCATTATTAAAATGGTCTGGTGATGCTACCGAATATACTAGTTATGTAAAAAATTACTGGTCAACTAAATTAGGTGGCGAAAGCGGTTGGAATAAATCATTACAAGACGGTGTTATTAATCCTGCTGCTCCTGTTGTGAGTGGTGCAAGTATTAATGCAGGCGCAGTTGCAGCTTCTTTAATTGCAGTAAACGCAGCAAAACCATCTACTAAAATTGAATTAGCATTATACCAAAAAGTGGCAATCGGTGCTGGTCAAGGTGCAAGTAACCCATGGTTACAAGAGTTACCAGATCCAGTAACACGTGCTACTTGGGATAACTATATTATTGTTTCCCCATCAATGGCGAAAACATTATTAAATATTGATTTAAACAATCCAGGTCAAGCTGATGCTTATGAGGTACAACCTCCTAAGAAAGTGGTTAAGTTAACGGTGGATGGAAAATCAATTGAACTTCCTGTTTTAATCATTCCTGGTACACACCCTCAAACAGTGGGTATCGCAGTTGGTTACGGCCGTACGGAAGCAATGGGTAAAGCAGTTATTGGTACTGGTAAAAATGCATTCCCTTTAGCATGTATTAAAAATGGTACTGTAAATTATAGCTGTGCTGATGTTACTATGACAGTTACTGGTGAAACTTATCCAGTGGCTTTAACACAAACGCATTTCCGTTACGATACTGCACAAGGTAATCGTACTGAGGTAATGAAAGAATTGACTTTAGCTGAATACAAACACAATCCTAAAGAAATTATTGAAGAGCGTGCTAGTGAATATCGTGGTCAAATGATGGGTGGCGATAAAATGACTGACGAACAAGTTTTAGAAAATTTTGCGAAAGACGCTACTATATATCCTGTATATGATCGTCCAGGAATTAAGTGGGGTATGAGTGTTGACTTAAATGCTTGTAACGGTTGTGGTGCTTGCGTGGTAGCATGTAATGCAGAGAACAACGTTGCGATTGTAGGTAAGCCCGAAGTTTTACGTGGTCATGAAATGCATTGGTTACGTATTGATAAATATTATAGTGGTGATATGGAAAATCCAAAAGTGGTATTCCAACCATTAATGTGTCAACATTGTGACAACGCTCCTTGTGAAAACGTTTGTCCAGTGGCTGC
>CAIYUO010000076.1 GCA_903929425.1 uncultured Bacteroidota bacterium
AAAAATTTTTAGTTTTTAACCTGAGCATCCAAAAAATTTAAGAATTGAGAATGGTAATCTTAGTTTAAATTAATTGTATAATTGGTTAAATAGCATTTTATAAGTCCCTTGCGTTTGACCTCGAAAAGTTATTTCAGGTCCATATACATATAATATACCTTTTCCTACTTTCGCTTCAAAGGCAGCTACCCCATCCTGTAAATATGATTGACCAAAAGCCCACCCGCTCCTTAGGGTTGATGCACTTGCGTACCATGCCAATGGAGTTACCTCCTTTTGTGCTATGGCAATTGATGATAATTTAAATACAGGGCTTGCACTAAAATATACGTCTGCTTTATTATTCATACCCCAATTCGGTAAGTAATTATTATTAACATCTACTTGCATTACACTTCCTGGGATATAAAATTTTTCACCTGGTAATACTTTTTCTTTTCCCGCTACCATTTCAACTAATGCATTTTTCACCGGAAGGTTTAAATAAAATGCTAGGTTGGCACTTGAGCCAATGGTTACTATTCTACCGCCGTTATTCAAAAAATTTTGTAAAGCAGGGATTGATTTTTGTGCAGTAATTTTTCCAAGTTGTTCTTTAAATTCAGCCGGTATATCATCCTCTTTTGGCTCTTTATCATCCCAAGGAGAAGGCTCCGCTTTTAATGCTGGGATTGCACCATCTACAAAAACAATGACATCATATTTGTCATTTAATTTAGCTGCATCAATTTCCTTTGCATACACTAAGTTAAATGGAAAATGATGTTTTTCAAGAATCCATCTAACCCAACCCGACGGCATTGATCCTCCATACTTATCCCATAAACCAATACGAAGTGGCTTTACAATTTGTTGTGCATTGGACGGTTTAGTTGTTGCCGCATTAAAGACAATACCATTTTCATTACTTAATTTGGTAATCAAGTTTTTGAAGTTGGTGAAATCTTTAAACTGATCTGAATAACTTACATAATATTCGTCCTTTGTTTTATAAACACTTGCACCTTGTTTTAATAAATCATTTACAACTATATAGGAAGCATTATCATTGGTAGAAAATTTATATCCATTGGTGTTCAATTCAGCATTTATAATTTTTCCTTTTGGCGTTTGCAATTCACCATATGCTATGCTTTCAAATGGTCCATTAAAATCATCTAAAATTCTATCAAATGAAATTCCCATTGTAAATGCGGGTGTCCAACCTGCTGCATCATATGGTCTAACTGGAGGCCCACCTGGATATTGAAAATCATTGGGGTGGTCCTGTGGCTCAAACATATCTAATACATGTGGTCTAAATGCTTGGTTGGTTTTAACAATATATGAACCGGCAGGATAGGTTTTTCCAGCTACCTTAAATTCAGCAGTTGCTTTTTGTACTTTAATACCACTATGGATTAATATATTTATAAATGCAGTTGAGGTAGTAGTTTGATTAGCCGACACAATATATCCTCGTGGATCTCTTAATTCCTTGTTATTATAAACTTTAGCAAAGTATTCAACAGGAAGGGTATCCCCTTTTACTTCTTTCTTATCTGCTTTAAATATTTCATTTAGCATTTCAACTTTTTTAGGAGACAAGGTCCAATTGTCTTTACTACCTGCTTCAATACTATTTTTACCCATTGTGTAAATATTATACAACAACTCATCCTTATATCTGGATGCATAGTTTAATACTGCATAGTTTAAGGAAACCGAATAATCAATTGAATTTTTAAAATACCATTTTTGTGGAGTGATAGGATAGGGCGTTGCACTATTAGGAATTAATCTTTGAGGTACTAAAGGAATTTTACTTGGTGTTGGGTTTCCAATAATTTCTGTAAGCAACCCAATTATGTTATGATAGTATGCTGCAGTTCGTAAACCACCATTCCACCAAGTAGAATAAACTGATCCACTCTTCATGGTATAACCAGGTTTACCTTCGGCATTTAAACGACTACTCATTGCAGCACCCACCGCATCGATTCCTGTTACTAATAATGGATCATAAACATAATTAAATGGATCACGATAAGGAGGGCCAGCAACTACGGTACCTGGAGGGCCGGTTTGATGGTGATTGTATAAAATTTGTGGCATCCATTCTATATACAATTGATGACTCATGTTTTTGGATTCACTCATATTTAACATGAAAAAGTCGCGGTTATTATCATGACCAATATATTTTTCATATAAACGAGGCAAATACTCAGTTGAACGTTTTAAGGTGTCACTATTACGCATGTACCAATTAGACACCAATTCTTGTCCATCAGGATTTGCATGAACAAATAATATGATGGTGTTTTTTAAAATTCGTTTTGTCTCCTCATCGTCTCTTGTTAAAACGGTATAAAGCGTTTGAATTAATTGATGTATACCTACTACCTCAGTAGCATGTAAACCGCCATCAATCCATACAACCGATTTTCCATCCTTTGCTAATTGTTTAGCTTCCTCATCTGAAAGCTGTTCAGCTCTTGCTAATTTTTGAGATATTGATTTATACTTTGCTAGCTGTTTGATATTTGCCGGGTCGGAAACAATTAACATATATTGGTTGCGTCCTTCTTCCGTTTTACCAATTATTTGCAACTTTACTTTATTGGTACTTGCAGCAACTTTTTGAAAATAAGCTTCGGTTTGTGTAAAGTTGGCTAAATGATAATTGTCGCCAATACTAAAACCAAAATGATCCATTGGACTTGGAATGTTTTGTGCCTGTGCTGTGAAAACACATATTAACAACAATATTACAATCGCTGATATAAACTTACGCATATAAATTATTTTGCTGTAAGTTAAAGAAAGCAAGGGATTTTTATTGTTTTTGCTTAATTTTTTAAAAGTAATTTTATTTAATGTTATTAATAAACGCTTCTTTTAAAAATGAGTAATCTATTGCTTGTGGTCCTGAAAATGGCCTGTCATATAAAATTAATAAAGCAAAAATGGTACTTATGGAGCAGGTGAAAATAAAAACTAAAAAAGAGTGAACACTCAATTTTTCAATGTGTGATAGACAAAGTAAAAAAATATATAAAAAGGTTATAAATATTAATATATCCCACAAAATATTTGCAATTAAGGGTTCATTATAATTACATCGCTCTCTTCTAATATTTTTGTATTCAGAAACCAATTTAAGAATTTCTTGATGCAAGGCTAGTTGACCATTTGTAGTTGGTTCATAAGCAAGCACAATATTGTTAAACTTATTTAGTTTATGAATAGCATTTATATCTTGTTTATTCTTTAAATGAATAGAATCATATTCTTTATAAACAACCTCTTCAACATAATCTCGAAAGGCTGGTACTGCTAATTTTTTTTGATCTTCAGCATAACCATTAATATTGGTATTAATGTCCACCATGAGCTCTGATTCTTTTAAAACAACATTGGTAACATTGGAATGACTTTGCCAAACTCCAATAAAAACAAAAGCTATGATTAGTGAAAAAACAATATTTAAAGAAGAAATAAACACATCAGAATTTTGTCCTTTAAAAATACCTCTATATGAATATTTATGTAATAAAAAGAGTAAGGCTTGACTAAATAAATTAAATACAATTGCTAAAATAATAATAATAGCAAATCTTGGAAGTGTCAGTAAAAGGTCAACCATTTTTGAAAATTTTTTTGAAGTTAAATTCAAATTTTTAAAGTTCAAAGTTATGTTTATATAAAATTTTTTATGGTGAAAGGCTATAAAAAAAAGACCCCTTTTCAGGGGTCAATTAAATATGAAACTTCAATTTTTTAGGGTTATATGCACTGCGTTTTATGTTGATTATCAATAATCTGTGTCATCTTCTTCTTCAAAATTCATGGAACCTAAATTCATCATACTTCCCATTAAGTCTTTGAATTCAATTTTTCCATCAATCATTTTTTTGCTAATCAGCGAATAGGTTGATAAACCATGTAATACGAATTCCATTAGTAAAGCTGCTTGCTTTTCATTTGCTTGTGGAAAATGTTTTTTAACAATACCGAACAAGCCATCCACTTTATACAACGCAACCACTTTGTCTTCGTCCTTCATGTCTAACAATAAATCCAAATGATTGCCAGCATCAAACCATTTTGTAATTAATGCATATGGATTCTCTGGCTGCTTTTGAACTGCGCCTTCGGCAGATTTTTTAACTGGCTTTTTCTTTTTAATTTCATCTGGATTGGGAAAATAAGAAATGAACACGGTGCGAATAGATTTATTCAACAAGTTCAAAGCTACTTCATAAGGACCTTCTTGTTCCCCTTCATATACCAATTCAATTTTTCCAGTGATGGCTGGTATGATACCTGACAAATCACTGATCCAAATTTGTGTTTGCTTTTCATTATGAATAATGGCTCTTCGCTCGGCACTACTCACTGCTGCTTCATAAGCCGCAATCGTTAAACGTGCACTCACACCACTTTTTTTATCTACAAATTCATTGGTTCTTGCTTCAAAAGAAACTTGTTCAATTAAACGCTTTACCAAATCACTTACTTCTACTTTTTCTTTTTGAATTGGTAAAATATTAGCTTCTTGTTCGGTAATTGCGAGTGATGTTTCGATACTCTTTGGATAATGCGTTAAAATTTGACTTTCAATTCTATCCTTTAAGGGTGTTACAATACTTCCTCGATTGGTATAGTCTTCGGGGTTAGCTGTAAACACAAATAAAATATCCAGCGGCATGCGTAATTTAAAACCACGTATTTGTATGTCCCCTTCTTGTAAAATATTAAACAAAGAAACCTGAATTCTTGCTTGCAAATCTGGCAATTCATTGATCACAAAAATGCCACGATTGCTTCTTGGAATAATACCATAGTGAATTACTTTTTCGTCGGCAAAGCTCAATTTTAAATTAGCCGCTTTAATAGGATCAATGTCACCAATTAAATCAGACACACTAACATCGGGTGTGGCCAACTTTTCACCATATCTTGCGCTTTTGTGCACCCAATGAATAGGTGTATTATCGCCATGTTCAGCAATTAAATCCACAGCGAACCGACTTAAGGGTTGTAATGGGTCATCATTGACTTCACTACCTGCTACGGTGGGTATGTATTCATCCAATAGGTCCACCATTTGGCGCGCCATTCTTGTTTTTGCTTGCCCTCTTAAACCTAAAAACAAAATATTATGTCGGCTTAATAAAGCTCGTTCAACATCAGGAATCACGGTATCCTCATATCCTAATATGCCTTCAAATGCATTTTGTTTTTTTTGAATGCTTACAATTAAATTATCACGCACTTCATCCTTAATGGACTTGGGTTGATATCCCGATTTTTTTAAATCTCCTAATGTTAGGATTTTAGATATATCTATTTTCTTACTCATAATTAATAAACTGTTTTTCGTTTTCCACTTTCAAAATCATTAAATATAAAACTACCTAAATTGTCAAGTGATGCAAAGTAGGCTTTACCATTGTTCATTTCGGTAAACTCTTCTACAAATTTTTGTAAGTAAGGATCAGATGCAATCATAAAAGTGGTAATGGGAATTTTTAATTTTTTACATTGTCCCGCCAAATTAATACATCGATTAACCACCTTGCGATCTAATCCAAAACTATTTTTATAATACTTGCCGCCTATTTTTAAACAGGTTGGTTTGCCGTCAGTAATCATAAATATTTGCTTGTTCGCTGTTTTTCGCTTACGCAATATATCCATGGCTAACTCAAGCCCAGCAACGGTATTGGTATGATAAGGTCCTACTTGTAAATAAGGTAGGTCTTTAATTTCTACCTGCCATGCATCGTTGCCAAATACGACAATATCAATCGTGTCTTTAGGATATTTTTTCGTGATCAGTTCACAAAGCGCCATCGCTACTTTTTTGGCTGGCGTGATTCTATCCTCACCATACAAAATCATAGAGTGTGAAATATCAATCATCAACACAGTTGAAGTTTGTGTTTTGAAATCAGCTTCTCTAATCACTAAATCGTCCTCATGCATAGAGAAAGCGTCGACCCCTCTATTTATTTGAGCATTTTTAATGCTCTCCGTAAAATCAATTTGTTCCATTAAATCGCCAAACTGAAATGATCGTGTGTCTGAATTAATATCACCTGTTGGACCCGCTTTGGTGGTACTATGGTTTCCTTGTTTTGCTTTTTTTAATTTTCCGAAAATTTCTTCGAGGCTTTTTTGTCGAATCGTTTGCTCTGTTTTAGCCGTGATCGCAAATTTACCATCCTGTGGATTTTCTTTTAAATATCCATTTTGCTTTAAGTCCTCAATAAAATCACCTACCCCATAATTGTCGTCAGTAAATTTATGGGTTCGGTCTAATTGATTCATCCAGTCCAAGGCTTCGCTTGCATCACCACTTGTGTAATTAAGTAATTGCGTAAATATGTCCAACATTTGCTCAAACTTGGACTTGGAATTTTCGCCTGGAATAAAATTTACAAAACGGTGACCTATCATAGTTATGCAATTTAACAAATAGTATGCAAGAAGGTTTAAAGAATATGATAAAGCCGCATCTTATTCCTCAAATAATAAAAAATTGACCCTAACAATATTTTTATATTTCTTAAATTGAGGATTGTTATTAAATCAAGCTTAACAAATTGAAAAAACTACTCTTTTCTGTTGCAATCCTTTTTAGCTCCTTGCTTGTTGATGGACAAAATGCCGATTCTCTTTATGTTGTAAATCATATTATTACAGATATAAATGAAAATAAAGACCTTGGCAAAGTAAAGCAGCTTGTTGTTTCTTATCAAAATCCAAAATTGTATCCCGCATACTTGGTTACTGGTCTTGTTAAAAAAGGTGGTAAGTGGAAAATAGCAATCAACCCGGTTAGGGCAAGTATTGGACGTAATGGTTTTGCAAATGAGAATGAAAAGCTAGAGGGAGATGGAAAAACGCCAACCGGCTTATATGCTTTGGGTCAATTGTATAGTTATGAAGGTGAGGTAAAAACAAAAATTCCAGTTCAACAAGTAGACTCTTTAGATAAATGGATAGATGATTCCAGTTCTGAGGATTATAATAAATATGTGCGCGGAGAGACTACTGCGAAATCTTTTGAGTATTTAAAATTAAAGAGTATTGATTATAAATACTGTATGGTAATTGAATACAATACAAATCCTATAGTTAAAGGAAAAGGGAGCGCTATCTTTTTTCATGTAGCCAATGAAAAGTATGCGCCAACAGCGGGTTGTGTAGCAATTGCTGAAACAGATATGTTTCAATTTTTAAATTGGTTTAAACCCAATAAGAAAAAAGCGATACTGATTAATGGAATTTTTGAGAGTGGGAGTAAGAGCGTAAATTAATAATCCTGAATTAATATATCGGTTGGTATATTTAAAGCTTCATTTAAATTTCTAATCATTTCTAACGTAAGCTTTCTTTTTTTATTTAAAACTTCACTGGCTCTACTTTTTAGTCCTATAATTTCAGCTAAATCTTTTTGCGAATAACTCATTTGTTCCATTCTAAATTTTATTGCTTCGATAGGGTCTGGCAAAGCTATTGGATATAATTCATCCTCATATTTTTCAATTAGTGTGGAGAGCAATTCTAATTCATCTGCTTCAGCAGTTCCTTTTTTAGCATCAAAAATTTTATCTAATCTGTCAATCGCGGATTGATACTCTTTTTTTGTTTTGATTAATTTATATTTCATAAAATACTTTATATATTATTTGCATCAATTTTATCGTATTGAGTGTGGGTACCAATAAATCTAATCCACACAATTTTAGCGGCATAATTTATTCTAACAATAAGTCTATAATGGTTTCCTTTTAAATTAAATGCAACCCGATTATTATTCAAGATACTTGCAGCGGGATATTTTAACTTAATATCCGAGGGAGCATTCCATTTTGCAGTCTTTGCCTCTTTGTGCCATGTTAACAAAGACTGTTCTACATCTGGATTTAGGGCTATAAAATTTAATATCGTTTTCTTAGCTATCAATCTCATCAAATTAGATTTCAAAGTTAATTAAAATTTCCCAAATTGGGAACTTTTTGTTTGTAACAATGAATATTATTAAAATTCAGTTATTAATTTTAGCGTATTAATACTTATGCATGTTTTTTTTCATAATTTGAACTAGTAAATTTTTATCTATGTCAAATAAAACTACTTAGATTAGAAACGGGAGTTAGATTTAAGAATTTGAGCTTATTATTTGTTTAATAAAATGTATATATTTATAATA
>CAIYUO010000077.1 GCA_903929425.1 uncultured Bacteroidota bacterium
ATGGAAATAGTTTCTCCAGTACTTACCGTTAAAGTGTAACCACTTTGAGTACCATTGAATCCCCCAATGTTTAAAGTAAATGGTGTGATTGACTGTGCTTTAGTGCTGTAACTAAAGCATACTGTTGCAATTAATGCATAAATTATTCCCCTCATAGTGAAGTGTTTTAAATGAACCTATCGGGGGGAATAGATTATATCAAATTTATATGTTTTTTTTAACATATAAATTAAAACAACATTAACATTCGGTGGAAAACCAGAATCTGGTCTAATTGCTTGATAAATAAGCTATTTCGCTACTATTTAGCACCTTATTATAAATTCGAACCTCGTCAATTTTACCATCCCAGGACCAGGTACTTACTTTTGATGGCTGATGGGTGCCTATGTATAAATTATCAGTATTTACAGGAATGCTTGTTTTTGTCGAAATTCCATTAGAGGATAAAACACCATTAACATAAATATTTTTAACTAACGTTTTTGAATCATAAGTACTAATAATATTTATCCATTGTCCAGCACTAAAGGTGTTTGAAAAAATATAATCACTGCCAATATCCCAACGCATTCTGTTATTATTGGTTAACAATCCATAGGGTGATGTAGTAGTAACATTCATTTTACTAATAACACCATGATCGGTATTAAAATTATTCGCATAAACCCAAACACTAATTGACATAGAGCCAGTCAAATTTAAATTAGCTTTATTTCCACAATTTATATAATCACCATTCCCATCAAAATTATATGCCGAATTTGATCTCCCAAATCGGTCCGATGTTAAAATTGCATTGGTCACGGTTCCATTATTACCATTACCACTACTGTCGTTTGCATTCCCATTAAACGGATAGAAGGCAATTAATCCACTTGTAATAGAAATTTGAGGCAATGTATTTAATTGAATAGCAATTATATTGAATTGAATAAGTAAATCAGCGTACTGTTTATTCAATGTGGTTAGCTGCGTATTAATGCCCGTGATATTTGCATTAGTGAGTTTTAACTGATTATTAAAATCGGTTATTTGCGTATTAATCAAAGTTAGCTTTGTGATTATTGTATCTAGCGAATTAATGATTGTTGAATTACTACTATCTACTTTTTTTAGAATGTTAACTGTACTATCTAGTACTAATGAAAATGAGTCTTTACTTTTTTGTAAAGAAGTAATCATTGCATTATTTTTAGCTAAAAGTCTAAATAAGGAGTCATTACTAACTTTTAAGCTATCTAATTCAGTGGAAACGATCTTCAAATTTGGCGTAAAATCAACCTTTGTACATGCTATAAATGACAATGCTGCGATTGAAATTATGAATACTAATTTAAAACTAAAATTTTTCATTTTAATAAATTAGTGAGTAGCTAAATAACTAATTTCCGAATCGGATAATATTCGATTATGTACTCGAATATCATCAATATAGCCATTAAACCACAGATCCCCATATTGTCCATGTGCATGGCCAATTTCAATGGGTGTTACCGTAGAACTAGGATTAGAGAGTGCAGCTGGAACACTAGCTGTAGAATATACCATTGACCCATTTATATATATTTTACTTACAAAGCCTAGTTCATAAGTTGCTACAATTTGATTCCAAGCTGTAGTTGCGGTCCAATTGGTTTGATAATTGTTATACCCAACCGCATTAGCTCCATATTTATAAAATGAAAATCCAGATTGAGACTGCGTATTATCATTTCGATACCCTATTAAAAATTTTGTAGCTTTTCTGTCATCCCATTGACTAAATATGGCTTCATCAAAATACGATGGAGTCAGGTTATTTAATTTTACCCAACAACTTACTGTGAAACTTCCGCTCAAAGTCAAGGTTTTATTAGTTACAGATATAAAATTTCCAGTGCCATTAAAATAATATGCACTATTTGCACTTCCGAATCTGTCAGTAGTTAAACTTGCTCCATTTACAGTACCATTATTACCATTTCCACTACTGTCAACTGCATTACCAGTAAATGGGTAATAAGCAGCAAGACTTGTAGATAAAGAAAAGGGAGATATGTTATTCAACTGAGTTAACAATGAATTGAACTTAACCAATAAATCGGTGTATTGTTGATTTAAAGATACTAATTGGGTATTGATAGTAGTAATATTTGTATTACTTAATGCTAGTTGTGTTGTTAATGCACTAACCTGTGTACCAATACCAGTAAGTTGGGTTTTAATGGTATCTAATGACTTTAATAAATTGTTGTTAGATAAACTTAGCTTTTTGTATACCGAGTCGGCGATAACTAAAACCCCTGCTAATGAGTCCCTATTTTTCTGCAATTCAATTATACTTGTATTACTAAGTTGTAATGCTTTCTCTAAAGAATCTCTGCTACTTTTTAATGAGTCAACTTGAAGATTAAGTTTGGTGATTTGTGCACCAAAGTCAACTTCCTTTTGACAAGAAAAAAGTCCTACTATAAATGACAAAGAAAGTAAAAAAATGAAATATTTTTTTCTCATATAATTACAACTTGAAGTATATTTTTTAACCTATTTACAAATAAAGGAATAAGTTAATATAAAAATACGCAAAATATGCCAAAAACCACGTCTTGCTTATTAAGAAATAGTATATTTTATAATTTACACTTACTATTTTGAAATAAACTAATTTTATTAAATACATACCAATTATGAAAAACATTCTACTCTTAGCATTTTTATTATTAAGTGTATCTACAAATGCACAGGGACTTCAAGGTTTATTGAAAAAAGCAACTAATATCATGAGTGAACAGGGCGCTGGTTTAAGTAGTCAAGATATTGCTAATGGTCTAAAAGAAGCCCTTACAATTGGTGCAGAAAAAGGATGTGTTAATCTGTCAAAATCAGATGGATTTTTCAAAAATGCTGCTTTAAAAATTTTAATGCCCCCAGAAGCTCAAAAAATTGAAAATACCATTAGAAGCCTAGGCATGAATCAGCTGGCCGATGATTTTATATTAAGTATGAACCGCGCAGCAGAAGATGCTTGTAATACCGCCGCTCCCATTTTTGTAAAAGCAATTAAAGAAATGAGTATCACAGACGGAATTAATATTTTAAAAGGAAATGAAACAGCTGCTACTACTTATTTAAAATCAAAAACAGAGATGGACTTGAAAAATAGTTTCAGTCCTATTATCAAAACATCACTTGATAAAGTGGATGCAACAAAGTATTGGGAGAAAATTATCACTACTTATAATGCGATTCCATTTTCAAAAAAGATGAACCCTGACTTAACAGCCTATGTAACTGAAAAATCAATGAATGGTATATATAGTGAAATTGCTTCTCAAGAAAAAGAAATAAGAGCAAACCCAATGGCTAGAACAAGTGCTTTATTAAAGAGTGTGTTTGAAAAGAAATAGTTCTAGTTGAAAATATTTTTTAATTGCCATTCAAGGCATCATATAAAACTTCGACAGTATGTAAGGCATGTACACCAGTTCCATCCTTGATTTGATGACGACAACTAGTGCCTGGAGCTGAAATAGTGCAAGAATCCTTATTTGCTCTTACTTTTGGAAATAACACCAATTCGCCAATATTCATTGAAACCTCATAATGTTCTTTTTCATACCCGAATGAGCCCGCCATACCGCAACAACCTGACGGAATAGTATCTACCTGATAATTGGCGGGTAAGCAAAGTACTTTAACCGTATCCGCTAAAGATCCAATTGCCTTTTGTTGACAATGGCCATGCAACAATATTGATTTTGAATCCTGTGTAAACTGCTCCTTTTTGATATTGCCTGCTTCAATTTCTTTTGCTAAGAATTCATCAATGAAATAACTGTTGGCTGATAATGCATTTGCAGAAAATAAATTTTCATCAGTAGCTAAATCAGGGTATTCATCTCTGAAAGTTAAAATGGCGGATGGCTCTAATCCAATCATCGGATTTTGTTCATTTACAATGCCACCCAATAAACTGATATTTTTATTAGCAATTTTTTTTGCTTCACGCACCAAGCCTTTTGACAACCATGCTCTCCCACTTTCAATATGCTTAGGAATAATTACCTCGTAGCCCAATGCAGTTAATAATTTCAAGGCTTTTATACCAATTTCAGCATCATTATAATTGGTGAATTCATCACAAAATAAATATACCTGTTTGATAGGATTGATGGGAGCCTTATAATTTTGATGATACCATGAATGCAGTGTTTGCTTGGACAATTTTGGCATTGATCGCTTTATTGCAAAACCAGAAAGTTTTTTTATGAGACTTCCTGTAAAACTATTTTGCATAAAATAATTATATACACCTGGCGCGATTGAACCTAATTTAGCAGTTGCGGTAAAATTAGCTATTAGTTTTGATCTAAGTGGAACCCCATTAGCATCATAATAGTGTTGTAGAAATTCGGCTTTTAATTTTGCCATATCTACATTCGACGGACATTCACTTTTACAAGCCTTACAACTCAAACACAAACTCATGACGTCATAAATTTCTTTATGATCATATCGATTTTGTTTATCAGAGTGCGTTAAAAATTCACGTAATATATTTGCTCTTGCCCTTGTTGAGTCTTTTTCATTTCTGGTGGCCATATAGGATGGACACATCGTTCCGCCTGACAAATGTGTTTTACGACAATCCCCTGATCCATTACACTGTTCAGCATGTTGCAAAATATCCTGCTTATGAAATCGGAATATAGTTTCAAAAGCGGGTGTTTGTTGTCCGGGTTCATAGCGTAACATGCTATTCATGGATGGTGTATCCACTATTTTATTAGGATTAAATATATTATTTGGATCCCATGTTGCTTTTACTTGCTTTAGTAAAGCATAATTTTTTTCACCTACCATTTGCTTAATAAACTCGCCCCTGAGTCGCCCATCTCCATGCTCTCCACTCAGCGAACCATCATACTTTTTTACAAGTGTAGCTACCTCTTCTGCAATGGTTCTAAATAACTGATTACCTTCCTTTGTTTTTAAATTAATAATGGGTCTTAGATGAATTTCACCCGAACCGGCATGTGCATAATGCACCGAATGCAAACCATGCTTTTTTAATATCTCATTAAAATCTCGAATATAGTTAGGCAAATCGTTTACATCGACTGCTGTGTCTTCAATAACAGGCACTGCTTTTTCATCACCTGGCAGGTTACTCAATAACCCTAAACCAGCTTTACGAAGTGTCCATATTTTTTTAGTATCTGCACCAAATAAAACAGGAAAATGATACCCCAATCCCGCAGCACGCATGTCAGCCTCTACAGCATTGGTTAATGCTAAAATTTCCTCCCTTGTTTCTTTAACAAATTCAATCACTAAAATAGCACCTGGGTCACCTTGTACAAAAAAACGATTCTTACTTTGCTCTTTATTTTCCTTAGTACATTCTAAAATATAATGATCAATTAATTCACTTGCACTTGGCTTATATTTTAATCCAATTAAATTTGCATGTAAGCTTTCATCAATGGAATTAAAATGAACACATAATAAACCTGTTTCTTTAGGTGGTACTGGAACGACGTTTAATTTTATTTCTGTTATAAATGCAAGTGTACCTTCCGAACCAGCAATTAAACTACAAAAATTAAAATTTTCACCTCCGGCTGTAAATGGATCTGTTTCAACCAATAAATCAATCGCATAGCCCGTGTTCCGACGTTCAACTGACTTTTTAGGAAACTCTTTTCTAATTTCTACTTGATTATCATAATTACTTAAAATGGATCGAACCGACTTATATATCTTACCCTCCAAGGTTGGTAATTCACATTTTGCATGAAAGTCATCAGTTTGAATACTATTAAACACAACTTCTGATCCATCACTTAAAAAAGCAGTTACTTCCAATAAATGCTCTCGAGTACTTCGATAAACCACTGAATTGGATCCACAGGAATTGTTTCCAACCATTCCACCCATCATTGCTCTATTTGCCGTGGAAGTTTCAGGACCAAAAAATAAACCATATGGTTTTAAAAATAAATTTAATTCGTCTCGTATTACGCCCGGCTGAACGCGAACCCAAGATTCAGTTGCGTTTAGTTCTAATATTTGATTGAAATGTTTTGATACATCAACAATAATGCCATTACCCACCACCTGACCAGCCAGTGAAGTACCTGCCGTTCGAGGTATTAAAGATGTATTGTTTTTAGCGGCAAATTGTATTAATAGTGATAAATCCTTTTTTGTTTTTGGAATAGCAACTGCCAAAGGCAACTCTCTATAACTTGACGCATCAGTTGCATACAAGGTTCTCATCATTTTATCGTAAAAAAGTTCCCCCTCAATTGAATTGGAAAGCGCCTTTAGCTGCTGATTCATATTTATCTATTCAATTGCAAAAATACCTAAAAAATATGATTTTAAACAGCGCAATTATGCTATTCAATCGTACAAAATTATATTACCTTCGCAAAAACCAAGTTTGTGAAAAAACATATTAATAAAAGTATCTTATTTGTTATGTGCATATTGTCATTGAATGTACATGCTCAAAAAAAGGAAAGAATAGGTGAATTTTATTTTTCCTGGGGATACAATAAGGACTATTATACCAACACTGATGTTAGTATACAACAACCTAGCTTGAATAATAATTTTACTTTTAAAAATACACAACTTGTTGATCATCCAGGCTGGGATGAAGCTTTACTAAGTATGGAGTTAAGTATTCCTCAATACAATTATCGTATTGGTTATTTTATAGATAAAGACAAAGACTTGGCATTTGAAATTAATTTCGATCATACTAAAGCATTATTTAAAAACGACCAAACAGTTCGAATGGTAGGCACGTATAATAATCGTCAGGTTGACTCTAGTTTTGTATTTTCTAAAACAGGTACAGGAACTTCAAAAAATTATTACTATTTAAATAATGGCGCTAACTTTTTACTTTTTAATATTGTTAAAAGAAAAAGATTTAATAAGTTTTCAAAAAGTCCTTTTGCCTTGGATGGATTAGCCAAAATTGGAATTGGTCCTTTAATTCCCCATGTTGAAAATAGTTTATTCGGACAAAAAAATAAACAACTGTTTCAGTTTGGGGGATGGAATACAGGCGTTGAATATGCATTGAGAAGCACCTTTAAAAAGCACCTTTACTTAGAATTTGCTGGTAAATTGGACTATGCTTATTACTATGGACTACATGTCTATGAAGGAACCGCAAAACAAGCATTTGGAACCTTAGAATTTATCTTAAACCTTGGATATACTTTTCCAATGGGTCCAAAAAGAACATACTACAATAGATAATTTATTACTTAGCAGCTAACTTAAATGAAAGCGACTTAGTATTTGTAGCAGTAGATTTTGAGGTTACATCAACCTTCACCGTACATAATGCACCTGAGGTTAAACCTGTAATATTAATTGTATTATCTGCAGTTAAGCTTGGAGTGCTATTTGTAAAAACAGATGTGCCGTCAGCATCCTTTGTTACTGTTGTAGCAATAGTAACGCCAGCTGTTGGTATGGCAGAACTTACTTTTACAATAATTGCTTGCGATGTACCAATAACAGCTAAAATATTTCCTGCTCCAGGATCAACGTTTATTGAAAAAGCTACAGTAGCCTCAACAGTCGGAACTGGAGTTGTTGGTGTTTTAGGAGTTGTAGTACTATCACCACCTTTACTGCATGATGATAATATAAAAGGTATTACTACAAGAAAATATTTAAGTGTTTTTATAATCATGGCTTAAAGATAGGTAAAATTTAAAATATTTAATAAAGTTAATATTAAATTTAAAATATATACAAAAAAAATCACAATAAACTGAAAACCAACTCATTATTATTGAAAAAAACTAGTCTAGGATTCGAATTTGTTTAAGACTATTTATAATATCAGATGCAATTAATCCCGATTTTGATATGTTCAAAATTGCCAAATCACCAGCTAATCCGTGAATGTAAACACCAATGACAGCGGCATTAAAATTTGCATAACCTCGAGCACATAAGGCTGCAATAATTCCTGCTAATACATCACCACTTCCCGCTGTAGCCATTCCGTCATTTCCAGTAGTATTTTGCATCAATTTATTTTGGTAAGACCCAACAATGGTTTTAGCACCTTTCAATACTAAAACAGCAGTTGCTTTTTCAATAAATAATAAAGCTTGCGCTTCCCTTTTATCTTCATCATATTCAATACCCATTAATCTAGAAAATTCACCTGGATGCGGCGTAACGATATGGTTTAACTTTAATTTATATTTTTCATTTGCCACCATTGTTAAAGCATCCGCATCAAGGACAATTGAACCAAGGTAGTTATCAAGAATGTATTTAAGATTAGCTTTCGCTGTTTCAGAAAACCCAATTCCAGGACCTATTAAAATGGCGTCAAAAGTCTTTAAATCAACCCCTTCAATACTTGGGTTGTTAATATACATTACTTCAGGACACTGCTCTAGCAATACACTTACTGCTTCATTTGGCAACAATGCTGTCACCATACCACACCCAGCATTCAAGGCTGCTTTTGCACATAAAATGGCCGACCCTGCTTTTCCTTCACTTCCAGCAATAATCAATACATGTCCAAATGTTTTTTTATGCCCAATTAATGAACGATGAATTACATGCTGCTTCACCCATTGTTCATTTATTAAATGCATAGTTTCAAATTAAAATCTAAATAAATCGAATTCGAATTTTTAGTTTTTCCCGTCTAAAATGATAGGTGTTTTACCCCCACCCATGATAATCACTTTAGCATTTGGTGAAGTCATAAGACCTTTCATTGCTTGTATTTGCTCATACTGTAATTGCTTATCACCTAATCCCATACTAATAATTCGTTGGTAGTCAGCAATACCCTGCGCCTCTACTCTTTTTCTTTCTGCTTCTTGCTTTTCTTTTTGTAAAACATATTGCATTTTTTGAGCATCTTGCTCTGCTTTAATTTTTTCTTCAATAGAACCTTTTACGGAAGCAGGCAATGAAATATTACGCACCAACAACTGCTCCAAAACCAAGCCTCTAGCTTTTAAATTTTCTTCGATAGTTTTAAAAATTCTTGTTTGAAATTCGTCTCTTTTTATGGAATATAAATCCACCGCAGTATAGTAAACTGCATTGTCTCTAATTTTTGTTCTTGTTATGGGGCGTACCACAACATTTTTAAAATCGTACCCAATTTCACGAACAATTTTAGGTGCTTGATTTGCTTGAACCCTATATAAAACGGTTAAATCAATAACCACTTCAAGTCCATCAGCAGTTAATACCCTAATGGCATCATCACCAGCTACATCCCCCTCGTTGTGCACCCCACTCATGGTGTAATTTTGCGTTCTCACATCAATTGACTTAATGTCCATTAATGGATTTACAAAATTCAGACCACTTGATAAAATCTCATCCTGCACCTTTCCAAATAAAGATTGAACACCAATTTGACCAGCATCAATTTGTTTAATACTTGAAGTAAATAAACCAATAAATATGATGGCAATTCCTGCAATTCTAATTTTACCAACGTATTGAGCAATTGGGGCGTTTAAATTTTGAACAGCTTTTGCTGAAAAAAATATAATAATTCCTAGTATGATTAAAAACATGTTAAATAATTTATACTAAAATTACAACTAAATAAGCCATAAAATAGGATAAAAATTGGGCCCCATAAAAATGGGGCCCGCTTATTGATTGCTTGCTTAATAAACCAATATATGCCGAGGGTATATATACTTAAATTGAAAACTAGTTTTGCACATTAGAATTTATAGACTGCTGCGATTAAGAAACTACCTGCTGTGCCAGTAGCTGCTTGGGCCTTTGTTAAAAAAGGTGAATTGGTCGCATCATCAAATCTAATTTCTGGTATAATCGTAAACTTATTGAATTTTAAATTTGCAGATAATGTATTTTGAAAAACAGAAGTACCTAAACCTAATGCACTTTCACTATCGTTAAAATATTCTGATCTCACTGCTAATCCAAATTTTGGGCTTAGGTCGTAATTGAAATAAACTGCATTACTTGACCAATTTGTGCCCATTAAACTACATATACTCCCATCATAGTTAAATCCAAATTCATTGGTGATGACCGTATTTAAAATAACTTCAAATTGTGTTTTATCTTTTCCTCCTTGGTAGTTTAAAAATGCTTTTAATTTATCATCGCTTGTTGCTGTACTAAACTGAGCAATAATCATTTTTGGCTCAACTTTTGCATTAATAAAATCAGTTGGCTCAGCGACACCAATCATCATTGCCGACTTCCCACCTAAACCAATATCAGCTCTAACACCTGTATGAAAAAATGGACCATAGGAAAAACCATAACTCATGCTATAGTTTCTATTTGAATAGGCATCTAACAATTCATAACCAATATGGGTAGCCCACTTACCTACTGTAAATTTAATGTTTGAAGTTGGTGCGAAACTTACATAACCTTGCTTAACGACTGTAGCTAGTCCTTTATCATTATATGAAAACTCCTCTGCTCTTTTACCAAAACCTAAATCTAAGGTTGCAGCTAACTTGCCATAAGTTTTATCAACTTTAAAGGAAGCCATGCCTAACTGAAAGGCATTTGTTGAATTGGTAAAACTAGTTTTGTTATTATCTTTTAAACCCGCAAAATCAGCTCTATAATAACCATCAACATAAGTAGTGAAGGTGGTTGAATTAGCAACAGCCGATGATTTAGTTGAATCATTCTGTGCATTTACACCCAAAAAAGCTACTAATATTAATGAAAGGGATAGGATTGATTTTTTCATGTTTTGTTTTAATTTAAAATATTAAGAAAAATTATATGTTTACGATTGATTGAATATATTAGGCATTTTAAATCTTTTTGTAGTTAAAGTGAATATGACAAAAATTTGTTTATTTATTATTTTTATTGATAATCAGTACTTTAATGAAAAATATTTTACCATAATTTATATTACAATTATTTATATGTTATATAATTTATGCTAAG
>CAIYUO010000078.1 GCA_903929425.1 uncultured Bacteroidota bacterium
ATAAATAATTTAATTAATAATTAATTAATATGTATTTTTAAAATTATGGCTTCAACGCCTTTGCATAAGCTGCTAATACACGTACCCTAGCATCCTCGTGTACTACAATAGGCTTAGGGTAACTGAGTGAATCTAATTCAGGGATCCACTTGCGTATATATTTTAAATCCTTGTCAAATTTCTCCGTCTGCAATCGTGGATTAAACACTCTAAAATAAGGTGCAGCATCACAGCCGCTGCCACTAGCCCACTGCCAACCTCCATTGTTTGCAGCTAAATCAAAGTCCAATAATTTTTGTGCAAAATAGGCTTCTCCCCAACGCCAATCAATTAATAAATGCTTGGTCAAAAAACTAGCAACAATCATTCGCACTCTATTATGCATGAAACCTGTCGAGTTTAATTCACGCATGCCTGCATCCACAATGGGATAACCAGTTTTTCCTTCACACCAAGCTTGGAATTCTTTTTCATTATTTCTCCATTCAATAAAATCATATTGTGCTTTAAATGATTTACCCTTACCTACTTGCGGGAAATGCCAAAGAATCATGTGGTAAAAATCACGCCATATTAATTCATTGAAAAATGTGCTATTTAATGATTGAGTAGATAGTGCTAATTGTCGAACTGATATCGTTCCAAAACGTAAGTGAATGCTTAATTGTGTGGTTCCTTTGATAGCAGGAAAATTTCGTTGATCGGTATATTTTTTCACCAATCCTTCCTCCCACTTTATTGGAGGAACAACTAAATCCGTTGTCTCAAACCCCATTACTTTCAAAGTAGGAATAACTATGGGTTTACTATCTACAAAATAATCCATAAGCTTAATCGAAGGATGTATTTGAGGAACATGACCTGCCCAATAAGTTCGCCATTTATTAGCATAAGGTGTATAAATGGTGTATGGTTTACCGTCGTCTTTTATCACTTCGTCTTTTTCAAAAATAACTTGATCCTTGTAGCTGTGAAATTCAATATTATTTTTTTCAAATAAGCCTTTTATTTCAGCATCTCGCTCAATTGCTAGCGGCTCATAGTCATGGTTCGTGTAAACCCCAGCAACCATATATTTTTTTAGATAAATATTAAAAACATTTATGGGTTGATCATTTTCAACCCACATGGATTTTCCTTTGTCAACTAGTTCGGACTGCATATTCATGATAGTCCTATGAATAAAATCAACTCGTCGGTCATTTTTATGTTCTAACTTATCCAAAATGGTTTTATCAAAAATAAACAACGGTAAAACTTTGTGTCCATTTAGCTTCGCTTGATACAATGCATGGTATAATCCTACATTGTCTTCAAAGCGCAAATCCCTCCTGAACCAAAAAATCAAAACGGTATCCTTCATAATTCAAAACTGATATTTAAGCGTCCTAGTTATTTAATAAATGGCAGCTCCAAATGCGAGCCATTCCTAATTAAACAATATTAACATAAAATAGTTCTTCATAATGGACATTATATTTAATTTAGCCTCATGCAAATTGGACAAATAACTGAAGCCTTAGAAAATTGGGCCCCCTTATCTTTTCAAGAAGATTATGATAATTGCGGGCTTATTGTTGGCAGTCCCGGTACCCTTTGCTCTGGCGTCTTATGCTCATTGGATTGTACCGAGGCAGTAATTGACGAAGCCATTGAAAAAGGATGCAACCTAATTGTAAGCCACCACCCAATTGTTTTTAAGGGAATTAAACAGTTTGATGAAACAAGCTATGTGGCAAGAACGGTATTAAAAGCAATCCAACATAATATTGCCCTATATGCTATTCATACCAACTTAGATAATATACAAAATGGGGTAAATAGCACGCTAGCCGATCGCCTAAACTTAGAAAATAGGCAAATTTTGGCCTCGAAGCCTGGCATAAATGATCAAAATGGCCATAAGGTGGGTTCTGGCATAAAAGGGAGCTTACCTGAGGAAATGGAGGAAGCCGATTTCCTAAATTGGATAAAAAAAACCTTTAATTTATCGGTGATTAAGCATACGCAATTAACAGGTAAACGATTGAAAAACATAGCTTTATGTGGTGGTTCGGGTAGTTTTTTAACACAAACAGCAAAGGACCAAAATTTAGACTGCTATATCACCAGTGACCTAAAATATCATGACTTTTTTGAGGCTGACGGTAAGCTTTTACTGGTGGATATAGGTCATGGGGAAAGCGAACAATGGGTTTCGGAGCTAATTGTTGCTCATTTAACGGGTAAATTCCCTACCTTTGCCGTCCTCCAATCCTTGGTGTGTACACAACCTATAACATATCTTAAATAAACTTGAAATATGGCATCAGTCAAAGACTTTTCAGTAGCAGAAAAATTAGTAAATCTTTTCAAACTTCAAACTGTTGATAGCAGTATTGATCAAATTGAAATTCTACGTGGTGAATTACCAATGGAAGTAAAAGATTTAGAAGACGAAGTTCAAGGTTTAGTCAACAGGCAAACTAGAATTGAAGAAGAAATTAACGGTATCACAGAATTTATCGAAGCAAAAAAAGCATCGATAAAAGAAAGTGAAGCATTATTAGCTAAGTACGAAACGCAAAGTGATAACGTAAAAAACAATCGTGAATTTGAAGCAATCAATAAGGAAATTGAAATGCAAGGTTTAGAAATTAAACTTTGTGAAAAACATATCCGTGATGCTAACGAAGAATTAGCCGAAAAAATAAAGACTTTAGAAGGAGCTAAAAAAACAATTTCAGTTAAGGACGGTGTGTTAAATCACAAAAAAGATGAATTAGAGAAAATTATTGCTGATACTGAAATTGAAGAAAAAGAATTAAGAGTTAAAAGCGAGGAAGCAAGATCACATATTGATGAGCGTTTATTATTTAGCTATGATCGTATCAGAAACAGTTACCACAATGGCTTAGCCGTAGTAACTGTTGAAAGAGACGCTTGTGGTGGTTGTTTTAACTCCATCCCTCCTCAACGCCAAAGTGAAATTCGCTTACACAAAAAAATTATTGTTTGCGAAAACTGTGGAAGAATTTTAGTTGAGGAAGAGGCTGCGAATGCAGCTGAAGGCAAAAAGAAGTAAGTTTCCCAAACTTTCTAAAAAATATTTCGTTAAAGGGTAGCACAAAAGCTACCCTTTCTTTATTTTTACAATTATGCAAAAGTTATTGCTCCTTTTAGGTTTTATTTTTTGCACCTGCACCACCCTTTGGTCTCAGCCTAAGCAATATATTTGGAATGATAAATCACAACTCATTTACGAGTCCATAACATCACTCAAAATTTCAGAGGCTAGGAAAAATATTAATCTTGAAAGAAAAAGTAATCCAGGCAATTTGATAAATGACTTACTGGAAAGCTTTGCCGATTTTTATGAACTATTTTTAAATGAAAATAAAGCTGAATTTCAAAGACTATACCCTCAATTTGAAAATAGAATTAAATTATTGTCATCTGGACCTAAAAATTCCCCATATTATTTATTTAGCATTGGTGTTGTCCAATTACACAAATCAATAGTTGCTTTTAGGTTTGATAAAACTTGGGATGCTGCCTGGGATTTTAGGAAGGCTTATTTGTTGTTTAAAGAAAATCAAAAAGCATACCCCAATTTTTCTCCAAATGATGTTTATTTTGGTATCATCACTACAGTTGTTGGCACAATTCCTAAAGGATATCAATGGATAGTTAATATACTAGGTTTAAACGGGAAAATAAGTGATGGAAATGCTTTAGTATTAAAATATATCAACAGCAAGGATGCCTATAGTATTAGATGTCGTAATGAAGCATTACTCGTTTATCCTTATTTGTTAATGAACTTTGAAGGAGACCAAAAAAAGACATTCGATTTTATTGAAAATACCCCATATGATTTCAAAAAAAATTATATGCACGCATACATGGCGGCAAACTTATATTTAAACCACCAGCAATCAAGTAAAGCGTTAAATATAATGCAACAATTAGAGGTGAATGCATCCTATCTGCCTTTGCCATTTTGGAATCTTGAGCTTGGTTATGCCTATATTAATGAGCTTAAATTAGATAAAGCACAAAAATCATTTACAGATTTTATTCAAACATTTAAAGGCAATTTCTATATAAAAGATGCCTATGAGCGGCTATCCTGGATAGCCTATATGAAAGGCGATATGACCAAAGCAAACTTTTATCGAAAACAAGTATTAACCGTTGGCAATCAAATTACAGATGCCGACAAACAAGCATTGCAAAATGCTAAAAAGGGAACCTGGCCAAACCCAATATTATTAAAGGCCCGTTTATTAAGTGACGGTGGCTATCAAACACAAGCCATTCAAATTTTAACAGGTAAAACCAGTAAGGATTTTGAGAATGAAGCAGATAAAACCGAGTTCGCTTATCGGTTAGGACGTATATATGATTTAATGGAGCAGGATGAAAATGCGATTAAATTTTATAAATCAGCCATTGAAAAAGGCAGTAATCAACCTGAATATTTTGCTGCCAAAGCGGCTTTATTAATTGGTAATATTTACGAAAATAAAGGACAATATGCTAGGGCCATAGAATTTTACAATACCTGTATCGAAATGAAAGACCATGCATTTAAAAATTCTTTAGACCAAAAAGCAAAATCCGGGATTCAACGTTGTGTTAAATAATAAGATCTTAAAAAAATGTATATTGCAAATGCAATGTTAAACAAGTTAGAAATACATAATTATATTTTAATCGATCATTTAATGATTGACCTATCCTCCCAATTATCAGTTATCACTGGTGAAACAGGGGCAGGTAAAAGTATTATTATGGGCGCCCTTGGTCTTATTTTAGGAGATCGAGCTGATAGTAGTGTTTGCAGAAATACAGAAAAAAAATGTTTTATTGAAGGCACTTTTCAATTAAACAATAAACAGCAATATGTTGCATTTTTCGAAGCAAATGATATTGATTTAACCGATGAAATTATTATAAGAAGAGAAATAAGTGCACAAGGTAAATCAAGGGCATTTATTAATGACA
>CAIYUO010000079.1 GCA_903929425.1 uncultured Bacteroidota bacterium
GCAAAAAATATCTAAAACAATAGGAAGATATATTATCAAAAAAGCCCTAAAATAATTTAGGGCTTTTTTTATTTTAATGATTTTATATATTTATTTAATGCTTGTTGCTAAAACGCGCTCCAATTCCTCACCTCTTAAATCCTTTCCTATGATTACGCCATTAGGATCTATTAAGAAGTTAGCTGGAATACTTTGTATCCCAAATTGTTGAGCAACTGCATTATTCCAATACTTCAAGTCACTAACATGTGTCCAAGCTAATCCGTCTTTTTTAATAGCATCTAACCACTTGGTTTTATCTTGATCCAAGGATACACCTAATACAGTAAAACCCTTTGACTTATAAGTATTGAATGCTTTTACTACATTAGGATTTTCAGCACGACAGGGTCCACACCAACTTGCCCAAAAATCAATCAATACATATTTACCCCTTAATGAACTTAAACTAACCGATTTTCCATTTGCGTCATTCTGTTTGAATTCTGGAAGTACTGTTCCAACTTTACCTATACCAGCTGTAATCAAGGACTTTTCAATTAATTCGGCTAAAGGGCCTTTTTTAGCCGAGCCTTCTAATATTGCATACAAATCTGAAATATGGTCTTTGATGTAAGGAACAAAATTGGTGGTTTGAATTAAAAATAAAGTAGAAACAGGCGACTTATTATTTGATTTCAATAAATTAGAAATGGCATTAGTCAAATCAACTTCCTTTGCTTCAACTTGTTTTGATAAAGAGTCTTTTACATTACTTGCAGCACTTGCTAGTAATGACTTTGTACCATATAAACTCTCAATTTTAGGTGTTAAGGCTTTCATGTATACCATATATAAATCCTGCGTAGGGGAACCTTTATACTCAATCAAATTGGGTTGTTTAATATCCCCTTTTATTGATAATTGATCATTGTCAACAAATACTGGAATTTTTGCTTGTAATGCTGAAAAGCTTAATACATAAATACCTGGATCGGTTACTTGATTACTCAATTTAAACTTACCATCAACCATTTTTGCAGAATCAACTACTTTGTTAGCCATACCATCAATCAATGATACAGTAGTACCTTCAGGCAAATTTTTAATATCGCCATTAATTTGAAGCTTTTGTGCTTGTATTTGAGAAATAGAAAGGAATGCTAAAATTCCAATAATAACTTTTTTCATTTTGTTTTGTTTTATATCACTTTCCAAAAACTAGTGATTTTATAGTCCAAATATAGGAACTAAAATGCAATAGCCCAATTACACATTACACTTATAAATTATTCAATTTTTTACGCGTTATCTTTTGCAGAATGCCTGGCTGACAATACCTTAACAACATCTTGTAAAGTATAGCCCTTTGCTTGTAAAAGAATCAAATAGTGAAATAGCAGGTCAGCTGATTCATCCAAGAATAACTTTTCATTATTATCTTTTGCTTCAATAACAACTTCAACAGCCTCCTCCCCAACCTTTTGAGCAATTTTATTGATTCCTTTTGCAAACAAACTAGCCACATATGAACTTTCAGGTGCTGTATTTTTTCTTTGTGTAATAATAGCTTCTAAATCATTTAGGAAATTAATATTTGAGCCCCTATTTTTATCGCCCCAACAAGTATCTGTTCCATTATGACATACTGGACCAACTGGAATGGCTTGAATTAATAAAGTATCATTGTCGCAGTCAACTGACATACTTATAAAATTTAAAAAAAGGCCGCTTTCTTCTCCCTTTGTCCATAATCTATTTTTGGACCTACTAAAGAAAGTTACTTTGTTTAATGATATAGTAGTATCAATAGCTTCTTGATTCATAAAGCCCATCATCAATACTACTTTAGTATCTGCATCCTGAATAATGGCAGGCACTAAACCATCTGTGTATTTTGAAAAATTGATATTCATAATTGAAATTGATAAATGTTTATAATCTTATGGAAACTCCTTTTTGATGTAAATATTGTTTTAGATCTGGTATTGCAACTTCCTTATAATGAAATATACTAGCCGCTAATGCTGCATCTGCTTTTCCTTGTGTAAATACATCATAAAAATGCAGCGCATTTCCTCCCCCACCGGATGCAATAATAGGTACTGGCAAGGATTCACCCAATTGCGCGGTAATGTCTAATGCAAAGCCTTGTTTGGTGCCATCATGATTCATGGAGGTTAATAATATTTCACCTACCCCTAAATCGACTGCTTCCATGGCCCAGTCTGTCACCAGCTTGTCGGTCTTTGTTCTTCCTCCATTTAAATAAACATACCATTTATTGTCCTGCTCACACTTCGCATCTATTGCCAACACGACGCATTGACTTCCAAAATTTTTAGCAAACCTCTTAATAATTGTTGGATCTAAAAAAGCAGCAGTATTCACTGAAATTTTATCAGCACCGTTTTGTAATAATACGCTTACATCATCCTCTGTTTTAATCCCACCGCCAACTGTGAAAGGAATATTAATACGATGTGCAATTTTATTTACCAATTCGCTTAAAGTTTTTCTTTTTTCAATTGTTGCAGTGATATCTAAAAAAACCAATTCATCCGCTCCTTGTTCAGCATACAACGCACCCAATTCAATAGGATCTCCCGCATCACGTATTTGTTCAAAATTGATACCTTTCACCGTGCGGCCATCTTTGATATCTAAACAGGGTATGATTCTTTTGGTTAACATAATGGAAATTAAAATTTACTGAGTTCGTCAAGACTAATTCTATTTTCATAAATAGCCTTCCCCACAATAGCTGCGGAACATCCAATGGTGCGCAAGTCTTTTAAATCCTGCAAATTGCTCACCCCTCCACTTGCTATGAGTTGAAGCGTAGGAAATTTTAGTATAATTTTTTTATACAAATCAATTGACGGCCCTTGCAATTTTCCATCTTTTTGAATATCCGTACAAAACATTTGATGCAAGCCTTTCTCCATATATGATTGCATAAATGCAAATACATCAATATTCGTTTTTTCCAACCATCCTCCAATTGCAATTTTTTCTTCAAAAACATCAGCGCCTAACATAAATACATCTGCTCCAAAACGCTCAATCCACTGCTCAAAAATGTTTCTATTTTTAACGGCTAAACTTCCAATGGTTGCAAAGCTTGCCCCTGCTTCCAATACCGACTTTAAAGTAGATTCCTTTTTAATTCCACCACCGAAATCGATTTTTAATTTTGTTTGATTGGCAATCTTATCCAATACTTTCCAATTCACTACTTCCCCAGCCTTTGCACCATCTAAATCTACTAAGTGCAAACGCATTAAACCAATTCCTTCAAAAGCCTTTGCCACTTCTAAGGGATCCTCGTTGTAAATTTTCTTTTGCGCATAATCCCCCTCCGTTAAACGAACACATTTACCTTCTATTAAATCTATGGCTGGAATAATTTGCATATTGTATGATTTGTACCCTTTAAAATGAATTAAGTATTAAAGTATTTTATTTATAAGTTTAAAAAGTTTTGAATGATCTGCTCCCCAACTTTGGCTGATTTCTCCGGATGAAACTGCACTCCATAAAAATTATCCTTATGCAATGCACTACTATAAGGCTGTACATAGTTTGTTGTGGCAATGGTATGTTCCCCTAGCGCCGCATAATATCCATGTACAAAGTAAGTATAGCTTTCAGCACTTACCCCTTTGAATAAATTGGATTGCAAATTTGCAATGGTGTTCCATCCTATTTGAGGCACTTTAATGCTGGCATCAGTTGGTTTGAATAATTTTACTTGTGTTTCAAAAATGCCCAAACATTTCGTATCATTTTCTTCGGAATAAGTACACATTAACTGCATGCCCAAACAAATACCTAAAACGGGTTGTTGTAAGTCTTTTATAATTTTATCTAATCCTCGTTCTTCCAAATAAGCCATGGCCGTACTTGCCTCACCCACACCTGGAAAGATGACTTTGTCAGCTGCTTGTATCGTTTCCACTTGATCGGTCACCGTTGCTTGCACACCCAATCGCTCCAATGCATAAAGCACTGACTGAATATTCCCTGCATTGTACTGTATAATAACTGTGTTCATTGTTTGTACTAATTTGCTAAAAGCGGTGCTTTTTTATTTACTTACTTTAATACTGCTTTTAAAAATTGAGCGGTAGCCTCTTCAACGCTATTTCCTTTTGACAATGCTTGAATGTAGGCCGAACCTATAATGGCGCCATTGGAATACGCACAAACTGCATCAAAAGTTTCCTTGTCTTTAATACCAAACCCAACCAAGACTGGATTTTTTAATTCCATGCCCTGAAGCTTTTGCAAGTATAAAGCCACTTTTGAAAAGTCTTTGTCTTTTCCGGTGGTAGCGGAAGAACTTACTGCATATAAAAAACCAGTACTTAAGCTGTCTAATTTTCTTAAACGTTCTTCAGGTGTTTCGGGCGTTACCAAAAACACAAAATCCATCTCGTTTTCCTGAATGGTTTTACCATAAATATGTTCAAATTCATACAAAGGCAAATCTGGGAGAATGAATCCGTCCACACCTACTGCTTTTGCTTTCTTACAAAAAGTCTCAAAGCCATATTGTAAAATAGGATTCATATAGCCCATTAAAACTACAGGAATGTGAATGGTTTCACGCATGGTTTTTAATTGCTCAAATAAAGTGTCAATGGTCATCCCATTTGCGATGGCTACATTTCCACTAGATTGAATCACTTCCCCATCGGCTAAAGGATCACTATAGGGCATGCCCAATTCTATAATATTGGCACCATTGGCTTGTAAACTTTCCATCACTTCTAAAGTACTATTGAGTTGCGGAAAACCTGCAGTACAATATACATTTAACACCTGTTCATTTTGTTTTTCAAATAATGTTGTTAGCCTTGACATAATCTAATTCTTTAAAGGATCTAGGATAAATTTATTTAAAAAATTATCCTTTCTTAATTTATAATTTATTTTTTCATATCCATCACTTGCATATAAGTTGCCAAATCCTTGTCACCTCTTCCACTTAAGCAAACGACCACCACATCCGTTGGTTTAAAATTCATTTTTGGAAGAATCGCAAAAGCATGTGCCGTTTCCAAAGCAGGAATAATACCTTCTATTTCAGATAAATGAAAAGCCCATGCCAATGCTTCTTCATCGGTAGCACTTGTAAATGTACCGCGCTTGCTTTCATACAAAAATGCATGCAAGGGACCGATACCTGGATAATCCAATCCTGCACTAATACTATGCGGTTCAACAACTTGGCCATCGGCTGTTTGCATTAAAATACTTTTACTACCATGCAAAATGCCTGGCTTTCCTAATTGTGTTGTTGCTGCACTCATTCCTGAATGTACACCATGACCTGCCGCTTCTACAGCAATTAAATCCACAGTCTCCTCATTTAAAAAATGATAAAAGGCTCCTGCTGCATTGGAACCTCCACCTACGCATGCAACTACAGCAGTAGGTAATTCAGATCCTGTTTTTTCTTTTAACTGTTTGCGTATTTCATCGCTAATTACACTTTGAAAGCGTGCTACCATATCGGGATATGGATGAGGCCCTACTACACTGCCAATAATATAATGGGTTTCATTAGGTTCATTAATCCAAGCACGAATGGCTTCATTGGTCGCATCTTTCAATGTCTTGCTTCCACTGGTCGCAGGCACCACTGTTGCTCCTAACATTTTCATTCTTGCTACATTGGGTGCTTGTCTTTCAATATCTTTCTCTCCCATATACACCACACATTCCATTCCTTTTAATGCGCAAACCGTTGCTGTGGCAACGCCGTGTTGACCCGCACCTGTTTCCGCAATAATTTTTTTCTTTCCTAAACGTTGGGCTAATATAATTTGCCCAATGGTATTATTGATTTTGTGTGCACCTGTATGACACAAATCTTCTCTTTTTAAATAAATTTGTGTGCCAATTTCTTTACTAAGTCTTTCGGCATAAAATAAAGGTGTGGGTCTGCCCACATAGTCCTTTAACAATGCATGAAATTCTTCCTGAAATGCAGGATCCTGCATTATTTGTATATATTGGTTTTTTAAAATCTCCACATTACTGTACAACATTTCAGGAATGTACGCACCGCCAAATTCTCCATAATACCCTTCGGTACTTGGATCTTGATAATTAATTGTTTTGTTAAATGAGTGCATGTATAAAGGATTTAATTTTTTCTAAATTTTTATTACCAGGTTCTGTTTCAAACTGACTATTCACATCTAATGCGACCAAGGTTTTACCCGCCTTGGTTTGTTGCATCACTTCAATGCCACCTACATCATTAGGACCAATGCCGCCACTTAAAAAATAAGGTTTCTCAATGACATTCCCTTTTAGTAATTCCCAATTAAAATGAGCACCTGTACCTCCGTACATTTTACTATCAGTGTCAAACAAATAATAATCCGCACTATTTTCAAATGGAATGATATCAGGCATTTTGTCTCCCACTCTAAATACTTTAATTAATTTAACACCCGAAATAGCTTCATTTGAATTTTGATTTACGGATGCTACTTGAAGCTTTTTCAAATTATTGTTTAATGCAACAAAATAAGCCTCATCCTCATCGCCATGCAATTGTACCATATCTAACCCAGTAGCAATCACCGTATTGACAACCAACTCAATCGACTCATTTACGAATACGCCCACTTTTTTTGCATGGGCTGGTATAAATGCTTTTAACTCAGCCATTGACAAACTATTTAATACATATCTTTTAGAAGGTGCGTAAAAGATAAAACCAATATAATCCACACCTATTGCTTCCAATGCAATAGCTTGATCGATATCAGTTATCCCGCAAACTTTAATTTTCAATGTCCTCATTTAAATATTTTTTCTTCTGATATGCTTTTAAAAAGTGTTATTTTATTTTATTGCTAAATACCTCAAATGCTTTTGCTGGATCATCCTGCTTCATAAAATACTCTCCCATTAAAAATCCATCAAAGCCTTCTTTTTTTAATAGTTTAAAGGTTTCCAAATCATAAATCCCACTTTCTGCTATACTTAGTTTTCCTTTTGGTAATAAGTCCTTCAATTTTAGTGAATGCTCAATATTTACTTCAAAGGATTTTAAGCTTCTATTATTAATGCCCACAAAATCTACAGCTTCACACACATGACCCAATTCAGATTCATCGTGTAATTCTAGCAGTACTTCCATGCCTAATTTTTTGGCCACGCCTGCTAAATTTTTTGTTTGTGTAGGTGTTAAACAAGAAGCAATTAATAAAATAACGGAAGCACCAAAGGCCTTTGCTTCAATAATTTGAAATTCGTCAATGATAAATTCCTTGCGTAAAACGGGTATACTATTTTGAACCGCTATTGATAAATCATTTAAACTTCCTCCAAAATAGGGGCCATCCGTTAACACCGAGATACCCGCTGCACCGAAATTTGTATAAGCATTGGTCACCTCCGCAACATTTGCAACTGCATTAATCATACCTTTTGAGGGAGATTGTCTTTTAAACTCAGCAATAATACCTGTTTTAGAAGCATCCAATAAATTAGATTTTAAGGAATACGCTTTTTGTTCAAACAACGGCATCGCTTCCAATTGGGCAATGCTAATTTGCTTTTTACGTTCGGCAACTTCCCCAAACTTAGTTTCCACAATTTTTTCTAAGATATTGGTACTCATGATTGCAGACTTATTAATTTTTGTAAACAATTATTTGCCGCACCTGATTCTAAACTTTTAACTGCTGCTTGATAAGCGGCTTCATAGTTTTCAAATTTGCCAGTTAGGTTTAATGCCATGGCGGCATTCGCCAATACCACTGCATTTTGTGACCAAGTACCTTTGCCCTGAATAATATTTTTAAAAATAGATGCGGCTGCCTCTACGGTATCACCCCCACTTAATTCCTCGGCAAAAACACGTCGCTTACCTAATACATAAGGCGATAATGTAAATTCCCCTTTATTGGTTACAATCTTTGTATCAGTGGTTAATGAAATTTCATCGTATCCGTCTAAACTATTAATCAACGTAAACTCTTTACCTAAACTTTGCAATACATAATTGTAAATCCTTGCCATCTCTAAATTATATACCCCAATTAATTGATACTTTGGTTGTGCAGGATTCACAATAGGTCCTAACATATTAAAAAAGGTACGTACCCCAATATTGCGTCGAATAGGTCCTACCGTTTTTAAGGCTGGGTGAAACAAAGGTGCATGTAAAAAACAAATGCCTGCTTCTTTTACTTCCTTGCTTAATTGTGTTTGATCATTTTTAAAAGTGTACCCTAATTGTTCCATAACATTGGAAGAACCACTCACACTGGAAGCGCCATAGTTGCCATGTTTTACCACCGGTTGACCTGTGCCTGCAACAATAAAGCAGGCAAGCGTTGAAATATTGAAGGTGTCTTTTCCATCACCCCCTGTTCCAACTATATCAATACCATTATCAACCCCTAAATCGACTTTTACAGCAAGCGACAATAAAGCATCTCTAAATCCCATCAACTCCTCAATGGTAATACTACGCATTAAAAATACAGTTACAAAGGAAGTCACTTCATGTTCATTGTAAACACCATTTGAAATTTGCACTAATACCTCTTTAGCCTGTTCCCTAGTCAAGGTTTTGTGTTCAAATAAATATTGTAATAACTTTTTCATCTTTTCATTTCATTTTAAAAATTCCAAACTAGTTTTTCAATTCGAAATTTTAAGCTTTATTTTTTCAACCAATTCGAAATAATTTTTGCACCCTCAGGTGTCAATACACTTTCTGGATGATACTGTACCCCTTTCACATCATAGGTTTTATGTTCCAAGGACATAATATATCCTTCATCATCTTTTGAAGTAATGATCAACTCATTAGGCAAGTCATTTTCATTCACTACCCAACTATGATATCTTCCAACGCTAAAAGTATTGGGTAAACCTTCAAATAAGGAAGATGGATTTGTTAAATGAATGGGTGTTGCAATGCCATGATACACTTTACTCAAATTACTTAAAGTTGCACCAAATGATTCACCAATGGCTTGTTGACCTAAGCATACACCAAAAATGGATTTTGTGGCTGCATATTCTTTAATCAATGGCAATAACAAACCTGATTCCGATGGAATACCGGGACCCGGTGATAATAAAATTTTATCATAACCCTTTATCTGCTCCAATGCAATTTCATCATTACGAAATACTTCCACTTTTGCATCAGTAGCAATTTCTTTAATCAACTGTACCAAGTTGTAGGTGAAAGAATCGTAATTATCAAAAACTAATATTTTCATTTCTTCTTTTTTATCTTTTCAATTTATTCAAAACTAGTAAATGTCGATTTAATTATGATGGCTACTTAATCGTGAATTTTTTCAGCTAATACCATGGCCGTTTTTAATGCATTCAATTTATTATTAACCTCCTGCAATTCACTCTCTGGAACGCTAGCAGCTACTACGCCTGCTCCAGCTTGATAGGTAAGTGTATTTTGTTGACTTAAAAAAGTACGAATCATGATGGCTTGGTTACAAGTACCATTAAATCCAACAAAACCTATACAACCCCCATAGTAGGAACGCTTTGTAGGCTCTATAGCATCAATTATTTGCATTGCTTTAAACTTAGGCGCTCCACTCAAAGTACCCGCTGGGAAAGTTTTTGCAATTAAATGAAAGGGATTCGATCCTTCCGCAACCTTACCTTCCACTTCACTCACCAAATGTATTACGTGGCTATAATAATGGACTTGACGATATTGTTTTACACGCACCTCGGTACACACTCTACTCAAATCATTTCGCGCTAAATCAACTAGCATTACATGCTCAGCATTTTCCTTTGGGTCGTCTAATAATTTTTGTGTCATGTTTGCATCAACGAGCGCATCCCCTGTTCTTTTGAAGGTACCTGCTATAGGATGAACAATCGCTTTGCCATTATTGATAATAATTTGTGCTTCAGGTGAAGAACCCATTAATTTATAATCACCATAATCAAAGAAAAATAAATAAGGCGAAGGATTAATATTTCTTAAAGTACGATAAACATTAAACTCATCTCCTTTAAATGATTGTTGAAAGCGTCTGCTTAAAACAATTTGAAAAACGTCACCACGCATACAATGTTGTATCCCTTTTTTCACCGCTTCACGATAGGCTTCATCTGTTAAATTGGATGACTCACCTCCGACCAAACTGAATGGATATTGTGGAACATCCTTACTCTTTATATAGGAAACCAAGGCCTCCAATTCAGATTCAATACCTTCTAGTTTATTTTCACAAATAAAAATCTCGTCTTTAAAGTGATTAAAAGCAATTACGTATTGATATAAACGATAACGCATCAATGGCACAACAGGCGCTCCTTCCTTAAATTGAATCGTATCAAAAAAAGGTATTGCATCATAAGCGGTATAACCATAAAGGCCTTGGGCAAATGCTGCTTCCTTTACTTCCTGCCCTCTCATTTCATATTGTTGCATATAGGCCCATAATCGATCAGGGGCTGTGTGTACATTTTGAATGGTTTCTTTTTCGGGATCTTGATTGGGATATTTATATTCAATTTCATTTAAGGAAGAAATTTCGATACCTCCAATTGCATTCACTCCAATAAATGAATAACTATTTTCTGACGCATGCGAATCCGTACTTTCTAATAAAATGGTGTCTCTAAATCGATCTCTCAAACGAAGATAGATACCAACTGGAGTGTATGTATCGGCCAACATTTTGGTGACCGAAGTGGTTATTTGCTTTTTTTGCATTGCCTATTCTTAATTCTTTCTTTTAATGTTTTATCATTTAAATCGCTAAAAAAATAAACCCCGACAGGGTATGTCGGGGTTTATGTATATTTTGACAATAATAGCTATGTCATTACAATACCCCAACGGAGTTTGTATGCCACCACCATATATTGTTTGATTGAATCATTTTTGTTTTTTTACAGACACAAATTTAACGCTTTGACCATTCCTCTCCAAAAATATTTATAAAACCCCTTTTGTACTTGGCAGAGCGTCACTTTCCGGGTTACGCCTAACAGCCATTTTAATGGATTTTGCAAAAGCTTTAAAAATAGCCTCAATTTTATGGTGTTCATTATCCCCCTTACAACTGATATTCAGGTTTGCTTTTGCGGCATCACTAAATGACTTGAAAAAGTGAAAGAACATTTCAGTAGGCATTTCGCCAATTTTTTCACGCTTAAATTCAGCATCCCATACTATCCAATTTCGACCTCCAAAATCTATCAATACTTTAGCCTCCGCTTCGTCCATAGGTAAAGCATAGCCATATCGCTCCATTCCCCTTTTATCCGTTAATCCTAATGCAAACGCTTCCCCTAATGCAATACCAACATCTTCAATAGTATGGTGTTCGTCAATATGTAAATCACCGTCACACTTTATATTTAAATCCAATGCACCATGACGTGCTATTTGTTCTAACATATGATCAAAGAAGCCCAAACCTGTTTCAATATGCGCATCCCCTTTACCATCTAAATTTAATGCAACACTAATTTTAGTTTCTTTGGTATTGCGCACATGGGAAACTTTTCTTAATCCGAGTTTTAAGAAACCATAAATATCAGACCAGTTTTCAGTTTCAAAAGCAATATAAGGCCTTAACTCCACTTCTTGTTCAGGTGTTAAACTATGTAAAGGTGATTTCAAATAAATTGCTTTACACCCTATATTTTTTGCAAGTGCTATATCACTCCAACGATCACCAATCACGAATGAATTTGTTAAATCAAAATGAGTATTACTTAATAACTGCGTTAGCAATCCAGTGCCTGGTTTACGGGTTGGTTGATTGTCAGCTGCAAAAGTATTGTCAATAAATACTTCATCAAATACAAAACCTTCTCCCGCCAATGTACGTAACATTAATGACTGATAAGGCTCGAAGCTTTCCATTGGATAACTTGCAGTACCCAGCCCATCTTGATTCGTTACCATTACTTTATGAAAGCCAAATTCGGCTGCAATTTTACCTAGGAAGCTAATTGCACCTGGAATAAAACTTGTTTTTTGAATGCTGTCAATTTGAAAATCTGACTTAGGTTCTTCTAAAATCACTCCATCCCTATCAATAAATAAAACTGGTTTCATAAGCAATGTTAATTCAACGTATTTTTTGTTATTTCTTACTTTTAGCAGCCTGCACTTGTGCCACTGTAATTTTTGATGCGCTATTTGACCAACTTGTTCTTACATAACTTAATACATTGGCAATATCGGCATCACTTAAATCTGGATTAGCCGTCATGGCGTTACTGTAATAAAAACCATCCAACGCTATTTTTTCATTATACCCCTTTTTAATAATGCGCACTAACCTAGCAATGTTGTTTCCCACCACATTACTAGCACCATCCAAGGGCGCATTCATGTTAGGAACACCGCCGCCATCGGCTTGATGACAAACCAAACATCTAGTTGCATAAATTTTTTTGCCCTTCGCAATATCCTGTGCTTGTAAACTCATTGCACAACAAAAAATAAATAAACTTAAAACTGACCACTGCTTAATATTCATAAACGCTTCACTTTAAATTAAAAAGGTTGATATTTTACTTCGAGTAACTAATTTTAAAAATAGATCCTCTGCTATCATCACTCACATATAAAGATCCATCAGGACCTTGCGCCAATCCGCATGGCCTAGCTTTTGCTTTACGAGGATTCGTCACTTTTTCATCACCTGACAAACCTGAAAATCCGTTAGCAAAAATTTCCCATTCTCCATTTGGTTTACCATTTTTAAATGGAACGAATGCTACGAAATATCCCTCTTGTGGTAATGGTGCTCTGTTCCATGAACCATGGAATGCAATAAATGCACCATTTTTATATTTTTCTGGAAATTGATTACCAGTATAAAATAACAATGCATTCGGTGCCATATGTGCTGGAAAAAATACGGTTGGGTTAATTGCGTTTTCACCGCCTTCCTTCATACCATCCCCTCCATATTCAGGTGAAACAATTTTCTTTTTTTGATAAGGATCAAAATAAACATAAGGCCATCCCGCATTATCTCCCTCCTTTATCTCATACATCGTTTCAGCAGGTAACTCTGCATTTTGCGCGTCAGTATATAATTTCGGGTAGAAACTATTTAATTGATCACGACCATGTTGCGTTACAAATAATGAATTAGTGGTAGTATTCCAATCCAATCCAACTACGTTTCTTAAACCAGTTGCATATCTTATACCATCACCATATACTTGATTTTCTTTATTGCCATCAAATTTCCAAATGCCACCAGCAGAATCTAAAATAGGACAAGGCATCATTCCTTTTGAACCAGGACTTCTGTCTTTTTCTTGACATGCATTTGAATAAGCTCCAATGTTTACATAAACATTATTTTGGCCGTCTAATGTGATTGACTTTGATGCATGTTGATTTCTAGCAATTAACCCTTTTACAATCGTTTTTGGTGTTAATGGATTAACAACTTCATCATTTTCATTTAATTGATATAAATACACATCATTGTCTGATGTTGCAAATAATTTTTTACCACTTACAAAAATACCTGTACCTCCATAATTTGCCCAACCAGTTACCTTATCAGCAACTCCGTCCTTGTTTGCATCTTCTAAACGAACAATACTTTTACCCGCTTTATTCGGATACATTAATTTAGCAAATATTACACCATTTTGAGTAATGGCAATATGCCTTGCGCTACCAATGGTATCAGCAAATAAAGTTGCTTTAAACCCATTTGGCAATTTTAATCCCGCATTGTTTTGGGCCTGCAATTGAGCAGCAACTGCTAACAAAACAATAACTAAAATTTGTTTAACTGTTTTCATATGAATGGTTAAAGATTGATTTATAAATGAATGTTGATATTGATTAAATATACGATTTGCGTTTAAAAAATATTAAGATTGGAATGTTTTTTCAATCCATGCTAACATTGCGTCAACAAGTTCGGTATTCTCTTGCTCATTACCAACTGTTATACGCACAGTGTCCTCACAATTTGGAAGGCTAGAACGATCTCTTAATATGATACCTTTTGTACATAAGTATTTATACAAATCAGTTGCCCTTGGAATTTTAACCAATATAAAATTCGTATCAGATGGATATACTTTTTGAACATGGGGCATTGACGCTATCACTTCCCCTAAAGCTATGCGCATTTCAACCAAGTGCTGAATCATGTCATTCACTTGTCCAACTTCATCCAACGCTTTTAACACCAACTCTTGTGCTACTATACTAATATTATAAGGCGGCTTTACTTTATTTAAATAACCAATAATAGATTCATTAGCAAAGCACATACCCACTCTTAATCCTGCCAACCCCCAAGCCTTACTTAACGTTTGCAATACTACTAAATTGGGGTAATCTTCCAAGGATTGAACAAATGATTTTTGTTTTGAAAAATTAATATAGGCTTCATCCACTACGACTAATCCATTAAAATGATTTAAAATTGTTTCAATATCAATTCTATCTAATGAATTACCTGTAGGATTGTTAGGAGAGCAAATCCAAATAATTTTTGTATTATCATTCACCAATTGCTCAATATGGGCAACATTCAATTGGAAATCGGGTAGTAAAGGCGCAGCTTGAATGGCTATGTTATTAATATTTGCACTTACTTCATACATTGGATAAGTGGGTGGGCAAATAATGATATTATCCTTGCCTGGCTCGCAAAATGCACGAAATAATAAATCAATAATTTCATCGCTACCATTACCTAAAAAAATTTGAGTAGCAGGAATTTTTTTAATGAACGATAATTTTTGTTTAATCTCTTTTTGGTAAGGGTCTGGATATCGATTATACCATTTAGTTAAAGGTGACCCCAAACTATTTTCATTGGCATCCAATAAAACGCGCGCTTCTCCACTAAACTCATCTTTAGCAGATGAATAAGGTTTTAATTTTTCAATATTGGGTCTAACTACTTTTTTAATATCAAATTGCATATACTACATTTTTGATTTAATATCTTTTAATCTCACTGCTACCGCATTACCATGCGCATCTAAACTTTCTGCATTGGCCATTTCAATAACCGACTGCCCTATATTGACCAATCCCCTCTCCGTTAATTGCTGAAAGGTAATTTTTTTAACGAAACTATCAACGCTCACCCCGCTGTATGCATGTGCATAACCATTGGTGGGCAGGGTATGGTTCGTTCCACTTGCATAATCACCTACCGATTCAGGTGAATAATTACCTATAAATACGGAACCTGCATTAGTCACTTTCTCTGCTACTATTTCTGCATTTTCAATAGACATGATTAAATGCTCTGGTGCATACTGATTTATTAGTAACAAAGCATCTGAATTATTGTTCAAAATAATCGCTTTAGAATTTTCTAAAGCTTTAGCAGCTATGTCTTTTCGAGACAATTGTGCCAATTGCAATTCCAATTCAATTTGTACATTGGCTACTACTTTATCATTACTTGCAACTAATAAAACTTGACTGTCAATCCCATGTTCGGCTTGTGATAATAAGTCGGAAGCGACAAATGCTGGAATGGCTGAATCATCGGCCCAAACACAAACCTCACTTGGTCCTGCTGGCATATCAATTGCTACTCCACCTTGTTGCACTAATTGTTTAGCAGCAGTTACATATTGATTTCCTGGACCAAAAATTTTGTTCACCTTAGGGACTGAGTCTGTTCCATAAGCCATAGCTGCTATCGCTTGTACACCCCCAATGGTGAAAATATGTGTTACCCCTACCAGTGTTGCGGCATAAATAATAGCTGGATGTATTTCACCCTTATCATTACTTGGAGGAGTACATAAAATAATATTTTTACACCCTGCAATTTTAGCTGGAATACCTAACATCAAAACCGTGGAAAATAAGGGTGCTGTTCCACCTGGAATATAAATACCTACAGTATCAATTCCTACCGATTTTCTCCAACACCAAACTCCTGGCATGGTCTCAATACGATCCATTTTTTGCAACTGAGCTTGGTGAAATTTTTCAATATTCCCTTTTGCTAATTGTATGGCGGCTTTTAATGCACTAGACAATAATGCTTCAGCTGTTGATTTAATTTCTTCATCTAAAGCAATACTTTTTAACTGCACATTGTCAAATTGCTTTGTATAATCAAAAAGTGCTTTGTCACCTTTAGCAATTACTTCATCAATAATTGTCTGAACACGAGGCAATAATTCGCGCGCATTAAAATTGGGTCTTGCTAAAAGTGCAGCCCAATCTTTTTGTTCAGGTTGATTATAAACTTGAATCATTATAATATCATTTTTTCAATTGGAATCACTAAAATACCTTCTGCTCCTGCATTTTTTAATTGCTCAATCATATTCCAAAAATCGCTTTCTTGAATGACGCTATGCACACTACTCCAACCCGGTGTAGCCAATGGTAATACGGTTGGACTTTTCATGCCAGGTAACAAAGAAATAATTTTATCTAATTGATCATTGGGAGCATTTAATAAGACATACTTATTTTTCTTTGCCTTTTTAACGGACTCCATTCTAAATAACAAACGATCTAAAATTTGTTGTTGCTCATCTGTAAAATTTTTATGCTTAATAAGCACTGCTTGCGACTTTAAAATAGTATCTGCCTCCTTTAATCCATTCATAAATAAGGTTGATCCACTACTTACCAAATCACAAACCACGTCAGCCAGTCCAATACCGGGTGCAATTTCCACACTTCCGCTAATTTCATGAATTTCAGCCTTTACATTGTGTTCATCCAAATATTTTTGGACTAAAACTGGATAACTAGTCGCAATTTTTTTACCCTCTAAAAATGGTGGCCCAGTAAATTCTTCATTTTTACGCACTGCAAAACTTAATCGACATTTCCCAAACCCTAACTCATAGGTTACCTCCACCTTCTTTGCTTTTTCATACACCACATTTTCACCAACAAATCCAATGTCAGCTACTCCATCCTCCACATATTGAGGAATATCGTCATCACGTAAAAAGAAAAGTTCTAATGGGAAATTAGTAGCATCCGCTTTTAATTTGTTTACGCCATTACCAATATCAATGCCGCATTCCTTCAGCAAACGCATTGAATCTTCATTAAGTCTTCCGGATTTTTGAATCGCTAATTTTAATCGCATACTACTTTATATATTCGTTATTGTTATAAATTAAAAGGGCTTACTTCTCAGTAAGCCCTTTGGTTAAATATCGTTACATATCTACATACCTCAGCTTACCCAATGGATAGCAAATGATGATGTTGAATATGATTGTTTAAATTCATGGTACAAATTTACAACCCTTTTATAAATTACCCAACAAAAAAGGAATTTTTTAGCTAATTTGTCCAAAATACGATTACAATTTATCAATAAACAATTGTTTTTATGCCCCTGCTGCCAATTACTGCATTGATATCATTAATAAATATTACAATTTCTACACAAAAAGATTCCCCAAAACATGCATTAATTCCATATCAAGATTTGACCAAAATGATATCAATTCCAAGCAAAATTGCATCCGATACAGCTATGAAATTGGTATGGTCTGATGAATTTAATTTTGGTACGAGACCTGATACCACAAAATGGGGATATAATATTGGTTCTGAGAATAATGGTTGGGGCAATAATGAAGCACAGTATTATACGAGTGATGCAACCAATGCCAGAATTGAAAATGGTAATTTAATTATTGAAGCCAGAAAAGAAAGTAGAGGTGGAAAAAATTATACCTCAGCAAGGTTACTTACACAAGGGAAAGCATCCTGGACATATGGTCGAATTGAAATTCGCGCAAAACTTCCTAAGGGTGTTGGTACTTGGCCTGCAATATGGATGTTAGGTGAAAATATAACATCTGCTGGCTGGCCTACATGTGGTGAAATTGATATTATGGAGCATGTTGGCAAGGAGCAGGATGTAATTAATTGGTCAACGCATTCTAAATTAAATAACTGGACTTTAGGAACGCAAAGATCCAATAAAGCAACTGTTGATAATGTGTCATCTGCCTTTCACATTTATAAAATGGAATGGTCTAAAGATGACATCCAATTTTTTGTAGATGGTCAACTATATTATACCTCTCCAAATGAAGGAAAAGGATCAGACTATTACCCATTTAATGCAAAGCAATTTTTATTACTCAATTTTGCAGTAGGTGGAAATATGGGAGGGAATAGCATTGATGACAGTATTTTCCCATGCCGTATGGAAGTGGATTATGTAAGAGTGTATCAATAACTTGGGTTTTATTAAATTTAAACACATACTTTATATGAAAATTAATTTTTGGAGTTTACTTGTTTGCTTATTAGCAACATCTTTCCATAGCAACGCGCAAAATGCAAATTTATTAGTTGGCACTTATACCCAAAGTAGTAGTAAGGGAATTTATGTTTTTAACTTTGATACGGCTACTGGGAAAGCAATTGAATTAAGTCATACTGACAGTAGTAATAATCCCGAATATTTGACTATTACTAAGGACAAACAATTTGTTTATGCTGTAAATGAAATTAAGGATGGAATGGTAGCAGCCTATTCTTTCAAAAATAACAAACTTAATTTATTGCAATTAAAATCGGTCAAATCTGCCGACCCTTGTTATATTACTTTAAGCCCTGACGAGCATAATATATTTGTAGCCAATTATGCTGGTGGCAGTATCACACAATTTCATCGATTTGCTGACGGACTTATTTCAAATGCACAACAATTCATACAGCATGACGGGAAAAGTAAAAATCCAACAAGGCAAGATAAAGCGCATGTACATGGAGCCTTTTTTTCGCCACAAGGTGATTATTTATTAACCCCTGACTTGGGTATGGACCAAGTCAACATTTATCCTTATAGCGCCAACAACAGTGTTCCTTTAAATATCGAAAATGCAAAGACAATAAATTCAAAACCTGGTGCAGGACCAAGGCATATTGCCTTTTCAAAAAATGGTCATTATTTATATGTGATTGAGGAATTAAGCGGCAGTATAAGCGTTTATCAATTTGAAAAAGGGAAAACGACTTTTATACAAACAGTTTATACTCACCAGCCGGATTTTAAAGGCACGCCTGGAAGTGCTGATATACATGTTTCACCTGATGGTAAATATTTATATGCTAGTAATAGAGGGGAGGAAAATAATATCGCAAAATTTTCAATATTAGCTAATGGTAAATTGGACCAATCAAAAATGAAATTATTTTCGACACTTGGCAAAAAGCCAAGAAATTTCACAATAAGTAATGATGGTAATTGGCTATTGGTTGCCAATCAGGATACAGATAATATTATTATTTATAAAATCAATAAAGAAACAGGCGATTTAATCAATACTGGAAACAGCATTCGTGTTCCCATGCCAGTTTGTTTAGTGATGTTTTAAGTTTATGATTTTAAAGGTGCTATTTTAATGAAATCCTAATCTTTTTATTCAAGCTTTAATGTTGCTCAAACCAAACGGCATCATCTGAAGGACCTTCAGGACACATATAATTAATAAAAAGTTCGGCCCCAACTTCAATATCGATTAATGTAGTAATTGAAATTGTTTGATTTTCAAAATCCATATCATAAGCACAATTGGGTTGATTGGAGTGATTGTAAATTGAAATATAACCCAATGCTACTGCTGCCATTTCACTATTCTCCCCCCATTCAAAAATATAATCATACAATAAAGTTTGTTCTAGTTTTTCACGGCCCTGTGCATCCAACACTATGACGGGGGCAATCTCAATTGTCGTATTGGCTAAAATGGGTTCGGTTGTAAATACACCCCTACCTTTATTGTTGGATAAAGCAATTGTTAAGAAAGGAAGAATCATGACCTAAATATAGGGCATCCTTAGGATTTTTCTTAACTTGCACCCGATGTCAGAAGAATTAGAAATAGAAGATGTTAATTTATCAGAACTATTCTTAGAAGTGCTATCAACAAATAATGAAATAGCACTTAGGGAATTTTTAGATGAACAAAATATCAGCGATGTAGTCGAACTGGTGAATGAATTTCCAGAAAAGGAAGCTCATATCATTGATAATATGACTGTGCACCGTGCGGTTAGTGTTTTTAAAATTTTAGATATTAACCAACAAAAGGATATCATCAAGGAATTACCTGCACGTAAAACAGCAAAAATTCTTAATGAATTACCGCCGGATGACCGTACTGACTTTTTAGAAGAATTACCAAAGGCAGCCATTAGAGATTTAATTAAATTATTAGATCCTGAAGAGCGTAAAATTACTTTGTCATTATTAGGATATCCTGAGGACAGTGTGGGTCGCTTGATGACCCCCGACTATGTATATGTATA
>CAIYUO010000080.1 GCA_903929425.1 uncultured Bacteroidota bacterium
GGTTCTGGAATAAACATATTTTCCAATACGATTAAGTGATTCTCATCACATAAGGTATCTCCTGTTTTAATTTCTTTAAATCCTACTGCTGCTGCGATATCACCTGCTTCGATAAAATCAATTGGGTTTTGTTTGTTCGCAAACATTTTCATGATACGAGAGATACGCTCATTCTTACCACTACGTACGTTTCTTACATATGAACCCGCATCTAAGTGACCAGAATAACATCTGAAGAACGCTAAACGTCCTACGAACGGATCGGTCATGATTTTGAAAGCCAATGCCGCAAATGGTTCTTTTGCATTTGGTTTACGATAAACTTTTTCGCCAGTATCAGGATCAGTTCCTTCTGTATCATCAACGTCTACTGGTGAAGGCAAATAACGACATACCGCATCTAATGCAGTTTGTACTCCTTTGTTTTTGAAAGAAGATCCACACATCATTGGAACGATCGATAAATCGATACATGCTTTACGGATTGCTTCATGTACTTCATCTTCAGAAATAGAATCTGGATTTTCGAAGAATTTCTCCATTAATTTGTCATCGTATTCTGCAACGGCTTCGATTAATTGAGCTCTCCAATAATCAACATCTTCTTTCATGTCAGCTGGGATAGGTGTTTCAACATAAGTCATACCTTCTGTAGCATCATCCCAAATAATACCTTTCATTTTAATTAAATCTACTACCCCTTTAAATCCATCTTCAGCACCAATTGGTAATTGTAATGGAACGGCTTTCGCACCTAACATTTCTCTTACTTGGTTTACCACCATTAAGAAATCGGCACCGGCACGGTCCATTTTATTTACGAAACCAATACGAGGAACTTTGTAACGGTTTGCTTGACGCCAAACTGTTTCTGATTGTGGTTCAACACCATCAACTGCAGAAAACAAAGCAATCAAACCATCCAATACACGCATTGAACGCTCTACTTCAACAGTAAAGTCAACGTGACCTGGAGTATCGATAATGTTGAAATAATAATCTTTTGTATTAGCATCTTTTTTACCCAAAGTGGTAGGGAATTGCCATTGACAACTTACCGCTGCAGAAGTAATAGTAATACCTCTTTCTTTTTCTTGTTCCATCCAATCGGTAGTTGCAGCACCATCATGTACTTCACCAATTTTGTGAATCATACCAGTATAACGTAAGATACGTTCCGTGGTAGTTGTTTTACCGGCATCAATGTGCGCAGCAATACCAAAGTTTCTTTGTAGTTTTAAATCCGCCATATTAGGGTTGTTTATTTTTTTAATACACCGAAAAATTGCTTCCTAAAAAGCATATTTTTCCGAGGCGCAAAGTTAATGATATTAGTAATTGAAAGCCTCATTCTCGAAATATTTTTCAACAAACTATTAGACATTCCTTCCGGGGCATAAAAAAACCCCAGCCGAAGCTAGGGTTTCTTTTGTAGTTATATTGGACCGTGTCCTAAAGAACGGGCTTACACTTTGAAGTGAGAGAAAGCCTTGTTGGCTTCAGCCATACGGTGTGTATCTTCTTTTTTCTTGAATGCACCACCTTCGCCTTTTGTAGCTGCGATGATTTCATTCGCTAATTTGTCAGCCATTGTTTTACCATTACGCTCACGGCTAAAACGTACTAACCATTTCATGCTTAAAGAAATTTTACGATCTGCACGAACTTCAGCAGGAATTTGGAAAGTAGCACCACCAATACGACGGCTACGTACTTCAACAGCTGGAGTTACATTAACTACTGCTTTTTTCCACATTTCATATCCGTCTTCGTTAGTGAATTTGCTCACTTTATCTAAAGCATCATAAAATATTTTGTATGCAGTTGTCTTTTTACCATCCAACATAATGTTGTTGATAAAACGAGTCACTTGAACATCACTAAATTTAGGATCTGGTGCTAATGGAATTTTTTTAGGTTGTGCTTTACGCATGTCAGTCGAATATTAATTAGTTGTTATCTTAAAATGGTTGTAATTATTTCTTTGGTTTTTCTTTCTTAGTTCCGTATTTAGAACGAGACTGCTTACGGTCTTTAACACCTGCAGTATCTAAACTACCACGAACAATATGGTAACGTACCCCTGGCAAATCCTTCACACGACCACCACGTATTAAAACGATACTGTGTTCTTGTAAGTTATGACCCTCACCTGGGATGTAGGCAATTACCTCAATTTTATTAGTCAAACGCACTTTCGCTACCTTACGTAACGCAGAGTTTGGCTTTTTAGGAGTAGTTGTATACACTCTTGTACAAACGCCACGACGCTGAGGACATGCATCCAAAGCTCTTGATTTACTTTTTGCCCTGATAATCTCACGGCCTTTTCTAACTAATTGCTGAATAGTAGGCATTTATTATGCTATTTTGTTCATTTCGGTTTATAAAAAATTCGGACGGCAAAGGTAATGGCTGAGAACGAATTACCAAAATGTTTATTGGCTATTTTTAAAAAAATAAACCGAAAACAAGTTTTTGGCAAAGAAAAAAACATTAAAAATCAATTAACCTTTACGCAACTAACTGATTTTCAATTTATTAATTAAATATGGTAAAGCCAATTATGTTTATCAACAATATTACCCATTCTTAAATCATGTAGCTGTTTTTTAAGGGCGGGAGCAACTTTTAAGTTATTTACATCAAAATCCATCACATATTCTCCATGCGCCAATCTTGAAATATAAGAAACAACTGCTGCAGTCCCTACCCCAAAAACTTCCTGAAATAATCCTTTTTTATGTGCCTCTACAATTTCTGCTACCGATAAATTTCTTTCCTCAACCTCGTATCCCATTTCTCTTAATAATGTAATAGATGAATCACGTGTCACTCCTTTTAACACCGTTCCTCTTTCTAAACTTGGCGTTATAACTTTCCCATCCATTACAAACATTACATTCATCATACCTACCTCCTCAACGAATTTATGTTCAATCGCATCGGTCCACAATACTTGATCATACCCTTTTTCTTGCGCCACTACAACTGGAAATAAACTTGCTCCATAATTTCCACCATTTTTAGCAAACCCAACACCACCAGGAGTTGCGCGCGTGTAATGTTCTTCAATTAATATTTTCATTGGTGCGGAAAAATAAGGACCACTTGGACCTAAAATAATCATGAATTTATAAGTTGCTGAAGGACGCACACCTAAAAATGGATCCATCGCAATCATAAAAGGTCGTATATATAAGGAAGCATCTGGTTTATTGGGTATCCATGCTTTTTCTAATTCAATTAATTGTTTCATCCCATCCATAAATAACCACTCTGGCACACTTGGCATTTGCATCCGAGCAGCTGATGTATTAAAACGAATAAAATTTTGATCAGGTCTAAAAATAACAACCTCCTCCTTTTCATTTTTGAAAGCTTTAATACCTTCAAAAATAGTTTGACCGTAATGCAATGTTGCACAGGATGGATCCACTTCAAAAGGCGCATAGGGCTTTATTTGCATATTTTTCCACTCCCCATTTTCATAATCAGCAACCAACATATGATCTGTGAAATTTTTCCCAAATGCAATTTCATTCATATTGAATGAAGGAAGCTTAGGGTGTTGATTTATTATTACGGGAATTGAATGTGTTGACATATTGTTGCTTTTAAGTAAATAACATTAAGGTTACAAAGAAACGAAAATAAGAAATAAACCAAAAACTTACAAGTGTTATTTTTTCAATCAATGCATTTGAGTTAATTTTCCACCCAATGCAAGAACCAAAAATAATATTACCAGCAGCTGCCTTAGTTTCTTTGTACAAAGATACTTTGGTATTGCCTGAAAAGGAAATAAAGTCTGCAGAAAAAGAAGCACTTGAAATAGTAGAAGCTATTGGAAAAGAAGCCATTGCCACAACCCCTACTAAAGAAGTTGTGAATGAACAAAAATCAACACCTTCTCAACCCATTAAATTTTTAGGCGACCATCTTAAAAAAATAGTGATACTTGTACATGATGAAAATGCAGTTTATTTAAATGAAGCAGATTTAGGTTTATTGTCATCTATTTTAGTTGCCTGTAAATTAACACTTGCTGATATTGCATTAGTTAATTTATCAGCACAACCATTGGGTTTACATGATATATTAGAAACCCTCCCATCCCAATATGTTCTTGTTTTTGAGTTATCCGGGACAGCCTTAAAAATTAAGTTACCTACTACCTTATACAAACCTATTGAACTTGGCGACACTCAATTATTATTTAGCGGAAGCTTGCAAAGTATGCAGGGTACTGAACAAAATGCAAAAATGGAGAAATCAAAATTATGGAACGCATTAAAATTGTTGTTCAAACTATAGTGCGATTTGTTTTACGCAATCAATTTAATTACAAATGCCTACTTTAATATTTGCTACTAACAACCAAAATAAAGTAAATGAAATTCAATCATTAGTGGGGAGTGATTTTAAAATTATCCCGCTTAAAGAAGCTGGCATTGACATTGATATTCCTGAACCACATGATACTTTACAAGAAAATGCAAATGAAAAAGCAGTAACTATTTTTAATATTACAAATCAAAATTGCTTTAGTGAGGATACGGGTTTAGAAATTGATGCATTAAATGGCGAACCTGGCGTAAAGAGTGCAAGGTATGCTGGCGAGGGTCGTGATTTCCAGGCCAATATTGACAAAGTACTACTTCATTTAGACGGCATTGAAAATCGAAGTGCACAATTCCGAACCGTTATATGCTTATTATGGAAGGATGAAGTTAATGGTTTACAAACTCATTACTTCGAAGGCACCTGCAAAGGTCATATAGCTAGTGAAATGCATGGTGAAAAAGGATTTGGCTATGATCCAATATTTATTCCCGAAGGTGCTTCAAAAAGCTTCGCACAAATGAGTATGGATGAAAAAAATACCTACAGTCATCGACAAAAAGCAGTGACACAGCTTTTTGAGTTTCTCCGTTTAAAATAAAACTGAATAAAATATAAGTAGCCTATTTTACAACAGATTATATTTTAAAATGCTAATGCGTAAAAAAATACTACTGAATAATGGGCGTTTCGGTATTCCAAATTTTCCAACTTTCAGCTGCTTGAATGTGCAACATTTCTAATCCATTTTGAATCGTTGCACCCTTTGCTTTCCCTTTACTTAAAAACAAAGTTTCGGAAGGATTGTAAATCAAATCAAATAAATGATGCTGTGATGATATTGCTTCAAATGGAATTGCTGGCGTTTCATTCACATTTGGATACATACCAACAGGACTGGTATTAATGATTAAAGTATGTTGTTCAATTATTGAATCTGTTAATTGATCATACCCTATTACATTAGACTGATTTGCTTCTTTATTACTATAAAGCGTGTTTCTTGAAACAAATTTGTAGTGAATATTTAATTGTTGCATCACCCACTCTACCGCAGCTGCGGCTCCCCCTGTTCCAAGTATCAATGCATTCGTATGTTGTGATTTCAAATATGGCATTAATGATTTTTGAAAACCAATAACATCGGTATTATAACCATACAACTCATTGTCATACCTGCGAATACAATTACAAGCATGAATCGTTTTTACAACCAACGAGGGATGTTGTAAAAAAGGAATCACCTCTTTTTTATAGGGAATGGTAATATTTAATCCTTCCAAATTTTGATCTTTCCATAAAGTTGAAAAATCATGAATGTTAGGAATTGGGTAATTCGCATAATCAACATCCAATATATTTTCAACTTTAAACTTCTCCGTAAAAAACCCTTGCGAGAATGAATGAGATAAAGGATATCCTATAAGTCCAAATTTTCGCAAGGTTACTTATTTAAATATAAATTAAAAGTATCGCCTCTTAAACCAATTCTCATTGCTTCTAATGGAATCACCTCAGTTGGGGCAATGTTTCCTAAGTTTACATTGCAACCAATCAATTCTAGAAAATATAATTGTTGTGCCTTTTGTGGTGCTTCCCAAAGTATTTTTTCGGCAGGAATTTTGGTTAATATTTCTTGCACTAAACCTTCACGAACCTCGCCACTTCCTCGGTATATGCCAACATTACCAGCTTCTCGAGCCTCTGCAATAACATATTCTGAACCTGCACTTAATTCAGCAGTCATTAATTCAATCCATTTGTACGGTGGAAGAATATGGGCAGCATCCTTACTACCCACCTCACTTATAACTTTTGAAATTTTTGCAATTTTTTCAATATAACCACATTTTTCAGCATGCGGAATTTCAATACTGCCATCGCTCACTTCAATTAAATCAATTTTATAATCCTTACACATAGCTATATAGTCATCAAATTGATTTCTGATTAAGTAAGCTTCAAATAATGTACCGCCAAAATAAACTGGAATATTGTGAGATTGATAAAGTTCGATTTTAGCCCTTAAGTTTGGTGTAACTGCAGAAGTACCAAAACCTAACTTGACAACGTCGGTATGACCAGCTGAAACACTTAGAAAATTTTCTGCCTCTCCATAGCTTAAGCCCTTATCCATCACCATTGTTAATCCATGTGTGCGAGGCTTACTGGTTCTTTCCGGTATTTGAGTCAAATTAAAATTCATCATAAATAATTACTTATTACTGCAAAGGTAATTTAAAATGATTAAGAAATTTTTCCCTTCTTATATTGAGTAATTAATTCTGCAACTTTTGAATCTTGCATAATTTCAGGATAAAATCTAATTAACTTGTTAATTAATTTAGATGATTTAGATAATGCCATTTCTAATTGTAATAACCCTTCGGCCGATTTACCCATCATAAATAAAATCGCACTTCTATAAAAAATAAAAATAACTTTTCCTTGCGTTGACAAATAGGCAATTTCCGTCTGCGTCAAAGCAGCTTCATATTCCTGATTTGCCACCAAGCATTTTACTAAATATTCCCATCCAGCTATTTGCTTAGGCTTGTTTTTAACAACGGTCCCAAAAAAGCCAGCCGCTTCTTTGTATAGTTTCAAACTTACATAACACTCTCCCAATAAAATATGATAGTCATTGATGTGTTTGTGAATTCTCATAGCATGCTCAAGCTGCTTAATGGCCTGTGCCCATTGTCCCTCCTGCATATAGGTGCCGGCAATTTTTTGATACAACCTACTATCATCAGGATTTAAATGCACTGCTTTTTTATAATGAAATCTTGCTTGTGCATAATTTTTCATCCGATAATAACAGTGGCCTATAGCTTCATAAATAACATCTTCGGGACGCGACAACTCAAGTACTTTTTCTAATGCCTCAATTGCTTCTCTATATTTTCTAATTCTTAAAAAAGCATCCCCCATATTTCGATAAGCATAATCAAATTTTTCATCAATTACAATGGCATATTGATAAGCATCAATTGCTTTTTCATGCAATTTTAAACCCTGATAAGCAGCAGCCAAATTAAACCATGCTAATGCATTATATGGTTGCTCGTCAATGATACTTTGATGCAATCGAATACTCTCTTCATTTCGACCTGTAAAATCAGTCCAAAAACAAATTTTATATAATGCCTCTTCATTCATTGGGTCTTCCTCCAACACTAATTGTAAACAGTCAAAAACTTTATCAAATGCTTCGTGATCATCATAAACATCAGCTAATTCAAATAATAATTCAATACGTTCAGCTCCCTCAAATAAATGCAACGCCTCTTGCAATAACACAATCGCCTTTTCAGGTTGATCTAAGGCTAAATAAGCATCTGTTTTTAGAATGAACAAATTCATGTCCTTGTGGTCATATAAAGCTGCGGTATTCAATAATTTTAATGCTTCTTTATACTTTCTGGTCGCTAACAATAAATCGGCCTTTTTAATCATCAATAAGGCCGAAAATGGATATTGGTCTAAGGCAAAGTCAGCAGCTTGTATGGCTTCTATAATTTCATCTTTCTCATCTAAATGCTCAATGATACGTTCAAAATCATCCTCTTCTATATAAGCATTCGCACGACCTTGTTTAAGGTTTTGGTACCTTTCCATTAATTCTTTAATATCCGCGCCTTCTTCATCCTTTTGTCTATCTAACATAGTAAATAATTTAAAGACAAATAATTAAGTCGTTGATTTTCAATTAATTAGGATTAATTATAATATTCCTAATAGTTAAATATACTATGGCAGTTTAAATTCTCCATAATTTATTGTTCACAAAAAGAGCATTTGATGGTTAAAATATATTTTTTTATTACAATTAATAACTTATTATATTTGTAATAATCATGCGTACGCTAAAAAACATATTACTTTCAGCACTATTCTTTAGTTTAATACTAATGAATTTGAATTCAAGTGCAAGTATCATTGTTACTGCATCTAATTTAGAGTCAAAGAAAGAAGTTGAAAAATACTCTTTAAAAAACCTTAGTGCGCTTTCTCACAAAACTGCAAGCTTTGCGAGTTTAAAATCAAGTTTAGAATTTAAAGGCTTTTCAACATCAAATAGTATTTACAACGTTAATACTGCCGCCTATTTAAAGTATAACAAAGGAAATATTTCTTATGTTATTCCTTATCACTACAAAGTGATTTTACCAAAATTCAAGGCTCCTTCTGCTCAATAATTTTAGTTAAGTTAAATTAATCATTCATCAATAACCTGATAAAGATTGGTATTGATATTAAACTGACTTAATGGAATTGGGCTCAAATCAATTTTTGTAGCGCTATACAAATAAGACTTTCCCTTTAAAGGAATAATCTTATACGACAAAACAAGCCCAGGCACTTCCTTGAATACAAGCTCAAATGCACTTACAGTAGTGGACATTTCTGGTGCGTACCATATTTGGTACACAACCCCATCGCTTAAAATTAATTCAACACTTTTACAATTAAAGCCAAGTATCTGTAATGAAGAATCCGCCAATAACGCCTTCATTGATATAACATTGGGCGTTGACGTTGGCGGATAATTAATGACTTGTAAAAAATGGCTTGCTCCAATATCTTTTGTAATTGTTGCTTTATCCTGACGTGCATTAAAAAGTAAAACCTGTTTTAGTTGTGTGGTTTCTATTACAGTCTTACACTGCTCTCCTTTTACATAAACATTTTTTTGACCAATGGAATCACCAGTATCGGCATTTGTTATTTGAAATAACAATGAGCATTCACCAACTATTTTCGTTTGCGCTACAAGCGATGAGAACGAAAACAATAAGCAAAAAGTTATAAGGGGGGTTAAACTTTGCTTCATGCTTTACATTGTAAACTACTTTTTATGTTTTTCCTTAAGGTCTTGAACTTTTTTTTGAGCCTCCATCATTTGGTCATATTTGCTTTGCCAATTACTTTTCTTTTTTGGCGTTTTTCTTTTAACGTCGATTTCAGCTAAAATCTTATCATGATTTATAATAAATTTCTGAATCACTAATTGCAATACTAAAGTAACAATATTAGAAACAGTATAATACCAAGTTAAAGCAGAAGGAAGTCGGTTAAAGAAAAACAGTAACATGATAGGAAAGAAATAGGGCATATACTTTAACGCAGGATTATCCTGTGTTGGCGTCATTGACATATTATACACCGATATTAAAAAACTAGTTATAACAGCTGTAATGGTAAATAAACTTATATGATCTCCATATCCAAGTGGGATAGAAAAAGGCAAGGTTGCAATTACATCATAACTTGATAAATCCTGACTCCATAAAAAGGGTTGACCTCTTAATGCAATATTGGAATTAAAGAAACTATATAATGCAAAAAAGATTGGAATTTGCAATAACGCTGGGATACAACCTCCTAAAGGATTTACACCTGCTTCTCTAAACAACTTCATTTGTTCCATAGCAAAGCCTTGTTGATCGTCTCCTAGTTTTTTCTTAATCTCATCTAATTCAGGTTTCAACACTTTCATTTTAGCACTACTTAAATAACTAGAGTAGGTTAATGGTGAAGTGACTAATCGTATAAATATGGTTAATAATAAAACGACCCATCCATAATTCGAAACAAAGCCTGCAAAGAAATCAAATACAGGCATGATGATAAACTTATTTAAAGGACGCACAAAAGAATATAAGTCACGACCTAAATTAACAATCTTCTCCATTTCTGGAGCCTGTGATTTTAATATTTGAAAATCGTTTGGACCATAGTATAATGAAAGAGGAATATTCACAACTGCACCACTTACTTTAGTTTGCAATTGTGTTTGCATTGTTGCCAAACCATTACTAGAATCGGATTTGCGTTCCCAATTAATTTTTCCAGATCCAAATCCATCCTTTGCAATTAGAGTTGTACTAAAAAATTGTTGTATCAATCCCACCCATTGTATTGGTTTTTCAAATGCCCATGTTGTTTTACTAGAGATATAATCAAATTCTTTACCTTCTGAAAAACAAACATTTGAAACTTGACGTTCGTATAATGTAGTACGTTCTTGTTGATAAGCATGAACGTCCCATATTAAATTAATCTGACCATTTGTCAATAACTGATCAGCTCCTTGTAACTGGACATTCCAATCAATAGCATATTTGTTTGCGCTTAATGAAAATTGGTGACGAATGGTATTACCCGATGGGGTTGTCCAAGTGTATTCAATTTTTTGTACACCACTATCCCCTTTTGAAATATTAACGGACGGGAATATAATTTGATTAATTTGAGCAGTTTGATTGTTTCCAATATTAACTGGATAGTTTAATGAACTACTGTCGCCTAATTTAACAAACTGCTTTTTTGAATTTTTGTACCCTTTTAACGTAACACCAACTACTTGTCCACCCTTGTTACTAAAGTCAACTTTAATTAATTCATTTTCAAGGGTAGTGATTTGCAGTTGAACAGAATCCATTGAAACTTTAGCATTGTAAGTTGAATCAGCAGTGATTGGATTATTTGCAGCTGCCGCTTTTTCAGCCAATGACTTAACAAGTTGAGTTGAGTCATTGATGCGCTTATTATAAGCCTGAAGTTCAGTTTGTTGCTTGTTATTATACCAAAAATAGGCGAAGAATAAACCCGCTAATAAGATGAAGCCAATGACCGTATTTTTATCCGTATTCATATTCAATGTTTAAACGTAATTAACGTGGGGCAAAGATATGAATTTTAAGGTACCAAATTACGCATTAAGGGTTGCATGCTGTTTTGCTGCAGCAATAAAATGAACAAATAATGGCGCAGGCGCTTCAACAGTACTTTTTAACTCAGGATGATATTGAACGCCAATGAAAAATGGATGATTGGGAAGCTCAATTATTTCAACAAGACCTGTAGCTGGATTCACACCGCTCGTTACCATTCCTTTTTCATGAAAGGCATTTAAATATTCATTGTTAAACTCGTATCTATGTCTATGTCGCTCATTAATTGAGGTACTACCGTAAATTTTATATGCCAATGTATTTTCAGTAATGGAACATGGATAAGAACCTAAACGCATGGAACCTCCCATCATAGTGATTCTTTTTTGTTCTTCCATCATATTTATAACAGGATCAGGGCTGTTGGGATCCATTTCAACAGAATGTGCTTGTTTTAATCCTAACACATTTCTTGCAAATTCAATCACTGCCATTTGCATTCCTAAACAAATTCCAAAAAATGGCATTTTATTTTCTCTTGCATATTGAACTGCAATGATTTTTCCTTCAATACCTCGGTTTCCAAATCCAGGAGCAACTAGTAACCCATCTAAACCATCTAACTGCTCATTCACATTTACTGAAGTAATATTTTCACTATGTACATTTACCACATTTACTTTTACATCATTCATGGCACCTGCATGGATAAAGCTTTCTAAAATGGATTTATAAGCATCTTGTAATTCAATATACTTTCCTATCAAACCAATATTTACAGTGGACTTAGGGTTTTTTAACTTTGTTAAAAATACATTCCATTTTGTCAAATCAGGTTCTTTGTAGTTAGTGATATTTAATTTTTTTAGTACAATTAAATCTAACTGCTCTTTTTGCATTAATAAAGGAACTTCATAAATAGTACTAGCATCAGATGACTCAATTACATTGCCTTGTTTCACATTACAGAAAAGGGCAATTTTACGTTTAATATCATCATTTAATGGATGTTCTGTTCTACATACAATTACATCGGGATGTACTCCTGTTTCACTCAACATTCTTACACTATGTTGTGTAGGTTTTGTTTTTAATTCTTTAGCTGCGCTTAAATATGGAATTAAAGTAAGATGAACTACCATTACATCCTCAGTTGGTAATTCCCATTGAATTTGACGAACTGTTTCAATAAAAGGTGTGCTTTCAATATCCCCCACTGTACCACCAATTTCAGTAATCACTACATCAAATTTTCCATCCTGTCCTAACAAAAGCATGCGATGCTTAATTTCATCGGTAATATGTGGTACTACCTGTACCGTTTTACCTAAAAACTCCCCTGCTCTTTCCTTATTGATAACGGTTTGGTATATACGACCCGTGGTAACATTATTCGCTTGGGAAGTGGGTGTATTTAAAAACCTTTCATAGTGACCTAAATCTAAATCAGTTTCAGCACCGTCCTCCGTAACATAACACTCTCCATGTTCATAAGGGTTTAAGGTACCAGGATCGACATTAATATAAGGATCAAATTTTTGAATTGTCGTTGTTATTCCCCTTGCTTGTAGTAACTTGGCTAAGGAAGCTGCAATAATGCCCTTACCTAAACTACTTGTCACACCACCAGTTACAAAAATATACTTTGCCATAATTTAATTATTCATATAATATTAAAAAAGCAATCCCTTATACTAGTTGTCTAGTAGGAATCACCTTTTCAAGGGGTTTTTTAATTGACCTATCTATAATTGGGAAAAATTCTTAGAGGTCATACAAAAATACACGAAATAAATTCCCAAAAAAATTAAGCTTAGCATTCAAACAATAAATGTTTATAAGTGTTATTTAAAAGTGAACATCTTAAAATAAAAACAACAAAATTCTATGAAAAAACTACTTTTTGGACTACTCATTACTGTAGCTGCCGCATCCCTACTAAGCTGGCATAAGGAAAAAACTCAATTTACCCCGATTGACAAAGCGGAAGTAGTTGAATGTTTGAATATGGAAACACAGCAAGCCTATAAATTAGAAGCTTCTACCACAGCATTCGCCTCCTTACACCCCGTTCCATTGAAGGTGAATCCTGAAAATTTGTTAGGTAAAATGATGCAATTTGACGCTGCTGATGGTAAAACAGCAAATGCCTATTTCATTCCAGCAAAAAAAACAACTAAAAAGTGGTTAATTGTTATTCAAGAATGGTGGGGTTTAAATGATAATATTAAATTAGAAGCAGACAAGTACTTTTCAGCTTTAGGTGACATGAATGTAATAGCGGTTGACATGTATGATGGCAAAGTTGCAGCAACTCCAGATAGTGCCATGAAATTAATGCGTGGAGCCGATATGGCAAGAATGACAGCAATTATTCAAGGAGCCATAAAAAAAGCAGGAAGCGAAGCTTCTATTTATAGTGTTGGTTGGTGCTTTGGAGGTATGTGGAGTTTACAAACTGCAATATTAGCAGGTCCTCAAGCAAAAGGTACCATTATGTATTATGGCCGACCTGAAACTAATATGGATAAATTAAAATCTATAAAGTGTGATATCATTGGATTCTTTGGAAACTTAGATCAATCTCCATCTCCAGCAATGGTGAATGATTTTGAAAAAAATATGAAAGAAGCAGGTAAGAATTTGTCTGTAAACCGATACGAAGCGAATCATGGATTTGCGAATCCTAGCAACCCTAGCTTTAATCCGACTGCAACAGCCGATGCTTATACAAAAGCCATTGCATTTTTAAAGGCACATTAATTTTTTTAATGACTATTTCATACAATAAAGCGCCCTTTAAAATAGAATTCCATTTGCCTCAGCGGCAAGCAGCCGAAATCGGCTTCATGGAACTATTTTAAAGGGCTTTCCTTTTGGATTTTATTTATACCTACATATCATTTTTAATTTTGCGATAACTGGCCGTTAAACCGCGTATCAAAGAAGAACTAAATCCTTGATGTTCCATTTCATTTAAGCCCGCAATGGTACAGCCCATTGGCGTTGTTACTTTATCAATTTCTTGTTCTGGATGCGTATGCTTGGTTAATAATAAATCAGCCGCTCCTTTTACAGTTTGTGCTGCAATAAGTGAAGCTTGTGCAGCACTAAATCCAATTTCAATTCCACCTTGAATATTTGCACGAATATATCTTAATGCATAAGCAGTTCCGCAAGCACCTAATACCGTTGCAGCATCCATTAATTTTTCATCAATCACAATGATTTTTCCTAATTGATTAAATAATGTACTCACATATTCAATCTGATCCTTTGCTTTTTCATTGGCACAAATACAAGTCATACTTTGCTGAATAGAGATTGCTGTATTGGGCATTGCACGGAGCAATGAAAAGTCAGCACTCAACATTTCCTCCATATCCTTTATCCAAACTCCTGTAGCAACACTTATAATAGTATGTTGATTTGCTGTTAAAAATGGTTTTATATCTGCAACAATATCTTTTATTTGAAAAGGCTTTACAGCAAGAATAATATATTTAGCGTCCTTTACAGCAGCTTGATTATCTGAGGTAGTGGCAACTCCTTTATCCGCTAAATGTTGAATAGTAGTAATATTTCTTTTGGTAATGGTAATTTGATTTGCATTTACAAAACCACTTACCATTAAACCTTCTGCAATGGAGGAGCCTAAGTTTCCGCCACCAATGATGGCAATTTTATTGTTCATTTCTATTTTTTAAAGTTTGTGATTTTTGAATTAAAACCTATTCCTCGTATCGCCCTGCGCAATGCTCGAAAGCGAGTCTCAATATAGTTTTATTCAAAAATTATTTGTGTGATAATATAAATTACAAAATCTTCCAATTATTTAGTAACCCTTTGCGGGCAATAAATAATTTTTCACATAATCACTCACCCCTTCCTCTAAACTGCTAAATGGCTTGTCATAACCAGCTGCAATTAACTTAGCCATATTTGCTTCGGTAAAATATTGATACTTATCTCTTATATCTAAAGGCATATCAATGAATTCAATATTTGTACTTAACCCTTGTGCAATAAATGTATTTGCCGCTAAATCATAAAATGATCTTGCTTTACCAGTTCCTAAATTATACAATCCATTTAAGGAACTATCCCAGTTTGCATCAAGCATTTTATTTACCATCCAGAAAATTACATTCACCACATCCTTTACATATACAAAGTCACGCAATTGTTCGCCGTCTTTAAAACCTTCCTTGTGACTCTTAAAAAGTTTAACCAAACCTGTTGTAGCGATTTGATTGAATGAATGAAATATCACACTTGCCATTCTTGCTTTATGTCCTTCATTTGGACCATATACATTGAAAAACTTCAAGCCTGTCCATGAAGGAGGTGTTGTTGTTTGCGCAATAGCCCATTTATCAAATTCATTTTTACTTACACCATATGGATTTAAGGGTACCAATTTATCTAAATTTTCATGCGTATCATTATAGCCATTTTCTCCAGCACCATAAGTTGCCGCTGAGGAAGCATAAATAAAAGGTATTTGTTTTTGGGTGGCATAGTTCCAAAGTGCTTTTGAATATTCAACATTCAACTCCTCGTGAATACTATAATCAAATTCAGTAGTATCAGTGCGTGCACCTAAATGAACAATTGCATCAATGGTATATTCCAAAGCTGGAAGTTGCTCAATAAATGATTGCCTTTCAATTACTTTTATAAATTGCTTTTGTTCCCAGTTTTTTCGCTTTGCTTCTACGCCAAAATCATCCACTAACAACAATTGATTCCAACCCTGTTCATTAAAGAATTGAACACATACAGAACCAATAAATCCTGCTGTGCCGGTTACTACAATGGTGGGTTGTTTTTGCATGATATGCTTTAAAATTATTTTACTAATTGTTTTTCAATCGCTGTATTGTAATCATTTTTCCAACTATTAATTGCACCCCAATTTTCACCTTCAACAACTACATCACTTGAAGTTACTTTACCAATGATCGTTGATTTAATACCATGCTTTTCAGCAGCTGCTTGAATACTTGCAACATTTGAAGCATTAGCTGAAACCACTACCCTGCTTTGCGCTTCACCAACCCAATAGGCGTCCTTACGCAAACTGCTCCCGTTTGAACTAACTTCAAAACCTTTATCATTGAAAAAAGCTGATTCCAATAAAGTAACTATCAATCCACCTTCACTAATATCATGTGCACTTACTAATTTTGCATCTTTGATTAGACTAGCCACCAATTGTTGTAAATTATATTCTTCGTCCAAGTCAAAATAAGGTGCTTGAGAATGGGTAACACCTTTTAATTTATTTAAGTATTCTGAAGATCCAATATCATTTCGTTGTTCTCCTAATAAAACAATTACGTCTCCTTCATTTTTAAAGTCCAACGTCATTCTATTTTTCATATCCTCAACAATTCCCACCATTCCGATTGTTGGAGTTGGGAATACAGGACCATCCGGGTTTTGATTATAGAAACTTACATTGCCCCCAGTTACTGGTGTATTAAATTTACGACATGCAGCACCCATTCCTTCCACTGATTTTACAAATTGATAGTATACTTCTGGATCATATGGATTACCAAAATTCAAGCAATTCGTAACACCAATGGGTTCGCCACCACTACATACAATATTTCTAGCAGCCTCGGCAACCGCAATCATAGCACCCTTTTCAGGATTTGCATAAACATATTTACTATTACAATCAACGGTCATTGCTAATGCTTTTCCTGTGCCCTTTGCTAATACAACTGCAGCATCACTTGGCGCATTGGTACTTGTATTGGCAGCACCTACCATACTATCATATTGATTATAAATCCAACGCTTTGAAGCTATGTTTGGAAGATTTACTAAATCCTTAACTGTTGATTTTAAATTGGTCGTATCAGCAATTGAATTCATATCAAATGCATTTACTTGAGCAAGGTATGCAGGTTCCTTGTATTCACGTGTGTACTGTGGCGCACCTCCTCCTAATACTAATTCATAAGCTGGTAAGGAAGCTTCCAACTCGCCATGCATATAAAAATTTAATAGACCGTCGCTAGTGACTTCACCAATATTACTACATGATAAATCCCACTTTTCAAACACCGCTAATACTTGCGCTTCTTTTCCTTTTTCAACTACCATTAACATTCTTTCCTGACTCTCACTTAATAATAACTCCCAGGCTTTCATGTTATGTTGACGTGTAGGCACTTTATCTAAATCAATGCGCATACCTACTTGTCCTTTAGCACTCATTTCAGCAGTTGAACAAATAATACCTGCAGCACCCATGTCCTGCATACCAACAACACCACCTGTTTCAATCACTTCTAAACAAGCTTCTAATAATTTCTTTTCTTGAAATGGATCACCTACTTGAACTGCTGGTAATTCTTCCACACTATCCGCAGTTATTTCGGCTGATGCAAAACTTGCACCACCAATTCCATCTTTACCAGTGGCACTTCCTACAAAAAAAACAGGATTGCCTTCACCTAAAGCAATGGCACTAACAGTTTTACCTGCTTTCACAATACCAACGCTCATAGCGTTTACTAAAGGATTTGTATGATAACAGTTTTCAAAATATAATTCACCCCCCACTGTTGGAACACCAAAACAGTTTCCATAATGTCCAATGCCATGCACAACACCTGCTAATAATCTTTTTGTTTTTGCATCTTCTAATTTACCAAAACGTAAACTATTTAAAGACGCTATTGGACGTGCGCCCATCGTGAAAATATCTCTTTGAATACCACCTACACCCGTTGCCGCTCCTTGAAATGGCTCTAGTGCACTTGGGTGATTATGACTTTCAATTTTAAATACAACACCATAATCATTTCCTATATCCATTAAACCGGCATTTTCTTCACCGGCAGCTACGAGCATTCTACCTCCATCACGAGGTAAAGTTTTTAACCACTTAATGGAATTTTTATAACTACAATGTTCGCTCCACATTCCACTAAAAGCACATAGCTCCGTGAAGTTTGGGGTGCGACCTAACTTTTGTTTTATTAACTCAAATTCTTGTTCAGTTAACCTAAGCTGTTGTGCGGTTTTGACAGTGATTTCCATTTGTTTTTTCGTATTACTTAAAATATGTCGCGAAGGTACAAAATGAGGCGCTAAGCATTTAATGGAATTACCAACATATTTAATGAACTTTCAAACTTCTTTGAAAATCAATGATTTATAGAAAACAATCTAATTATAATTATTTATAATATTTATATTTTATACACATTGAGCGATTTTTTCATTCGTACATCACCATATTTTAATAAATCTTGCTTATTTTCGTTCCCACAAAGCATATATAAAGTAATATTACTTATATATTTTATTTTTCAAATATTTAAACATTAGTACCATGTCTAAATCTAAATTAGAGTACATCTGGTTAGATGGTTACAAACCAACACAGTCTTTAAGAAGCAAAACAAAAATTGAAAACAACTTTAGTGGTAAACTAGCAGATTGTGATATGTGGTGTTTTGACGGTTCTTCAACTGAACAAGCGCCAGGTGGATCAAGTGACTGTTTATTAAAGCCTGTCTTTATTTGTAAGGATCCAGGTCGCAAGGATGCTTATTTAGTAATGTGTGAAGTATTAAATGCTGATGGTACACCACATGCAACAAATGGTCGTGCTACCATCGAAGATGATGATAATGATTTCTGGTTTGGATTTGAGCAAGAATATTTTTTATGGAATCCAGCAACTAACAAGCCATTAGGTTTCCCTGAAGGTGGTTACCCTGGCCCTCAAGGACCTTACTATTGTTCAGTGGGTGCTAATAATGCATATGGCAGAAATATTGTTGAAGAACATTTAGATATTTGTTTAGATGCTGGTTTAAACGTAGAAGGTATTAATGCTGAAGTTGCTGCTGGACAATGGGAATTCCAAATTTTTGCAAAAGGTGCAAAAGAAGCTGGAGACCAAATTTGGGTAGCAAGATATTTATTAGAAAGAATTGGAGAAACATATGGTGTATCAATTAACTGGCATTGTAAACCATTAGGTACATTAGATTGGAACGGTTCAGGTATGCACGCAAACTTCTCTAATACAACATTAAGAACTTGTGGTAAGAAAGAAGTGTACGATGCAATTTGTGAATCATTCCGTCCATTTGTAAAGGAACATATTGAAGTATACGGAGCAGATAACCATTTACGCTTAACAGGTAAACATGAAACAGCATCCATCCATGATTTCTCATTTGGTGTTTCTGATAGAGGTGCTAGTATCCGTATCCCAATTGGTGCGGTAGAAAAAGGTTGGAAAGGGTGGTTAGAAGACCGTCGTCCAAACTCAGCTGCTGACCCTTACAAAGTGGCTGCAAGAATTATCAAAACTGTGAAAACTGCAAAGTTTTAATAGTTCCTTTAACTACGGTTTTTTAGAATAGCATTCATAAATTGTGTTTTGAATTCAATCCCCCAAGAAATTGGGGGATTTTTTGTGCATTATTGATTTTACAAAACCAAAAAGGGTCATAAATAGTGGGTAAATTTGCTTTCTTTCCTAAATTAAAAAATTATTAATATGTCATTAAGAACCGACGCAGTAAATCACGTGAGTCATGGTAATGTGATTTCACCTGATATAAAAGGCGCTAAAATTACAGGCGTTTTTGGCGAAAGTGTTTTCACTTTAAAAACAGCAAGAGAATATTTAAGTGACGAGGCTTACAAAAGTTTAACAGCTAGTGTGAGAGGTGGAAAAAAAATTGATCGTTCTGTTGCTAGTCAAATTGCATCAGGCATGCGTGCATGGGCTGAGAGCAAGGGCGTAACGCACTATACACATTGGTTTCAACCTTTAACTGGAAGTACTGCTGAAAAGCACGATTCCTTTTTCACTTTAAAAGGTGATGGAACGGCTATTGAAGAGTTTGAAGGTGCTGCATTAATTCAACAAGAACCAGATGCATCTTCATTTCCGAATGGTGGATTGAGGGCTACTTTTGAAGCAAGAGGTTATTCGGCGTGGGATCCTTCTTCTCCCCCATTCATTATTGAAATTGGTAACGGTAAAACTTTATGTATCCCTACCATTTTCATCGCTTACACAGGTGAGTCATTAGACTACAAAGCACCTTTGATGAAAGCAGTGGAATCCTTAAATAAAGCGGCAGTTACTGTTTGTAACTATTTTGATAAAAACGTAACTAAAGTGACTCCTACTTTAGGCTGGGAGCAAGAATATTTTGTGATTGATGAAGCCCTAGTAAATGCACGTCCCGACTTAGTTCAATGTGGCAGAACTGTTTTTGGTTTCACACCTGCTAAAGGACAACAATTAGAGGATCATTATTTTGGATCTATCCCTGAAAGAGTGTACGCCTTTATGCGTGACTTTGAAAATGAATCTTACAAATTAGGTATTCCATTAAGAACAAGACATAATGAAGTGGCACCTGCACAATTTGAGTGTGCTCCCATTTTTGAAGAAGTAAATATTGCAGTTGACCATAACATTTTATTGATGGATGTGATGAGTCGTGTAGCAAAGCGCCATCGTTTAGTAGTATTATTACATGAAAAACCTTTTGCAGGAATTAATGGTAGTGGAAAGCATAATAACTGGAGTTTAGCTACAGATACTGGTGTGAATTTATTAGCACCAGGTAAAACACCAAAAACCAATTTGATGTTCCTTACCTTTTTTGTGAATACCATTAAAGCAGTACATGATTATGCTGATATTTTAAGAGCTTCTATTGCTTCTGCCTCTAATGATTTCCGCTTAGGTGCAAATGAAGCACCACCAGCAATCATTTCGGTATTTGTTGGAGAATATTTAACAAAAGTATTGAATGATGTAGAAAGTCGTGTTGGTACTAAGTTTGATGAGCAAGACGAAGCCATTTTAAAAATTGATTTACATCGAAGTATCCCTGAATTATTAATTGACAATACGGATCGTAACAGAACTTCTCCGTTTGCATTTACAGGAAATAAATTCGAATTCCGTGCTGTAGGTTCAACAGCTAACTGTGCATTACCAATGACTGTTTTAAATACAATCGTTGCAGATACTTTAAATAAATTCTCTGCCGAAGTGGAGGCTTTAATTGAGAAAGGCGACAAAAAAGAAATTGCGATTATGCAAGTCATTCAAAAGTATATTGTATCAAGTAAAAAGATTTTATTTGAAGGCGATGGTTACAGCGAAGCTTGGCATAAGGAAGCTGAGAAAAGAGGTTTGCCTAATTTAAAAACAACCCCTGTTGCATTGGATGCAATGGTAACGGAGAAAGCTAAAAAAGTATTCTTAGAAAACGGTATTTACACCCATGCCGAATTAGAAGCACGTCATGAAATTGAATTAGAAAAGTACATTAAAAAAGTACAAATTGAAGCGCGTGTCATGGGAGACTTAGCAACGAATCATATTATTCCTGCTGCCATTAAGTACCAGAATGAATTGTTGAAAAACGTAAGCTTACTTCGTGAAGCAGCTTTACCAGAAAAATTATATAAAGGTCAATTGACTTTATTAAAAGATGTGAGTACGCATATTCAACAAGTTTATGAAAATGTTCACGCGATGGTGGAGGAAAGAAAGGTTGCAAACAACTTAGAACATTCACGCGAAAAGGCGATTGCTTATGAAGCAAAAGTAAAAGCACAATACTTTGATAAAATTCGTTACCACGTTGATAAATTAGAGCAATTAGTGGATGATGAATTATGGACTTTGCCTAAGTATAGAGAATTATTATTCTTACGCTAATGCTATGGATTAACTCCTAATAAAATATAGGAGTTAATCCATTTCGCCTCTTATGATTTTTCAAACAGCCCCCATAAACGGGGCTGTTTGATTATTAATGCTTCCTACATAATTAAAAAGGGAGCTCCTTTATGGGGCTCCCTTTTTAATTTCATTAGAGAATTTATAGGCTGCGTTTATTTTGCAAAGCAAAACGCAGCCTATAAATTACTTCATTTTAAACGTCTCCAAGAATTTAGTAGTAAAGTTCCCTTTTCTAAAATCCTCATTTTGCATTAATTGTAAATGAAAAGGAATGGTTGTTTTCACACCTTCAATTACATATTCGCTCAAAGCACGATACATCGTATTAATCGCTTCTTCACGCGTTTGTGCAACCGTAATTAATTTACCTATCATTGAATCATAGTATGGAGGGATTACATAACCTGCATAAACATGACTGTCAACGCGAACGCCATGTCCACCTGGCGTATGCAATACTGTTATCTTTCCTGGTGAAGGGCGGAAATCATTATATGGATCTTCAGCATTGATACGACATTCAATAGCATGCAATTTTGGCTCGTAGTTTTTACCTGAAATTTTTTCTCCAGCAGCAATTTTAATTTGCTCTTTAATTAAATCATAACTAACTACTTCTTCTGTTACGCAATGTTCTACTTGAATACGCGTATTCATTTCCATGAAGTAAAAATTACGATGCTTGTCCACTAAAAATTCAATGGTACCAACACTTTCATAATTAATTGCCGAAGCTGCTTTAATGGCAGCCTCTCCCATTCTTTGACGAAGGTCAGGAGTCATGAATGGTGAAGGAGATTCTTCAACTAACTTTTGGTGTCTTCTTTGAATGGAACAATCACGCTCACTTAAATGACAGACATTTCCGTATTGGTCTCCTGCAACTTGAATTTCAATATGTCTTGGCTCTTCTACAAATTTCTCCATGTATAAGCCATCATTTTTGAAACTTGCAGCCGCTTCCATTTTAGCATCACTAAATGCTTTTTCAATTTCTTCTTCTTTCCATACTACACGCATTCCTTTACCACCCCCACCTGCAGTAGCTTTAATAATAACAGGATATACAATTTCTTTGGCTAATTTTTTTGCAGCCTCTACACTTTCCAATAAACCCTCTCCACCTGGCACTACCGGAACACCTGCTTTTATCATGGTTTCCTTTGCAGTAATCTTATCTCCCATACTGTTAATCATATCCGGAGTAGGCCCAATAAACTTAATGCCATGATCAGCACAAATTTGAGCAAACTTGGCGTTCTCTGCTAAAAAACCATATCCTGGATGCACCGCATCTGCATTAGTAATTTCACAAGCAGCCATAATATGAGGAATGTTCAAATAGGACTCTGCTCCTTTCGGGCCACCTATACAAACCGCCTCGTCGGCAAATTTTACGTGTAAACTATCTTTATCGGCAGTTGAATAAACAGCCACCGTTTTAATGCCCATTTCTCTACAAGTGCGAATTATACGCAAAGCAATTTCACCACGATTGGCAATCAATATCTTTGTAAACATTTTTTTGATTTAAAGTTGAAAATGAAACTACGCTGGTTGTACCAAGAATAATGGTTGGTCGTATTCCACAGGACTGGCGTCCTCAACCAATACTTTTACAATAGTTCCTTTTACTTCAGATTCAATCTCATTGAACAGTTTCATAGCTTCAATAATACAAACTACTTTACCTGGGCTCACTTCTGTTCCTTCCTCAGCCATTAAAGGTTTATCAGGAGCTGCACGACGGTAGAAAGTACCAATCATTGGACTTTTGATAGTAATTAAATTATCGGTTGCGGCTGTTGCAGCTGGGGATGTTGCAACAGGGCTAACCGCGGAGGCAGCAACTGGTGCTGGAGCAGCACTATAAACTTGAGCAGGTGCTGAAGTAACTGTGATTTTTTCTTCTTTTTGTTTGATGGTCACTTTGCCATCCTTGTCCTCGATACTAATTTCTCCGATATTACTTTTGTTTACAACCTTAATTAGGTCGTGAATTTGTTTTAAGTCCATATTTAGCAATTTTGGGTAAAATTGGGGTATTTTTAGTGAAAAACACAAAAAAAATGCCATTTTTTATCAAAATCCGGGCATTTTAGTGATAATTTCTAAATGTATTTGTATCAAAAAGGGCCCGTTTATGGGGCCCTTTTTAAATATCATAAGAGGCGTAATTTTATAAATCCTACATTTCTTACAGGATTTATAAAATAGCTTACTTTACGCGTTCTACGTATTCTCCGTTCTTTGTATTAATCTTGATTTTCTCTCCCTCATTCACAAATAAAGGCACCATTACTGTTGCACCAGATTCAATGGTTGCTGCTTTTAATGCTCTTGTTGCCGTATCTCCTTTCACCCCATTTTCACAGTAGGTGATAATAACGTCCAATTTTTCAGGTAACTCGGCACCTATAGGTAACTCAGTTTCTGTATTCATGAATACAAATACTTCCCCACCTTCATTTAAATATTGAGGGGCATCAATCATCTCCTCGGCCATAACGATTTGTTCAAATGTTTCGTTATTCATTAAGTTATAGCCGCTGTCATCCTTATATAAAAATTGGTAGGTCTTTTTCTCAACCCTTACAGGATAAACGGTTTCACCACTATTCCATGTTTTTTCAATAGATCTTTTATTGTCTACTCCTTTCAATTTTGCCCAAATTTTTGCTGCTGCTCGAGCAGTCTTATTCTCACCAAACTCAACAACAGTGTATAAGTTATTGTCTAATTTTAGGATCATTCCACGAGTGATGTCTGAAGTTGTTGCCATAATTTTTATTTTAATTTTATCATTGCGAGGGACAAAAGTACTACTTGCAAGCCATTTATAAAAAAACCTATAATTTTTGTTGGAAAATAAGGTTAAAAAAAGAGGGTTTTAACCTATTTTTGCGCCACAAATAACAAATTCAGTCCTCATGTCAGTATTAGTTAATAAAAACTCTAAAATTATTGTACAAGGTTTTACCGGTACAGAAGGAAGTTTCCATGCATCTCAAATGATTGAATATGGCACCCAGGTTGTGGGTGGTGTTACTCCAGGTAAGGGAGGTTCAACACATTTAGATCGTCCCGTTTTTAATACAGTTGCTGACGCAGTTAAAAATACAGGTGCTGATGTAAGTATCATTTTTGTACCGCCTGCATTTGCAGCAGATGCAATAATGGAAGCTACTGATGCCGGTATTGCATTAGTAGTTTGTATCACTGAGGGTATTCCTGTTCAGGATATGGTGAAAGTAAAAAATTATTTATTAGGTAAAACCACAAGATTGATTGGACCAAACTGTCCAGGTGTAATCACTGCTGAAGAAGCAAAAGTGGGCATCATGCCAGGTTTTATTTTCAAGAAAGGAACTATTGGTATTGTATCTAAGAGCGGAACATTAACTTATGAAGCTGCCGACCAAACTGTAAAAGCAGGTTTAGGTATTAGTACCGCTATAGGTATTGGTGGTGATCCAATTATTGGAACTACTACAAAAGAAGCAGTTGAATTATTAATGAACGATCCGGCTACTGAAGGTATCATCATGATTGGTGAAATTGGTGGTAGCATGGAAGCTGATGCTGCAAACTGGATTAAGGACAATTTAAGAAAACCTGTTGTTGGATTTATCGCTGGTCAAACTGCTCCTGCAGGTCGTCGTATGGGTCACGCTGGTGCAATCATAGGTGGTGCTGACGATACCGCAGAAGCTAAAATGAAAATTATGGCTGCATGTGGTATTCACGTTTGTGCTAGCCCTGCTGACATTGGAAAAACAATGGCTGCAGCTTTAAAAAAATAATTTATTAAACATACATTTATAAAATCCCTGCTCATCAAAGTCAGGGATTTTTTTTGAACAGTAAGTATTGAAAGAAAAAGTAAAATATATAATTGTTGGTCAAGGCCTTGTCGGCACTTGGATGTCCTATCATTTAGAACAGGCTGGCTTAAGTTATAAAGTAATCAATGATCCTAATATAAAAAGTGCCACATCGGTTGCAAGTGGTGTTATCAATCCCGTTACAGGAAGGCGTATTGTTCAAACTTGGATGATTGAAACAATCCTACCCTATGCAATTACTGCATATCAAAAAATTGCGCAACAATTAAATATTGAAATCATAAAAGCAAGCCCAGTAATTTCAATTCACCCATCTCAACAAATGAGTGAAAGCTTTGATTATAGATTACACCATGATAATGTGTATTTGTATAAACAAGATCCAAGTAAATGGGATGTGTTTTTCGAATCTCCATTTGGAATAGGAGCTATTAATAATTGTTATTGGATAGATTTAAATACGATGATTTCAAATTGGAAAAATATATTAATTCAAAAACAAAATTACTTAGCGGCTCATTTTGAAATGAGTGATGTGACATTTTTAGAGGATGGGATTTTATGGAACAACATTCATGCAGAACGAATTATTTTTTGCGACGGCATTAACTCAATGAATAACCCCTACTTTAAAGCACTCCCCTTTGCACCTAATAAAGGAGAAGCCTTAATAATAAAAGTGCCGGGGCTAAATAATGAGCATATTTATAAAAATAGTGTAACCGTTGTGCCATGGAAGGACGATTTATTTTGGGTAGGATCTAGTTATGAATGGGAGTTTAACCACACAGCACCTACACCCGCTTTTAAAGAAAAAATGATACAGGGATTAAATCAATTTTTGAAGCTGCCTTATGAAATAGTGGATCATATAGTGGGAATAAGACCAGCCAATACACAAAGACGACCATTTATTGGTGTGCACCCAATACATAAGCAGTTGGCAATTTGCAATGGAATGGGTACAAAAGGTTGTTCCTTAGCGCCCTACTTTACAAATGAACTATTCCACTTATTGGAACACGACACCCCTGTAGAACCAGAAGCTAGTTTAAAACGATTTGATTCCATTTTGTCTAATTAAAATAAATATTATTATTTTCAATTCTCAAAACATTTAAAAGATGCCCGAAAACAAATACGAAATTTACAACATCCCTATTTCCTATCGTCGAATGGAAAATTTACATATTGTTTTTTGGTTGTTTAAGGACATTGCATGGTGTATGTTTTGGAAACCACTTGGCATTATCATGATTATACCAACATTAATTATTTCCATTGTCATTGCATGGCGAACAAGACAAATTGTTTCTGAACTTTGTCACAACATTGCGATCACTGTTTGGATTAGTGCCAACTCATTTTGGATGTGTAGCGAATTTTTTGGGGTGGACAATAATATTGTATTTGGCACAACCACTGTAAAACATTTAGCAATGATACCTTTTTTAACAGGTGTTGTAATTTTAGCCTATTACTATTTTTATTACAAACCAAGGCATAAGGAAGAAGAAGCGACATTATAATTGATAGTTACAAATATTTTTTCAATCTGTGGGCTTGAAGGAAGGTTACAATTCCTAAACTAGCTACACATAAAAAGGCCCATCTCAATCCAATAGCTTGCGATAAAAATCCAATCAATGGTGGCCCCATTAAAAATCCAAAAAAGCCAACACTGGAAACAGAAGCCAAATCAATGCTTGCTTTTCCTGGTGCAGCATTTCGTCCAACTGTCCCATAAATTGTGGGTATTACCGATGACACCCCAAAGCCTACCAACATAAATCCAATACTACTTATGATAAAATTAGGATAAGACACCGCAATAATTAATCCTAATGTTACCACCAATCCACTCAACATTAATTGTTTTCTGGCTCCCCAATAATTTATTAATGAATCGGCAAACATTCTTCCTGTAGTCATGCATGCCATAAAACTTATATAACCCATAGTTCTCCACTCAGCCGATACTTTTACTACTTGTTGAAAATAAATTCCGCTCCAATCAAACATCATCCCTTCACAAATCATATTTGTTAGAGCAACTAATCCAAATTGTAATAATAAAGGACTAGGTTTATTCCACATTTTAGAAACAGGCACCGAACTTTTTTCACCAGGCATTAAATATTGTCTTGAAAAAAATAAAAACACCCAGCCTATAAATGCAACTGATAAAAATTGTTGTAAAGGTGAAATGGAATTTGCAACAAAAAAACCACCTAATAACCCACCCGTAAATCCTGCTAAACTCCAAAATCCGTGAAAGGTGGAAGTAATGCTTTTGTCAAAAAATTTTGATAATGAAGCTGCTTGTGTATTCACCGATACATTGAATAAATTTCCAGCCATACCAAATACAAATAAACAAAGTGCTAGTACCGTTGTGTCCTTAGCTAGCCCCAAACTTATTAGTGATAATGGATAAATAATTGCTGCAATGGTCACTATTTTTTTGCTGCCATGTTTAGCCGTTAAACTACCAGAAATGGGAATGCCTAAAAATGAACCAATGGGTAAAAAAAATAGGAGTCCCCCAAAGGCGCCGTCGCTTAAGCCTAATTCCGTTTTAATATCAGGGATTCGACTGGCCCAACTTGAAAAACATATGCCAGTTAAAAAGAAATAACCAGAAAGTATCATTCTCCTGGTTTTTAATGAAATCAGCGATTCAGTCATGCTGCAAAGATGGGGTTTTTCTAGGAATTGGGTTATATTTGCAATCCTATCATATTTTAATAGTTTTATATGTATCGTACACACCATTGTGGGGCCTTAAATATCCAATTTGTAGGTCAAGAAGTTACCCTAGCTGGCTGGGTGCAAACCATTCGAAAATTCGGTGCCATCACTTTTGTGGATTTAAGAGACCGTTATGGAATTACCCAGTTATTAATGGGCGAAGAATTGCAACAACAACTCGATGCTCAACCCTTAGGTCGTGAGTTTGTGTTACAAGTTAAAGGATCCGTTATTGAACGTTCAAGTAAGAATGCAAATATCCCAACTGGTGAAATTGAAATTAAAGTCACTTCTTTTAAAATATTAAACGCTTCTATTGTTCCGCCTTTTACCATTCAGGATGATACGGATGGTGGGGATGATATTAGAATGAAATATCGTTTCTTGGATTTACGAAGAAATGCGGTTAAAAAGAATATTGAATTACGTTATAGCGTTAACCGCGCAACTAGAAATTATTTACATGAAAAAGGATTCATGGATATTGAAACTCCTTTTTTAATTAAGTCTACACCCGAAGGTGCCCGTGACTTTGTGGTACCTAGCCGAATGAATGCTGGCGAATTTTATGCCTTACCCCAGTCGCCTCAAACCTTTAAGCAATTATTAATGGTAAGTGGTTATGACCGTTACTATCAAATTGTGAAATGTTTTAGAGATGAGGATTTAAGAGCCGATCGTCAACCAGAGTTTACACAGATTGACTGTGAGATGAGCTTCGTTGAGCAAGAAGACATTTTAAATATGTTTGAAGGTTTAATCAAGAGCATTTTCAAAGACGTTAAAAATATTGATTACACCGAGACCGTTCAAAGAATGACATGGGAAAATGCCATGTGGAATTATGGTAATGACAAACCAGATATTCGTTTTGGTATGGAATTATGTAATTTGAAAAAACCAGGGCATGTATTCTCAGATAAAAATGATAACGAGGCTTTAATCAATGGAGTAGACTTCAAAGTATTTGATGAAGCCGAAACAGTTATTGCCATTGCTGCCCCAGGCTGCAGTGAATTTACTCGAAAACAAACTGACGAATTAACCGAGTGGGTAAAGCGTCCGCAAATTGGCATGAAGGGATTGGTATTTATTAAATGTAATACCGATGGTACTTTTAAAAGCAGTGTAGATAAATTTTATTCAGAGGATAAATTAAAAGCGATTGCAACTGCAGCCAATGCAAAAGCGGGAGACTTGGTTTTAATATTAGCAGGTGCTGAAGAAAGAACTCGTAAAGCCGTAAGTGATTTACGTATGGAATTAGGAAAGCAATTGGGCTTCCGCAAAGAAGATGAATTCAAATTGTTATGGGTTTTGGACTTCCCATTATTTGAATACGATGAGGAAGGCAACCGATGGGTAGCTAGACACCATCCATTCACATCTCCAAAGCCGGATCATATTGATATTATGATTAACAATGCGCCTGAAATTAAAGACGCTGCAAAATACTTAGAACACCCTTACGCTAATATCAAAGCGAATGCTTACGATATGGTTTTAAATGGTAATGAAATTGGAGGTGGCTCAATCCGTATTTTCCAAAGAAACTTACAGGAAAAAATGTTCGCTGCTTTAGGTATGACTCCTGAAGAAGCGCAACATAAATTTGGCTTTTTATTAGGTGCTTTTGAATATGGCGCTCCTCCTCATGGTGGTATTGCATTTGGATTTGACCGCTTATGTGCATTATTAGGCGGCAGTGAAAGTATCAGAGACTTTATTGCCTTTCCTAAAAATAACAGCGGTCGTGATGTAATGTTAGACGCCCCAAGCAGCATTGACGATAAACAATTTGAAGAATTACATATCAAGTTAAATTTGAAATAACAAAATGATACCTAATAACCTAAAGCTTTATAAAATTTTAACCTATATCTTATTGCCAATAGGCTATTTATTTGGCTTAATTGACGTTTTATTTTTAATGTCGGCACTAGCCAATCCAGCTACGCTGATTTTTGTTTTTGTGATAGCTTGTCTTGTCATTTATACATTAACGAGTTATAAATTTTATAAGCAAGGAATTTTAAACGAACAAATTTTAAAAGCCAAACTAAAGGACTGGATTAAAGTGAATGCTTATGTAAGTTTGTTTTTATGTAGTTTGTTTTTTTTAAACTCTATTAGTATTTTGATATCTTCTAATGTCACTTTATACAAATTTATTGATGACTTAATTTCTCAACAACCTAACTTCCCAAAGGAAGCAACGCCTGCATTAATTTTATCGATATTGAAAATAGTTGCAACTTTCCTATTTATTTCAAGTGCCGTAGCGTTATTACATATAAGAATTACTTTAAAACTGGTTAAAGAGAACGCACATTTATTTGAAAAATAAATGGTGTATTCATTTTTACAATGAACCAATACCTAGTGTTATAAAATTGCACTCATCGTATTTTTATACAATTTACAAATAGTTTAACTTTAACTTGATGAAGCACACTATACCATTAGCCGAACGGTTACGACCTCAAACACTTTCCGATTTAGTTGGGCAAGAACATTTATCGGATAAGGATAGTGTTTTACAAAAAGCGATTCAAAAAGGCAAAGTGCCTTCTATGATTTTATGGGGGCCTCCTGGTGTTGGCAAAACCACATTGGCGAATATTATTTCGACTACATTTGATAGTGCCTATTATCAATTGAGTGCTATTAGTAGTGGCGTGAAGGAATTGAGAGAAGTTATTGAAGAAGCTAAAACAAAAGAGGGTGCCATTTTATTCATTGACGAAATACACCGATTTAATAAAGGGCAACAGGACGCCTTATTAGGCGCTGTTGAAAAAGGTATTATCACTTTAATAGGCGCCACCACCGAAAATCCAAGCTTTGAAGTGAATAGTGCCTTACTAAGCAGATGTCAAGTATTTATTTTAAAAGCCTTAGATAAAGAAGCTTTAACAAAACTTGTAAAACTTGCTATTGAAAAAGATGACTTGTTTAAAAACATTACTATCGATATAAAAGAGACAGAAGCATTGTTTCAATTGTCAGGTGGTGATGGAAGAAAACTATTGAACTTATTAGAACTTTCTGTTGAGGCCTTAATGGGAACCAACAAAAATAATGAATCATTAGTACTCACAAATGATTGGGTTATGCAAGTGGCACAAACCAACATTGCCTTGTATGATAAAAATGGGGAGCAGCATTATGATATCATTTCGGCTTTTATAAAAAGTATGCGAGGCTCTGATCCAAATGGTGCCATTTATTGGCTTTCTCGCATGATTGCAGGTGGTGAAGATGTTAAATTCATTGCAAGACGAATGCTTATTTTTGCAAGTGAAGATATTGGAAATGCGAATCCCAATGCATTACTATTGGCCAATAACTGTTTTGATGCAGTGAATAAAATTGGTTACCCCGAAAGCCGTATCATTCTATCCCAATGTGCAATTTATTTGGCTAGCTCCGCTAAAAGCAATGCGTCCTATGAGGCAATTGCAAATGGTCTTGCTATGGTTCAAAAAACAGGAAACTTACCTGTACCCTTGCATTTACGCAATGCCCCTACTAAGCTCATGAAAGATTTGAATTACGGAAAGGATTATCAATATTCCCATATGGGTGAAAACAACTTTCTTGAACAAGAATACCTTCCTGATGAAATAAAAGGAACTGCCTTTTATCAACCACAAAAAAATGCTAGAGAAGAAGAACTTAAAAAGTTTTTGAATGAGCGTTGGCGAGGCAAATATGGTTATTAATAACGAGATATATTTTTATAGGGTTATTAGATTCCTTATGAAATTTTTTCTGGAACGGCACGGCCTACAATACCTGCAGCAGCACCACGGTCACCACCTTCATGATATTCAGCATCTTCATTTACATCCCATAAATCATAAACTTCAGTTCCCGCAATAATATTTTTAGCAGCCAACATAGCCGTCATCATACTATGATCCTGATTATTGTATTTATGCATACCATTACGGCCCACTAAATACAAGCCTTTATATTGCTTTAATGCTTCACGAATTGTATTTAAGTGATCCTTGTATTCATGATCATAAACTGGATATGCTTTAGGCTGTCTTACTACATAACCATCAACAATAGCTGAAGGTTTGGTCAAACCAATTTGGTCAATTTCTTTGGTTCCTAAAGCTATTAATTCTTCATTACTGCTAGTCCACAAACCATCCCCTTCAAAACAAAAATACTCTAAACCATAACATGCCATTTCAGGATCAGGAACCATAAAAGGACTCCAAGATTTAAAGTTTTGGATACGACCCACTTTCACATTTGGCTCATGTATATAAATCCAATTATCATTAAATGCATCCTGATCTTTACAAATTAATACGACTGTTAAAAAGTCACGATATTTTAATTGGCTTGCCGCATGCAATGCTGCTGGTGAAAAGGCAGGCGCCACTGCTGGAATTAATTCACGCATTGGAGCTGATGACAAAACATAATCAAAACCTTCTAATACAGCTCCTGTGCTTGTATAAACATTCCATGTATTATTTGCAAGACGTTCAATTTTATTTACACCTGTATTCATTTCAACCTTGACACCTAATGCCTTACTTTTCACAACACATTCTTCCCACATCATACCTGGACCCAATTTTGGATAACGGAATGAATCAATCAACGTTTTTATTACATCCCCTTTGCTTTTTTTACCACTAGGCTTAAACAAAGCATTCCAAACAGCACTACTCAAGGACAAACCTTTAATTCTCTGTGCGGCCCAGTCCGCTGAAATTTCTTTACAAGGAATACCCCATACTTTTTCGGTATAAGTTTTGAAAAAAATATTAAACAATCGTTTACCAAACTGATTGGTAACCCAGTCTTCGAAATTTTGTGGATCCTTTACGGGGAATAATTTTGCATATAAATAGCTCATTACACAAAGGAAGCTTTCAAATATGCCCAACTTTAGTAATGCTTCAAATGCTGCTAATGGATACGCAAAAAACTTTTTGTTATAAAAAATTCTTGAGCTTCTTGGGCGCTCTAATAATTCATCTGATAAAATTTCTGTCCAAAAATCTTCCACCTCTTTAGACTTGGAAAAAAAGCGGTGCCCACCAATATCAAAATGATACCCTTTGTAAGATTCTGTTCTTGAAATTCCCCCAACATATTTTGGATCTTTTTCAAAAACAGTAACTTCCTGCTTAGCTTTACCTAATAAATAAGCAGCAGTTAAACCAGCTGGACCTGCTCCTATAATGGCAACCTTTTTTGTCATGGGAGTGAATAATTTGGGCAAAATTGCGAAAATATATTGGGATTGCCATCAATAATAGGAAAGAGTTTGACTAAAGTCTAAATTAAACCCCTATTCCATATAAACAGGATTCTATAGCGATATATGCCATTTTAAATGCTAGGGGAATAAGTTGTACCTGATGATACAGTAGATAGCTTTGACACCGTCTTTCCAGTTAATTTTTTTACCTTCTGCATAGGTTCTTCCATAATAAGATATACCTACCTCGTAAATTCGAATATTGGGAATTTTTGAAATTTTCGAAGTTACTTCTGGCTCAAATCCGAATCTTTTTTCCTTCAATTGTAAACTTTTTACCATGCCTGTATTAAAAAGTTTATAACAGGTTTCCATGTCCGATAAATTCAAATTCGTAAACAAATTGGACAAGAAGGTTAAAAATTTATTTCCAATGGTGTGCCAAAAAAATAAAATTCGGTGCGCAGATCCACCCATAAATCTCGATCCATAAACGACGTCGGCATAGCCATCTATAACTGGCTTTAATAATTTATTAAATTCATTAGGATCATATTCTAAATCAGCATCTTGAATAATCAAATATTCACCGGTTGCACTTTTTATGCCAGTATGAATAGCAGCCCCTTTTCCAGCATTTTTTTCATGTTTGATGTAAACGATTTCTGCAATAGGATTAGCTGTGATTGTATTTTGAATTAAAATTTCAGTATTGTCTTTTGAGCAATCATTCACCACAATAATCTCTTTTTTGATATCATTAATCAATGATAAATTGATTAATTTATCTAAAATTTTTGTGATCGTAGCTGCTTCATTATATGCCGGTACAATAATTGAAATTTTGTTGATATTCATTTGTATATTTATGATGTTTATATTAAATATAACTATATTTTGATTAATATAATATATTTGAAATAATGTTAAAATTATTCCATTTTTTTTAAAATAAGGCTAAAATTAATTTATAATTAAATGTTGATTACCCATAAAAAAAATAGTCATAAAGTATTCTTGTATTATATCATTGCCAGCATTGTCGTTTATATAGTTGGCAGCATATTTATACCCTTAATGGAAGTAGACGCTGTTCAATATGCTAATATTTCAAGGGAAATGCTTCAAAATAAAAGCTTTTTACAAATTTTTGATCAAGGAAAAGATTATTTAGATAAGCCCCCAATGCTTTTTTGGATGAGCTCATTAAGTATGTACTTTTTCGGAATTAATGATTTTGCTTACAGGCTTCCTTCCATCATAATGGCCATAGTTGCTATTTATAGTACTTATAAGTTTACCCTACTTTATTACGCAAAAGAAATTGCGATACTAGCATCTTTAGTTCTTACAACATCACAAGCAATGTTTTTGATTACACATGATGTCAGAACGGATACCATGTTAATGGGTTGGGTGATATTAGGAATTTGGCAATTTTCACATTGGCTTCAAAAAAGAAATTGGATTTCATTGATAGCAGCTTTTGTAGCCATTGCATTTGGCATGATGACCAAGGGGCCAATTGCGTTAATGGTGCCTATCTTTTCTTTTGTTCCACATATATTTATTCAAAAAAAATATAAGCTTTTATTTAGATGGGAATATCTAATAGGCTTGGTAATAATTTTAGTTTTATTAATTCCTATGGATATAGGATTGTACAGGCAATTTGATTTACATCCAGAAAAAGTGATGTATGACAAGACAGGAACTTCTGGATTAAGATTTTTTTATTGGACCCAAAGCTTTGGCAGAATTACAGGCGAGAGTGTGTGGCATGAAAATGATAGTATCTTTTTTTTATTCCAAAACTTATTATGGGGATTTCTACCTTGGATTTTGTTCCTGATCATAGGATTATTATCGGAAGTTTACAATATCCTAAAAAATAAATTCAGCATTGGTGATCATGAGGAATGGATTAGCACACCTGGATTTATTATAACCTATTTAGCATTAGGCATTAGTCATTACCAATTACCTCATTACATTTATATTGTTTTGCCTTTTGCTGCGATAATTACCGCTAAATTTCTACACAGTTTTACATGGAAGGAAGGCAATAGTGTAATTAAGAAAAGCATAAACATTATTCACTTTCTAGTATATAGTATCATCTTATTACTACTAGTTGTTTTATTGTTCATTCCATTCAATACTAACAAATTCGCTATCATTACAGCTTTACTATTCGCTTTCATCTCTTTTGCAATTATTCTTTACAACAATCATGGTCAAATTCCCAAAATGATTCATTTTGCTTTATTTACCATTTTGACCACTAATTTATTATTGGGCATATTCTTTTATCCTAAATTATTGGAATACCAATTAGGCAATAAAGTAACTAGCTTTGTAAACGAACAAAAAATAAATAAAACAAACTTATACTTATTTAAAATCAATACGGAAAGGAGTATGGATTTTTACAGCAATCACACTTATCAAAATATCGATGACTTAAACATATTAAATAGCAAAGACTTTGTTTTAATAACAAAAGAAAATATGAATGATAGTTTACTAACAAAATTTAACAAAATTAAATTGCTTTCCACCTTCCACGTTAGTACTTTAACTGGGGAATTTTTAAATCCATTGACTAGAGATAGTACTTTAAACTACCACTATATATTGCAAAAAAAGTAGCGCTAAATCAAACAAAGGATAATCACAATAACTAAAATTTCAACTATGTCAAATACAGCCAATATCATTTGGAGCACCAAACATTTTTCGGATCTTACCGTAGATGAGCTTTATCAAATTTTAAGACTTAGAAGCGAAGTGTTTGTGGTTGAACAAAATTGCGTATTTCTAGACATGGACAATAACGATCAAATCGCCTATCACACCATGGGTTGGATTGGAGATGAACTTATTGCCACTACTCGCTTATATGATGTTGATCAAAGCTATCAAGGCTATCAAAGTATTGGACGTGTGGTTGGATCACCTCGGCATAGAGGCATCGGTGCAGGAAAAGCCTTAATGCAATATTCTATTAATGAATGTCAACGTTTATTTGGCAAGCATCCCATTAAAATTGGGGCTCAGCTTTACCTTAAAAAGTTTTATGGCGAACTAGGTTGGGAACAAGCAGGTGAAATGTATTATGAAGATGAGATTGAACATATTCCTATGATCAGAAAATAAACCTGTAATTTCTATAAGTATATTTTAATCAAACTTATTACTACTTTATTACTACTTCATTTCTATTTCCAAATACTTGGCCGTATGTGATTTTGATTTTTTTATCATCTCTTCTGGTGTACCAACAAATTGAATAATACCACCCCCACTTCCACCTTCCGGCCCTAAATCAATAATGTGATCTGCTACTTTAATAACATCCATATTATGTTCAATTACTAACACGGTATTGCCACGCTCTACTAATCTATCCAATACGCCAATCAATAATTTTATATCCTGAAAATGTAATCCTGTTGTAGGTTCATCTAAAATATAAAATGTTTTACCAGTATCTTTTTTTCCTAACTCTGTTGCCAATTTAACACGCTGTGCTTCACCACCACTCAATGTCACTGCTGACTGTCCTAATGTGATATATCCTAAACCTACTTCCTGTAATACTTTTACCTTCCTATAAATAAATGGAACTGCTTGAAAAAATTCACAAGCCTCCTCTACTGTCATATTCAATACATCGCTTATGGACTTGCCTTTATACCTGATTTCTAAGGTTTCTCGATTGTATCTTTTACCTCCGCACTTTTCACAATGAACATAAACATCGGGTAAAAAATTCATTTCAATAACTCGCATTCCGCCGCCTTCACAAACCTCACATCTTCCACCTTTTACGTTAAATGAAAAGCGACCTGCTTGATACCCTCTAATTTTCGCTTCAGGCACCGATGCAAATAATGTTCTTATGTCTGTGAAAAATCCGCAATAGGTCGCAGGATTACTTCGAGGTGTTCGGCCAATAGGTGATTGATCAATTTCAATTACTTTATCAATATGCTCTAAACCTGTCACCTTACTATAAGGCATTGGCTTTGTTTTGCTATTGTAACAAAACTGAGATAATATTGGATATAGGGTTTCATTGATTAAAGTACTCTTCCCACTTCCGCTCACGCCGGATACCACAATAAATTTGCCCAATGGAAATTCACAATCAACTTTTTGTAATGTGTTACCTGTTGCACCTTTTATTGAAATCGTATGACCATTCCCTATTCTTCTTTCAGCAGGTACTTCAATCATTTTTTTTCCTGCTAAATACAATGCTGTTTCTGATTTTAATTTTATAATTTCTTTGGGTGTTCCCTGCGCAACAATATGTCCCCCATGAATACCAGCACGTGGACCAATGTCAACCAAGTAATCTGAAGCCATCATGATATCCTTATCATGCTCTACCACTAAAACAGTATTTCCAATATCTCGTAATTGTTTCAAGGCCGTAATTAATCGTTGATTGTCTCTTTGATGTAATCCAATACTAGGCTCATCTAATATATAAGTAATGCCTTGTAATTGAGATCCAATTTGAGTGGCTAATCGAATACGTTGCGACTCACCTCCACTAAGTGATTTGGATGGTCGGCTTAATGACAAATAAGATAAACCTACATTCATTAAAAAGGAAATGCGATCGTCTATCTCTTTTAAAATTCCAGCGGCAATTTGTGTGTCTTTTTTATCTAACTTTTTAGGGAGCGCCAAAAACCATTGTTGCAAATCATCCAAATGCATATCGTTCAATGCAGCAATATTTTGATCGTTTACTTTAAACCATAAACTATCCTTTCTCAACTTTGCGCCATTACAAGTAGAACATGTATTCAGTTCCATAAAGCTTTCCACCCAACCTTTTAAATGATCGGTACTTTGTGAGGAAGTAAACCAACGTTTCATCATAGAAACGATGCCTTCATAACTTCCTGTGTAGGTATCTGGAATTTCTTCGTCATTTAAATCTAAGTCCAAACTGTTGGTAATATTTTTATCTCCAAATAAAATCAAATCCATTTGCTCTTTCGACAAATCCTTCAAAGGTTTATCTAAACTTATTTTATGTTTTCTCGCAAATTGTTTTACTTGTGTGAATACGCTCGCCTCTCTTGCTTCTCCTAATGGCTCGATACCACCAGCATTGATACTGATAGATTGGTCAGGCATGATTAAATTCAAATCAATCGCATATACATTCCCCAATCCTTTACAAACCGGACATGCTCCGTATGGACTGTTAAAAGAAAAACTATTTGGAGAAGGTTCCTCATAGCTTAACCCTGTTTCCAAGCACATTAATTGTTTGGAGAACTGTACCACTTTAGTTTTACCTTCTTCCAATAAAAATAGTAGATCATTTCCCATTTTCAAGCATTGAGCAACACTTTCACCTAGTCTCGTTTTCATAGCATCGGTTACAGGAATGCGGTCAACTACAATTTCAATGTCATGTATTTTATAGCGATCCACTTGAAACTTTGGTCTTAACTCAATAATTTCTCCATCAACTCTAGCTTTTACAAACCCCTTTTTACGAATTTCTTCAAATAATTCTCTATAATGTCCTTTTCTACCGCGCACAACCGGTGCTAATAAGTTAATTTTTTTATCCTTGAATTGTTTGAAAATATTTTGTACAATTTCAGCTTCCGAAAATTTTACCATGGGCTTACCCGTATTATAACTGTAAGCCTTTCCAATGCGAGCATACAATAACCTCAAAAAGTCATACAATTCAGTAACAGTTCCTACTGTTGATCTCGGATTTTTATTGGTCGTTTTTTGCTCAATGGCAATTACCGGAGACAGTCCAGTAATTTGATCCACATCGGGTCGCTCCATATCCCCCATAAATTGACGAGCATAAGCGCTAAAACTTTCCATATACCTGCGTTGCCCTTCATTATATAAGGTATCAAATGCCAATGAAGACTTTCCACTACCACTCACCCCCGTAAAAACAACTAATTGATTTTTAGGTATGGAGATATCAAAATTCTTTAAATTATGTTCCCTAGCGCCAACAACTTTTATCTGGTCTTTTTCCTTATTCATAGTATTAAGTAAAGATATAACAAGGATTTAAATAATAAGTTGACTATAAGCTATAAACATTCATTAATTTTGTGTGCAATTAAGATAGCACCTTAGCATGTACTCAACAATTAGCAAACCATTTAAAATAGCCGTTGGCTTTAGCTTAGGTATCGCCTTAGTGCTATTTTTCCTAAGCTACTTGAACACTAGGGAGGTGGTATTTTTATGGCTAAACAAGGATCTAGGCTCCATCGCTGATTTGTTTTTTAATTTCATAAGTCATTTAGCAGAAGGGTGGATTTGGATACCCTATTTTGTATTGTTATTTGGTTGGTATAAAAAAGACGCGATTTTTATTTTATTAAACTTTTTGATATCTACTTTATTAACACAAATACCAAAAAATTTCATATGGGAAAAAGTAAGTCGTCCTATGGCAAGCAATGTTCCTCATGAAAAAATACATACTATAAAAGGAGTGGAAATGCATTTTTGGAATAGTTTTCCATCCGGACATACTGCAACCGCTTTTACCCTTTTTTTATTGACCGTTTATTTATTCCCAAAAAAAAGTGTTTTAGCAATTGGACTATTATATGCCATAGCTTGTGGATATTCAAGAATATATTTAGGTCAACACTTTCCACTAGATGTTGCAGGCGGAATCATAGTAGCCATCATTACCCTTATCATTAGCATTTTTGTCAGAAAAAAAGAAAGCCATGTGTAATAAAATTTTACAATCCATTTTAGCACTTATTATTTCCTTTGCAGGATTTAGTCAAGATACGACTCAGCAAATTATTCCAGGTCGTCAAAATGATAAAAGCCAACAATCAAAGCCCTATGTCATATTGATTTCAGCTGATGGATTTAGGGCTGATTTTACCGAAAAATACAACGCTTCTTTTTTAAAAACAATTCAACAAAATGGGGTGCGCGCAAAGTATATGCAACCTTCTTTTCCCAGTGTAACTTTTCCCAACCATTATACGATTGTTACTGGTTTATATCCATCGCATCATGGAATTGTTGATAATAGTTTTATAGACAAAGCGTCGGGGCAACTTTACAGTATGGGAAATAAAAAAATGGTTGCTGAAGGAAAATGGTATGGAGGTACTCCTTTATGGGTCTTAGCTGAACAACAAAAAATGATAGCAGCAAGTTATTTTTGGGTAGCCTCTGAGGCAGACATTCAAGGTATTAAACCCACTTATCATTTTATTTATAATGAAGTCACTCCTATACAAAAGCGAATTGAAACAGTAAAAAATTGGCTTTCTTTACCCGAGGACAAACGACCTCATTTAATAACCTTTTATTTTCCAGATGTTGATCATGATGCGCATACATATGGACCCGAAAATCCAATTGTTCAAAGATCGGTTCAATTTGTAGACAGTAGCATTAATGCACTTCAAAATGCTTTAGCACCCTTGAACTTACCTATAAACTATATTTTTGTTTCAGACCATGGCATGACAACTGTTGATAATTTAAATACCTTGGGCTATCCAATTGAAATTAATAAAAATGATTTTAATATTCCATGGGGGGATGCCTCTTTACATTTATATGCAAAGGATAGTAGCAAAATAGAGCTTAGCTATGCAGCTTTAAAAAAAGATACTAGTTTTAGGACTTATCTTTTTAACGAAACGCCTGACTATTGGCATTACAAAAAATCAGATGACCGATATAATAGGCTTGGTGATATATTACTTGTACCAAATACAATACATCAAGTATTTAATTTAGGGCCAACTAAACCAACCCCTGGTAAACACGGATTTGATAATAAACAAGTGGACATGCGCGCCACCTTTATGGCTTGGGGGCCTGCCTTTAAAAAAGGATTATTAATTGAAGGATTTGAGAATGTAAATGTTTACCCGCTGATTGCAAATATTTTAGGCTTAAAAATAGACGAGCAAAAAATAGATGGTAAATTAAATGTTTTGAAATTTATTTTACAACCTGCACCCATAAAAATGAAGATTGCTAAAAATAACTAGTCCAAAAATAAAAAAGGTTTAATTTTTTATACACCTAACTGAAACACCTCCCTCCAAAACGAATACGGTTGCTTCTCTTAGAGTCCCATAAGTACTTGCTAAATAACGTACATAGTTCGTAGAACCTCCGCCAGCAATAGGCGTTGAAGTCCAAAAGTATCCAAATCCAAACATATTTGAAGATGAATTTTGGTCGCCCATATAGCCACCTGGCAATGCCGTAAATCCATAGAGATCATTGGCACCAGTATTAGGAGCTGTCCAATGGGAAGTTCCTACTTCTCTGAGTCTGAAGCAAAAATCGACACCCCCAACATAAGTTGCTAAGGTGTTAAAATCAGCATTTGTGGGGACTCTAAAACCAATAGGACAAACATTTCTTGAATCTTTAATTGCATAGCCATTATATAATTTTCCGTAAGTGTTATTAAAAGCAGCGTTATGATTATAGAAACACCAACTAGGTTGCGTGATATTATTATTAAAAGGAAGATCGGCACGTTCAATTAAATCGCCGTTTTGATAGGTAGTTACATCTAAATTTTTTTTCATCCAAACCTGTGTGCCAATGGTAACAGTTATGATAGATGGATTTACTAAAAAACCTTGAGGAATTACTTGTGCAATTATTGTTTTATAAGAAACCAATAAAATACTAATGATGAGAATTGATTTTTTCATTTTAAAAATTTTGAACAATGGTGGCATAATAACTAGTACCATCATAAATTAAAGTAACAATATCTAATTTAGTAGCGGTGTTTGTTAAACTCGGAATCACCCCACTAGCCCATTTCCAAGCAATTGGGAAAGTAGCATCACGTGTTCCCGTAGCATCTTGCACAAACTTAATTAAGTAAGTGCCCACTACTGGGTTGTTAAGAGTAAGTGAAGTAATATTTAGACCCATGTTAACAGTAAAAACATTGCCTGTACTTAAATCAATGGTAGTGCTAGCTGCTGCTGTAATAGCAGTTGGCATGGTTAGTTTAAATCTTTTTGCGGTAATATCACCGGACGCAATTAGTGTAGTAGCAGTTGCATCACCTAATATTGGAGTAACCAATGTGGGACTTGTGGAACGAACAATGTTTCCTGATCCAGTGGTTGCAGCAGTTCCTAAAATACCTCCTGCGGTATTGGTCACAACACCAGCCACATTTAATCCAGATAAGTTTAAACCAACAAATGTTGGACTTGCAGAACTAGCAACAGTTTGTCCAATAACAATGGTATTACCTCCTGTTATACTTACTCCTGTTCCACCCAGGATGGTTGCTTGTTTTCCATTAAATAAATTCCAATCCGTGGAAGTTAAATAACCATTTGAACTAGTTGTAGATGCTGAAAGTGAAATGGTATTTGCTGATCTAGTTAATGGCAAAGAAAAACTAAGCGAATTTTCGAAATCAGTTCCTGCTGTAGCCGCACTTACCACACCCAAGCCATTGGCTTTTAAAATACCATTTACATTTCCTGCACCACCATGGCTAGCATCAATAACTGTTCCAAGCCATGTTCCAGCTGTAATTGAACCAACCGTTGTAAGGTTTGATGAGCCAATTAATGGGGATGCACCAATGGTATTATAAGAAATAGTTTTAGCCAATGAACCATCAAAACTTACAGGGCTTGTAACTCCCGATCCACTATTATTAAATGTAACTGCATTCGTAATATTGGAAGAAATGGTAATATTGGATGATCCATCAAATGCCACACCATTAATATTTATTGAAGCAGCTAATTTTGTAGCCGTTGCTGCATTGCCAGTAGTGTTTTGATTTAAAATTGGTATATCGGAGGCCAATATGGATCTGAAAACAGGAACCCCATTTGCAGCATTAGGAGCGGCATAAAAATATTTACTTGTTTGTGAAGTAAAAGGCGCTATAAAATCAGTGCCTCCTACTGCGGCACTCACATTTCCACTTCCGTCTGCTTTTAAAACTCCATTAACTACCCCCGCTCCACCTTTCGTTTCAGCAATCACATTGCCCGCCCAAGTTCCTGTAGTAATAGTTCCAACCGTTGTAAGACTTGATGAGCCAATTAATGGGGATGCACCAATGGTATTATAAGAAATAGTTTTAGCCAATGACCCATCAAAGCTTGTAGGACTTGTACCTCCTGATCCACCACTATTAAAAGTAACTGCATTGGGAATGGTGGATGAAATGATAATATCAGCAGATCCATCAAATGCTACTCCATTAATATTTTTTGTTGCAGCTAATTTGGTTGCCGTTCCTGCATTACCTGTTGTATTTTGATTTAAGGTTGGTATATCTGTAACAACAATTGATCTAAATGTTGGCAATGCATTCACTCCAGTTGTTGGCCCTGCATAAATTGAGTTTGCAGCTTGTGCAGTAAAGGCTCCAATTTTGCTATTAAACATCGTCCAATCAGATGAGGTTAAATATCCTGGCACTGAGCTTGTAGCTGCTGGAATGGAAATAAGACCTGTGCTTGCATTATATGTTAATGGACTTGTTGCACTTATAGCATTTTTCGCTCTTGCATCAGTATAATATAAATTAGTTCCCTCTGCAATATCCGTACTCGTTAATGTAATATTACTTGCAGTATATCCATTGACTGAAGAAACCGAGGCAGGCATTAATAATTCCAACCAATTGGATAGTGTTGTCGCTGGTAAACCACTTAGCACATAATTTTTACTATTATCGGTTCTGATAGCGATGCTTCCTACAACTGCAGCTGAAAGGCCTAACATAGCCGCTTGACTAGTTACCACATAGCCACTCGAAAAAGAAATAGAAGGTATTTGAGAGTTAGGGATTTTTCCATTGGCATCCAAACTCGCTACTCCATTATTAGCTGCTTTTTGAGTCAAATCAATTTTATTATTAAAGTTAATCCAATCGGTACTAGACAAATAACCGTCCACAACATTAGAAGCCTGAAGTATAGAAATGGCATTACCAATATTCCATAATGGTCTAGAAAAACTCAATGGAGTTTGAAAATCAGTTCCTGCAGTAGCAACACTCACTATACCAGACCCATTTGCTTTTAAAATTCCATTGTTACTTCCTGCACCTCCATAATTAGCACCAATAATATTTGCAGCCCATGTACCTGTTGAAATAGTGCCTAATGTGGTGATGCTACTTGATCCTATCGTGGGTGCTGCACCAATGGTATTATAAGAAATGGTTTTAGCAGCAGCTCCATTAAAAAAAGTGGAAGAAGCTAAACCTGAACCACTATTATCAAATGTAATACCATTGCTTGTATTGGCCGTGATAGTAATATTTGCTGTTCCATTAAATGAAACCCCATTTATATTTACAGCAGTTGCTAAAGAAGTTGCCGTATTTGAATTGCCTGTTGTATTTTGATTTAACAATGGAATATCACTTGCTTCCAATGCTCTGAAAATTGGGATTCCATTTAATGCATTGGGTGCAGCATAAATATATTTTGCAGTTTGTGATCCAAAGGGTGCAATAAAATCAGTACCCGATGTTGCTACCGAAACCAATCCAGCACCATTGGCTTTTAAAATTCCATTATTCGTTCCTGCCCCACCATAATTAGATCCAATTACATTAGCTGACCAAGATCCTGTACTTATATTTCCAAGAGTTGTTATTGAAGTTGAACCAATAGAAGGTGCAGCGCCAATAGTATTATAAGAAACCTCTTTTACGACCGAACCATTAAAAGTACTGCCCGAAGCAGCACCTAGTCCGGTATTTGAAAAACTTAATAACTGTGTTGTATTTGCAGTTATATTAGTGACATCAGCTGATCCATCAAACAATGCATTATTTAAATAGCGAGGTGTTTGAAGTGTACTAGCTGTATTTGCATTTCCTGAAGTGTTAGCTGCATTATTAGGTATATCGGCAGACACCAAAGCCCTAAAACTTGTTGGACCTGCAGCACCGGAAGCAGGGCCCGAAAAAACCATATTCGGATTCACATTTCCAGCTAAACCAACAAGTGAATAAGCCGGAATATTTAAAACATTGCTATTAAAAGTAGCAACACCATTATTACCAACATTAGTAATACTATTAACTCTGTTATTGTATGCAATTGTAAATTGATCATAATCAATTTTACTAATTAAGCCTGCCGTTACTGAACTTGCCGAAGCTAAAGGTATATTTAAAATATGATTAGTACCAGTTGAAACCCAACCAGGATTTAAACCCATAGTTCCAGGAGTAGTAAAATTTTGAACCTGTGATGTCAAACCATTTAAGTTATATAACTGTGCATTGTTTGTTACATTACCTAGTCCAACTTTCAAACTACTAATTCCAGATGATATTTTAGCATCCGTGACTGATGCATCTAATAATTTATTAGTAGTAATCGCATTGTTTGCAACAATAGGGATGGAAGCGGTGCCGGTTAAATCGCCAGCCAATAGTATAATTCCTTTGTTAGTGTTGGTTGCATCGGGTGCTCCTGCAATTAAAGCAGCATCTACATATGATTTAATGGCTTTAACGGAAGGATATTTTGTATCATTAAAATCGCCCACTAAACTTACATCTACCGATTTGTTGATGAAGTCTTCCTTGTAGTTAATCCTGTTTGATAATGCTAGTGTGTCTCTTCCAATACGGTTGTTCAACATAATCAGGGTATCCACAATATTCAATTTTAAATTGATTCTATTGGATAAGGAAAAAGTATCTCTTTTAAATCGATTGTTTAACATACCAGCTGTATCAATGATATTGAGCTTTAAATTGATTCTATTGGATAATGCCATAGTATCTTTACCAAATCTATTGTTTAACATATCAGCAGTATCAATGATATTGAGCTTTAAATTGATCCTATTAGACAAATACGAAGTGTCATAAGATTTAGATGCGAATTGAAATGGTGTTATATATTTTGTACTATCCCCAACAAAAATAGCTTTATGATAAGGCAATAACATTTTAGTGGTATCAGCAATATTCAACTTTGTGTTCATCGAAGCTGTATCTGTACTTACCATACTAGATGATAAAGATTGAATTGCATAAGGAACAACACCAAATTCTACAGCGCCTAAATCAATCCACTCATTATTATAGTCCCAATTTAAATCAGGCGAGATAGGTGTAATAGCCACTTTTAAATGGAAAAAATATTTTCCATTTGCCCAATCAATACTATAAATATCGTTTGCTCCTGTAAACTGAGTTCCTTTTCCAATTACAATATTAAAAATTCCAAATTCGTTTGTATTTGTATTATGATTTTCACCATAAACTATTATAGGATTAGATGTGCCATTTTCAATGGTACACTTTACATAAATTTTTCTATTATTTGCTGAATTGTGTTCTTTATCCCTTGCAACAGCCTGAAAATTAATACCAGGTTTAGCACTTTGGGCTAATGAAAATTTGGAATAACCTAAGAAAATAAAAAAATAGCAGATAAAAAAAGTGTATTTAAGGTATATTTTGGAAGGCATGGTATTAAGTTAAAAGAGGTTAGGAAAATAGATAACCCTGAATAACAAATTAACAAAATTTAATATTAGTGACCAATGAGTCTTAAGCCTCATTTTGTAAAAGAATTATATATGTACAATATCATTAAAACCCTTTACCAGATTGAATTGAAGGAAATCTATGTGCATTTTCTAACCCGAAATGGTAATTGTAAAAGAAATGATATACAAGATATTATAGATACATTGCGCATGATAAATGCAAAATGATAAGAAATAAAAAAATATATAGACTCTCCATTATATTAATATTAATTTCTTATTGTGATATAGATGCAAATGCTCAAAATAATTGGCTGAATGAACAAAATAAAAATGGCTTTAAATTAATTGAGCTATGGGACAGTATCGATAAAGCAGCAGATTTTGTAAATGATCCATATAAAATTGAAGTATGGGAAAATAAATTTAAACACGAATTTGATGGAGCTTTAAAAAGAAATGAAAAAGAATTAGCCTTTCAACTCAGTATACCCTTAAGTTATATTTATCATTCAGAAACAAAGTTTAATAAAGGCATACCCTTGTTAAAAAATATATTTAACAACAAACAAAAAATCAATAAAAGGCAATTAGAACTAGTACTTATTAAATTAGAAGAGGAATATCGAGCGACAAATGATATAGAAAATGCCATTATCATCAGAAAAGAACGAATCAGCAATCATTTTATAAATAATTATTGGGAAATATATAGAGATTGCGGGTTATTTGAAGCAGCGAAAAAGGATTTATTACATTTTCAAAAAATACCCCCTGCATACACGACCCAACGTTTAAGATATTATTATTTATTAGGTGATTTATATATGCAAATGAAGGAGTTTGATAGCGCGAAAAATATATATCAAATTGGATTAGAGGCTGCCAAAAATACAATCATCGTAAATAATAATACGCGTCAGTATACTAAAAGCAAACTATTATATTGGGAAGCCTGCTTTATGGGACTCATTGCAAAAAGTAATATTGAAAAAGGGAATTTCAAAAATGCAATTGGACTACTCAAATATGATATATCACAAAGTGATGAAAACACGGATAACAAGATCGAAAAAATGCTTGCCCTTTGTAAATGCTATATACATTTCAATGATTTGTTTCAGGCAAAATTATATTTAGACAGCGCTGAAAATCTATGCTCAGAAAAAATTTCTAAACCTATCCAATTAACCTATTTATTAACCAGCTCTGAATATTATAAAGCCATCCATAAAGATGATTCAGCATTATTTTTTTACCACGCTTATAACAATTACAGAGACACCCTGAATAATAAAATACAAAAAAATCAATCTATATTATTATTGGTGCAATTAGAAGTAGCTAACAGAAGAAGCGAATTGCTAGAAAGTAAACAATCCTTAATGGATAGTAATAAGCAGAACAACCAACAAAAAACGTTATTGTTAATTTTATTATTTTTTCTAATCATATCGATAACAGTAAGTACTACCATTTATTTAAATAGCATAGCCAATACGAAATCTAAAAATAAAATTGAAGCGCAAAGCATTTTGATTAACGCCCACTCTGATAAAATTGAAGCTCAATTTAATCATAATGAAATATTATTAAAAGAATTGCATCATAGGGTGAAAAATAATTTACAAGTAATGTATAGTCTATTAAATCTTCAAAAAAGAAGAAATAAAGACGCCGATACAATTGAAACCTTATCGGCCATCCAAAATAGAATACAGACAATGGCTTTAGTACATCAAAATTTATATAATAGCGGGGATTTTGAGATGGTTGAAGTATTAAATTATATAAAAACGCTAGCCAACCACCTTGCATTAATCTACAAAGTAGATAAACAAAAAATTGATGTTCAATTTGATATTAATAATGCCTTGAAATTACCCATCGAAACGGTTGTGGCCATTGGACTAATCGTAAATGAAGCTGTCTCTAATTCCTTTAAATATGCTTTTAAAAATAAAGAAAATGGAAAAATACTCATAAAAATAACGAGTGACGAAAATGATACTGAAATCATCGTTCAGGATAATGGAAATGGAATAAAGCAGGAAAATACTAAAGAAAACAGTTTGGGTATGAAATTAATAAAACTAATGTGCTTACAACTTAAAGCAACGCACACCTTAGAAAAAATAAACGGGGTTATACATCATATAAAATTTAATAAAGTATAAATTATGGAAAAAAGAATTTTATTACTTGAAGATGAAATTATTGTTGCACTTGATTTACAAGAAATATTAGAGTCAGCCGGCTATAGTATAATTGTAGCACATAATCATAAAGAAGCTATGGATGCAGCCAAAAAAAATAAGCCACACCTAGCCATATGTGATATAAATTTAGGCAATGGTGATACAGGCATTGATTTTGCAATTGAAGCTAAATTAATGCTTCCGAAATTGGAAATTATATACGTTACCGCTTTTAGTGACCAGAAAATGGTTGAATCAGCAGATTTAACCAATCCCTTCAATTATATAGTTAAACCATGGAATGAAGAACAAATTAAGGTGTCGGTTAATATGGCATTTAAGCTTTTAATGGATAAAATGAAAAAAGACAGCCTTATTGAATCACTAAGTTTATCTGAATATAAAATTTTGGATCTTATTGCAAAACAAAAAAAGAGTAAAGAGATTGCTGATTTGTTATTTATTGCCGAAAAAACAGTGCGTAATCATAGGTACAATATCATTAAAAAGCTAAACCTTCCAAATGATAATAATAGTTTACTAAAATGGGCTATTACACATTTTAATAAATAACAAACAAATTATATAATTGAGGCTTTTGCCCTATTTATGAGTATTTAATTTCATCGTAATTTGTATCCGATGAAATTATTGAAAATTATTTTTATTTTTAGCCTAATTGGATCTAGTCATTTTTCAATGAGTCAAAACTTTATTATCAGTGGATTAGGTTATTTCCCTGGCATTTCAAGTAATGCTACTTCCATAAATTTTAAAAGTAAAGCAAGCTGTATTGATGTGCAATCAGGTATAGCAGTGCTAAATAATACAATCAATTATGGAGAGTTTGTAGTTAATTGTAAAGAAAATCAACAATTCAACCAACTTGGATTAAGGTTATTTCCTAACCCAGTTATTTCAAATACAAAAATTAGATTTATAAACACGCCTCCGCTAAACGAATATTTCAAATTATCTATTTGGGATGTTGATGGAAAATTAATGATGTCTCAAAATGAAACTGGCTATCAAGTTTATCAAGGCTTATTACTGAATTTAAATTACTTAATCGCCGGCAATTACATATTCAAAATAGAATCGTCTCAGTTTGTAGACGCAATTAAGTTTGTGAAGGTGAAGTAATTTATTCGGATTGCAATTGAACCGACAATAACTCTTTGCCAAGATTGTGAAAAGCCAATTCTATTTTTCTTAACTGCTCTGCTCTTGGCTTACGGTACAAATTAGCATAATGATTTAGCTGCTTTTGATTAATCCCTGAATATTTTTCTAATGCAGACCCTGTAATCACGTTTTTATAATACTTAAGCAAACTTTGCGCATCAAATTTGAATACTAACTCATACTTGCCTCTAAATGTTACAGGAGGCCTCTCTCCATCATCCTTCATGCCCGCCAAATGAAACACAATAGCTTCGTGGATGTTAGCCTTTATTTCATCAGGTGTATTACCTGTAGAAATACAACCGGGTAGTTTAGGCACATGCGCAGAAAAGTTTTTACCAGCATAGAATATTTCAACAATGTTTGTTTTCATAATTTCAACTTTAACAATTTACAACAAACCCGCTTGTTTTAAAATTGATTTAACAATGTCATGCGCCAAAATTTTACTCATTCCATGATCAGGAATGGTGACTCTACCCTTCTTTATTGGATGTTTATACTGCTTATGACTTCCTTTCTGTGTGTAAAGCACCCAACCATCAAGTTCAATAATTTTAATCATCTCTTTTACTTTTTTAATCATTAACTTGATTTTACAAAGATATACAATTATATATCATTAAATAAATAAAAACATTTAAGCTAATTTGATAAAATTAAATTGGAATAAACCGCAAACCAATCTGCACTTATTCGTTCGGAGATTTTCTAAAATGTAAGTAATAGGATTAGCTCACTGCGTTCGCTGATCCTGGAGTGGGCGGTGCAAAATGCGCCAGTGGTTCGAATACTGTCTTCCCTACTAATTTTATTTTAATGCCTGAACCCGATTTCATTGCATAGCAATGATAAGCGCAGTTTAAAATTTATACAACATCAAGCAAGCTTGTGTTTATAAATTTTTAACTGCGCTATGCCTTCGGCAAATCATGTTCACCTATAGGCATAAAAAAAGCCAGTATTACTACTGACTTTTTTGTCGGGAAGACAGGATTCGAACCTGCGACCCCTTGGTCCCAAACCAAGTGCGCTACCGGCCTGCGCTACTTCCCGTTCCATTACAACTTGCATTGTAAATATTGTTAACCGGTGATCATCTCATTTTAATACCAAAAGAACTATGTTAAGTGCGGAGAGGAAGGGATTCGAACCCTTGGTACAGTTTAACCCGTACGGCAGTTTAGCAAACTACTGATTTCAGCCACTCATCCACCTCTCCTCCGAACCTCTTTCGAGGGGTGCAAAAATAAGCACTGATTCTTTAAATTCCTAAAAAAAGACCGGAATAAACTAAATAAAGTTCATTCCGGTCTAATATCTATTTTAACAGTTATTAGTGCAGATAGCTTAATGCCTACTACATTGCTGCTAATTGTACTTTTTGCGTTAACTCCATTACATTCTCTCTGAACATAGAATCCGTATCCATAAGGTCTTTCACAGTTTGGCATGAGTGGATTACGGTGGTATGATCACGTCCTCCAAAATGCTCTCCAATTGTTTTTAAGGAGTTCTTAGTAAAAGCCTTTGCTAAGTACATGGTGATTTGACGCGCTTGAACTATTTCACGCTTACGTGTTTTTTGCAAAAGCTTATCATAAGGCACTTCAAAAAATTCACATACCATTTTTTGTATCGCGTCAATCGTGATTTCCTTGCTACTTGTTTTCACAAAGTTGCGTAATACCTTCTTTGCTAATTCTACATCAATCTCTTTTTTATTCAAAGAAGATTGCGCTAATAAGGATATTAATGCGCCTTCTAATTCTCTAACATTGGTATTGATATTGTAAGCTACATACTTCACTACTTCCTTTGGCATTTCTAATCCGTCGGCCTTCATCTTTTTTTCTAATATCTCAATACGCGTTTCGTAATCAGGTACTTGAATGTCAGCACTCAAACCCCAACGGAAACGACTTAATAAACGCTCTTGTAAACCTTCCAAATCCTTAGGTGCCTTATCCGAAGTTAATACCAACTGCTTTCCACTTTGATGTAAGTGGTTGAAGATGGCAAAAAAGGCATCCTGAGATTTTTCAGCTCTGTTAAAAAACTGTACGTCATCAATTATTAAAACGTCAATTAATTGATAGAAATGAATGAAATCATTAATGGCATTATTGCGACTATGATCCTGAAATTGATTAATGAATTTTTCAGAGCTTACATATAAAACCACTTTATTTGGATGAATGCGTTTTACATCATTTCCAATGGCTTGTGCCAAGTGTGTTTTACCTAAACCTACCCCACCATATATTACTAATGGGTTGAATGAATTTGCACCTGGCTTTTCAGCTACTGTTTTACCTGCACGACGTGCTACTCTATTACAATCACCTTCAATAAAGGCATCAAAAGTGTAATTATGGTTTAACTGAGGGTCAATCTGCATTTTCTTTAATCCTGGAATCACAAATGGATTCTTAACCGGATTATCAATCACCAACGGGAAATTCATCTCGTTGTTATTATATGTTTTCATGCCACTTGCTGGCAAGTCCATTGATCCTTTTTTATTGTTACCGCTATCCACCATTATGCGGTATTCTAATCTTGCTTCTTTTCCTAATTCACGCTTTAAAGTTTTTGCTAATAAATTAACATAGTGCTCCTCGATGTATTCATAAAAGAATTGGCTAGGAACCTGTATCATTAAAATGTTCTCTTTTAAATCTATAGGTTGAATTGGTTCGAACCATGTTTTAAAATGCTGCCATTCGACAATATCTTTAATGATCTTTAAACAATTACTCCAAATTAATTCTGCGCTCTTAGCCATTTTTGTCGAACCCTTTATATAGTGAAATAAGAAAATTCTAGTTCTGTTGCCTGATGCGAAATTGTTAATCAGTCTGCGAATATTAGAAACAATTGTTATAAAAAAAATTTTTTTATTTCCTTTTTTTTACATGTCCCAATTGGGTCGATTATGATAACTTTAATTCCGATTGTTCAGGCGTTCAAGATAGTGTTAATTTTAATAAAAATTGATTTTATCCACATTTTTTTCTTCCTATTTTTTTAATATATGCCTAACCTTTTAATTTTCAATTTAGTACTCGTTCATGTGAGTGATAAATTGTACCTTTATTCACTTAAATAACTATATGAGCTACGAATTAACCGGTAAATTAATCGCCAAATACGATACTGTTCAACGTAAAGAAACATTTAAAACAAGAGAATTTGTAATTGAAAAATCCGATGACATTAATGGAAAGCTTATTACTAATTATGTAAAATTTCAATGTGTTCAAGATAAGACAGCCTTACCTGATAGATTTAACCTAGGAGATACAGTAAAAGTGTTATTTAATATAAAAGGCTCTAAGTGGAATAAGGACGGAAAAGACAACTACATTACTAATTTAGACGCTTGGCGCATGGAGGCAGTTTCATTAGGAGGAGATACTGCTCCCACTGACAATACTTACTTTGATATGCCTCCTGGCGAATCAGGTGACGATCTTCCATTTTAACCAAAGCCAACTTAAGTTCAATAAACTTACGTAAACCAGACTAGGCATTTTTTTAGGATAAAAACCTAACCCATGCAAAAGACTATTCAGCTTCGAGTGAAGCCCGAGGAAGCAGCCAATGCTTTATTACTTATATCAATTCTTTCCAAAGCCGTTGGGGTGGAACAAGCTACTATTTCAGGCTACCAAATTCTCAAACAATCCATAGACGCAAGAAGTCGCCAACAAGTTTGGATCAACCTTACTGTTTTGGCATTTGTAAATGAATCTCCAAGCAATCGCTTCCAAGATAAAGTTGAATTTTCAACACTACCCCAAAATGCCAAGGAGGTCATTATCATTGGAGCCGGACCCGCAGGCCTATTTGCAGCACTTGAGTGTATTCAATTAGGGATTAGACCTATAATTTTAGAAAGAGGTAAAGATGTTCGTTCAAGAAGACGCGATTTAGCCAAATTAAATAAGGAAGGCATTGTGAACCCTGAAAGCAATTATTGTTTTGGGGAAGGTGGTGCAGGAACTTATAGCGATGGTAAATTATATACCAGAAGCAATAAACGTGGAAGCATTGATAAAATTTTAAGACTGTTTTATCAGTTTGGAGCCGACGAGCGTATTTTGTATGAGGCTCACCCCCATATTGGCACCAATAAACTTCCTCATATTATAACTGCCATGCGGGAGCAAATTGAGCAATGTGGTGGAAAAGTTTTGTTTGAGAAAAAGTTAGTGGACTTAGTAATTGAAAACGGCTTAATTAAAGAAACCATCACATCGGATGGTGACCGATTCCCAACACAAGCTCTGATTTTAGCAACCGGACATTCGGCCAGGGACATTTTCACCTTGCTTAAGGAAAAGTCAATCCTAATTGAAGCAAAACCATTTGCCCTTGGCGTAAGGGTTGAACACCCACAATCCATCATTGATGGCATTCAATACCATTGTGCAGTTCGTGGCCCCAATTTACCTCCCGCATCGTATAGCTTAGTGGAGCAGGTCAGCGAACGTGGCGTATTTAGTTTTTGCATGTGTCCTGGTGGCATTATTGCGCCAGCCGCAACCGCCCCTGGCGAAATAGTCGTGAATGGGTGGAGCCCTAGTAAAAGAGACAATGCCTACGCCAATAGTGGCATGGTCGTACAAATAGATTTAACAACTGCAGCCGAATATTTAATTAAAATGGGGGCTATTTCAAATTCAATTAAAAGTTTAAATGACCCTTTATTATTACTTGATTTTCAGAAACATATAGAAAATAAAGCTTTCGAAATGGGTGGCGGCAAACAAATAGCCCCTGCCTCCAGACTAGTTGATTTTTGTAGCCACAAAACATCCACTAGCCTGCCTGATGCAAGCTACCTTCCGGGCCTTCAAGCAGCAAACCTCGACCTTGTACTACCTCCCTTTGTAGCCAATACCTTACAGGAAGGATTTAAAGCTTTTGGTAAAAAAATGAAGGGTTATTATTCAAATGAAGCCATTGTTGTAGCCACAGAAAGTCGCACATCCTCTCCAGTTAGAATACCAAGACATCCGGATAGTTTACAACATCCTCAAATTAAAAACCTATATCCTTGTGGTGAAGGGGCAGGTTATGCTGGAGGAATTGTTAGCGCTGCTATGGATGGTCAAAAAATTGCGCAAATGATTTTAGGCTAAAAATTAATCTTGATCTTTAATTTGTTTTGAAATCAATAACTTATTCTTAATCAATTGGTTATTAATGTATGAATCTAATTCTACTTTAAGCTGATTTGACATTCCTCTTTTAGTACCTAAATCAGGTTTACCAGCATTCACCCAGGCAGTGTACCAAAAATCAGCAATCAAATTAGATGCCTCAATAAGTTGTGCATTTACGGTTGGACCTAATTCTTTTGCATATGCTAAAGCAAACTCCTTTGTATACATTTTAGTCTCTCTTCCATAATACATTTGCATTTTATACTTTGTATCTGGGGAAAATCGATCGGATAACTGCTTTTCCTTTGCTAACATGTCGGGAAGTAAGGCATTAGCATGTCGAATATCTTTCCATAATGCTTTTGCTGGATTTTTTAAATAGGTAGCCTTATGGTTATTATAAAGTTGATATTCGTCAATAGAAAGGTCAGGAATAAATGACTCCCACAAGCTATGAAGCCCCTTTTGACCTGTTAACTGGCCATCATAATTAATGGTTGTGTGTAATGGTACGTGCAAGTCGCCTAAATAATGACCTAAATCGGCAGCATAAAATAAGATACTATCTTGGTTATTTGCCTTAAATGCCTGGGTTAAATTCTCCAATTGTACCATTGCATTGTAAGGTCCCCAGCCATATTTTTTTAAGCTATCGGCAGTGTACTTTTTAACAGCATTTTCCCAGTCTAATGGCATATCATTTATGGCATTTGGTCCATACATTTCAATGTCTATAAAGTGCTTTGTTGCTTCTGCTTTATCCGAATTTCTTCTTTGATCGGGTCTTGGAGCATTCTCTACCAAGTTTTTCATGTTATCATAAAAAAAGGACTGCAAAGGAGCAGGTAATTTATAAACCGCCAATTGATGTATGGTGCGATGTACTAAAAAACCCCAACTACTAAGCCCAATTAAGGCAGTCAATAAAAGCACATTTAATCCTATTTTCTTTGTGAACATAATCTAAAATTTGTACGAATATAACCTATTATCCTATTTTCAAAACGCCTTTACTGTAATTTAACCATTGCATAAATGAGGATGATCTATTTTGATTTAATGTCTATATTTAGCTATAAATTTCTCAAAATGGACCCTTTATTAAGCCTTAAACATCTGCAAAAGTTTTATGCCTCCCAAAAGGCTGTCGATGACATTAGTTTTGACATTCAAGCTGGAAGTATTTTTGGACTGCTTGGTCCCAATGGAGCTGGTAAAACAACCTTACTCCGAATGATTACGGGTATATTTTACCCGGATGAAGGGCAAATTATATTAGATGGACAACCTTTTAATCCGATAAATGATATTAGTAAGATTGGTTATATGCCTGAAGAACGTGGCATGTATAAAAAGATGAAAATTGGAGAACAAGCACTTTATCTTGCTCAGCTCAAAGGTTTGTCCAAAGCAGATGCCATGGAAAAAATTACCTACTGGTTTAAAAAATTAGAAATGGAAAGCTGGTGGAACAAAAAAGTAGAAGACCTAAGTAAAGGAATGAGCCAGAAGCTTCAATTTGTAATTACCGTTTTACATGAACCTAAATTGATTATTTTGGATGAGCCCTTTAGTGGTTTAGATCCCTTAAATGCCAACTTAATAAAAGATGAAATTTACGCATTAGCAAAAAAAGGTTCTACCATTATATTTAGCACCCATCGTATGGAACAAGTTGAAGAAATTTGCGATCATATTGTATTGGTTAATTTAGGCAAAAAAATTTTAGACGGAACGGTTGCAGATATCAAGCAACAGTATAAAGAAAATATTTTTTCGATTGAAACAAATCAAATTGATACTATTGCTGACAATACCATTTTTTCGATTGTAAGGAGAGAAGGTAATAAAGTATTCGTGAAAATGAATGGGGACCATGATGGAAATCAAGTGTTAACACATTTAATTAATAATCATCACCATATTATAGCTTATAATGAGCTACTTCCTTCTTTAAACGAGATATTTATAAAATTAGTGGAATCTACACACGCTAGTACTAGAGCATTTCAAAACAGTTAATTTTTAAACCTATTTTATGCATAAAATTTGGCTCATCATACAAAGAGAATATACCACAAGGGTAAAAAATAAACGTTTCTTATTGGTTACTTTCTTAATGCCTTTACTAATTATAGGACTCATTTTTGGTAGTGCTTATTTATCAACCACCGGAACTGAACATCGCAAAATTGCAGTAGTTGATCCGAATGGATTTATTAAAAACGCTTTGAAAAACACGAGTCAAATTGACTTTGAATTTCCTGAAAATATTGATACTAGTAATTACAGTAGCAAGGGGTACTCGGATATACTTATCATACCAAAGTTTGATACTACCCAAAAGACAAATTATATTTTAAGATCTAAAAAATCAATGGGTTTAATGTTACAAAATAGCATTAGTGACAAAATCAATAGTGCGATAGAGGATAAAATGTTGCAAGCCGCAGGCATTCAGCAAAATACTTTGGATTCTATACACAAGGCATCACAATATGCCGAACTAAAAGCATATGAGGACAAAGGAAAAACGAGTAAAGAAAGTAATGCAGGTTTAGCGATGGGCATTGGATATGCCAGTGGATTTTTAATTTATATCACGCTATTTATTTATGGCACAATGGTGATGCGCGGCGTGATGGAAGAAAAAACAAATAGAATTGCGGAAGTTATTATTAGTAGTGTAAAACCATTTGAACTCATGCTTGGTAAAATTATTGGCATTGGCGCGGTGGGACTTACGCAATTTGCATTATGGATCATTTTAATCACCACATTAACGAGTGTAGGAATGGGGTTTTTGCCTGCTGATATTCAACATCAAGTAACTACACTACAACAAACAAACGGTCAAATGGGTGGCGCTGCAGGAATGGCTCAGGCAAGTGAGTCTGCAATGCGTATTTACAATATGCAGCATACTATTTCAACTGCAAACTGGCCTTTGATCATTGGATGTTTTATATTTTATTTTTTAGGCGGTTATTTATTTTATTCCGCATTATTTGCTGCAGTAGGAAGTGTTGTAAATGAAGATCCTCAGGATGCACAAAGCTTAATGTTTCCCATTACCATGCCCATTATTTTCTCCTATTTAATAACCAATATGGTTACACAAAACCCAAATACACCATTGGCATTTTGGTCAAGTATCATTCCATTTAGTTCTCCTATGGTTATGATGGCTAGGATTGCTTATGGTGTTCCAAGTGCCGTTACTTATTGGGAATTAGCTTTGAGTATGATTATATTAGTTGCAGGATTCTTGTTTACTACTTGGTTGAGTGGTAAAATTTATAGAACCGGCATATTAATGTATGGCAAAAAAGTAAACTGGAAAACAATGATGAAGTGGGCGTTTATGAAACAACCATAAACTTACAAAGCAATTCTAACATTCACCCCTGCCCTTGTATTGACGATAGGTGGCGATGATGATATGTATGGTGTGGCACGACGTTGATCGAAGAAAAACTTTAAATTTATTTTACTGTTTAAAACATAGTCCAGTGATGGCTGTAAAGTAATTTCTTTTTGTCCACCTGTTCCGTATGCATTGGTTTGATCTAAACGACTATTACTGTTATAAACATCACGCATTGACATATCAAAACGGAAAGTTAGCTCATTACTTAATTTCGCATTATTTAATCCTGGGATATTAAAAGGTAATTTTAGTCCTTTTTTCTTCCAGCTAGTACCAATTACCCATTCCTTACTGTTGTTTTCACTCAATTGATAATCTACTAAGCTTAAGGATAGCATTCTGCTTTTCTTATATTCAAATCTTAATGACCACTGTGTTTTAGTAGTTACATTAAGCCCTATTAAGGGTTCCATTCTTTCACTTATTGTCACATTTGGAATCAAATAGTATGGAATATAATTTCCACTAATTGGATTTAAAAAAGTAGGTGTTCCACGTTTTGTGATATCGTCTACAAAATTCAACGAACTCGTAAAGCTATTCATTGAAAGGCTACCATTGTAGCCATTTGAAATGGTAATATTACTAAAGTATTCTGCCAATGCCGGAATTTTTGAAAGTCCACTGTACATTAATGACCAGTTAGGTTTTGGCATCATGCCTGTGAATGGATTAGACCTAATTGAATTATTATGCTCATTAATTAAGGACACTTTTTTAGGATCCTGTCCCGTATAAGCGGCAATAAATGCTGGAATTAATACGTCTTGTGCATATCTACCATATCCAAATGCATACCCTTTTGCGTCAATATTGGTACCTAATCTTTGCGAAATAGTAGTTCGATAATTTTGGAACGTTTTAAACTGCAATGAAATTTCATTAGGGTTATGGTCCTTAAAAAAAGTATTTAAAGCCATATAACTTATATTAAAACCACCAGCCGATAATGGGTTGGCGTGTGTTCTATAACCATCTAATGATAAACTTGTGTCCTTATATAATTCTGAATATTCCTTTGAAAAAGTCTTATTAAAACTAATGTCAATCACAAATGCTTTTATGGGTTCTAACATGATTCTAGCTGAAAGCTTTTGATCAAATGTTTGCCTAAATAACATATTAAATGCTGGGTCCCTAGTTAAGTTCCCCTTTTTCTCTTGAACATTCAACCAAGTGGTATCGGGCTGTTTACCAAACATATAATCAATATTTGGCGATAATCCTGTAAATGACTTATCCAAAAATTGAACGCCTGACATATATCCAGGAAGTCGGCTATTGAAATTTTCTGCATAATCCAAATTTGCAGTTTGCGCCATGGTTACAAATTTTGCAAACGATTTTACAAAATCAGGAACGGTAACTGGTTCATTCTGTCTTATTAACCTTTTAGCCATTCTCTCTTGTTTTCTTTCAAGCCTCCATTGCTTTAATGCACTGTCTCTTGCTTTTCCTAATTTACCATCCAAGGCCTCTTGTTTAGTAATTAACACTTTGCTCGTTAATGGATTACTGATATTTTGTTTTCCATTATTGTAACCATCATTGATGGCAGCATTTAAATACTTTGATTTTTTATAAAAATTATTTAGACCAAATTGAGTTGTAATTTGTTGAGACATGGTATTCTCAATAGTATTTCCAAGTGATTGAGCGATTCTACTAGCCCCCACCCAGTTATAATTAGTTGAAAAATTATAACTTGAAATAATCCAATCGGTAAGCGGTATTTTATTTAATGGCAAATCGTAACGCATCGTCATCCTTTGGTTGTATAAAGTATTACGACCTCCGCCAAATAACATTCTATTGACTGAGTCTCTTTTTATTTGAGTATTGATGGGTCCATCTGGCTCATCAATTCTAGAATTCATAGTTGCATTAAAATCCATATTCAATGAACGAGTCAAAGGCCAACGCAAATTAAATAACCTTACCATTGTAAAGTATTTATTATAAGTAGTTTCTACCTTTTCAGTGGTACCGTCATATGAACTCACAACCCTTGGCGTGAATTCGCCGTATTGCCTATCCAATACGGTTCTAAAACTAATCAGATTGGGCGAAGGATTTAAATTTAATTCTTTAGCCCAATCAAGCCAAGGTGAAGTATTTTTTAGTAACTTCTTAAATGGCTCTATCGGTTTTGCATTGTGGCTATAGGTATACCCAATAGCCCCTCTTTGCTTAACCATTTTATTTTCTTGAATTAATGGACTCGTTTGTGATAATTGAGAATAGGAATAACTAAAATCCAAATTACTCAAACTTACTAAACTCGTATTTTTTCCTGGCATAAAACGAACATTGGTGAAATTCAATGTTTTAATGGTCGTTTGGTCTGCCGAAGCATTAATCACTGAATCTTTTTTTGCACCTGACAATGAGTTTATTTTGTCTTGGTATAAAATGTCTTTATCAAATGGATCAAATAAAGGCGTTTCAGTTGATTTATTGATACTTGCAAAAATGGGTAATGAAAGTCTAGTTTCCTTTGGCAATAATTTACCTGCATCAATATTAGTGGCAATGTCAATTTGAGAAAGGCCCGTTTTGGCACGCTGATTCATATTTTGCTCAATGGTACCAAAACCAGCTGTTCTATTATTTGCCGAAACTGCAAGTGTTCCCAAATCAGCTAGGCTTAAATCCATCCTACCAATCGCAGCCCATGATCCACGCTCATCCATGTCGGACAACCTTAACTCATTAATCCAAACTTCGGCATTCATTTGCAATTGCTGTGAAGTATTTTCAAAGGCTATCATGATACCCCTAATTTCTCCTAAATTGGGATTTCCCATCACAGCATATCTTTGATTGTTGGCCGATTGAAACTGCGAAAATTTAGTTGTATAGGAGTAATGCTGCTTATCTCTTTCTAATTTCAAATTAATCAAATCCATCAAATTTAAATTCAATTCATTTTGTGAAGGCCACACTAAGTTTGATTCACTACTAGCATATGTTTTTTGAGGAGTAGTCGTTAAGGGGATCCTTATTTCATAATAGTTGTTTTGGAAATCTTGACCCATTCTGATCACTGCAGTAATAACTCCATTTTCTTTTTGCGTAATATTATTTTTATTCTCTGCATGTAAAAACATGGATAATTTACCATAGCGTCGAATATCGATATTCATGGTTTTAAATACACCTCTAGCTGATTTTCCTTTTTCTAAATTTTGTAATTGCACGCTTAATGCTTGTTCATTTTGCAATAAATTAACACCATTATTACTTAATAATTGTACGCGTTCAATACCTGGTGGAATTAAATAATTGACAGGTGTTCTACTTGAATTTTCTTCAATACTTACAGCCAAGGTATTAACTGTTGATTTATTATTTGCAGCCAAAGGTGAATAGTTCCCTGAACTATCTACTTCATACATATATTGTCTCCATTGATTGCGCACCAACCCTAATTTTGCAAAACGCAACGTAATGGAGTCTTCAAATCCCGTTAAATACATTCTTAAAAATCGAATGGACTTAAAGTCCTTGATACCACCCACTGCATTTGAAAAAGACTTTACTGGCACTCTAAATAAATACCAGTTTTCAATACTTTTACTACCATCTGCTAGCGTTACACTTACTGTTTTGGCATCCGTTACATATTTTGTTGTCCCCACACCCATCCCACTTTTTTGTAAAGGGATTTCATATTCAAAATAGGATTCAGTTTCATTTAAGGTATTATCTCTATTTAAATCTTCATTATCAGGGAATAAAGTTGCTGCACTACTAAATTGACTGTTTCCCGCTACAGACGAATTGCCTTGTGGATTGTTAAAATATTTATACCTTCCCAATAACCCAACATTTCCTGCGTCATATTGAGCATCACGATACCATACATAGTTATCTGCAGATGGATCCTTTGCAAATTGTTGACTAACCACAGGATTGGTGATTTGACTAATTAACGTGCTCCGTTTTAATCGCTCTTCTTCATCATTTAATCCATCCAATCCTAAGTCTTGAAATTTTCTATCTTCTGCATTATTACTAAATGCATTTGTTACTTGAATAGGATTCACCGGAATTTTTCCCCATATGGAACTATCAATTTGCGCTGGAATGGTTGGAGTTGGCATTCCATTTTCATAAAATCGTCGACCATCCCTTAAAATATCCTCACTTACATTTCCAAGATTCAAAACTAAATTACCTCTGTTTGCCGGAGATTTTAAAAATGGATCCTGAACCCAAAATTCTACATATTCAATAATACTTGTTTCAAAATCAGTTTGATCTAACGCGCGCATAATTCCACCCCACTTATCCATTGGGTTTTTGGCCCTGCCTGTACCATCCAAGTCTTTATAATTGTAATTATAAGGACCCCTATCCTTTGGATAATAAGATAAGTCGAAAGTAGGCAATTGAACATCTGTTAAATTGGTTGTTCTATTTGGAAACAATTCATTGGTAAATACCTGTCTTACCCTAGGGTCACTGATTAAGGATAAATTACTATTTAAAGGATTATTTGAACTATTTCGATCCTGCAAAGTGGGCTCAATCGTATACCATGCTAATCTAGCTCTATTTTTATTGTAATCTAAATTATCAGATAAGTTTCCTTCTCCAAATCTATCCATAGGGGTGGAGGCTAATGTCCATGATGTAAAAGGGAAACGCAAATCAATATCAGTTCGAGTTGCTTCAAAATCATCTAAATAAACTAAACCACTTCCTCCTTTTCCAATTTGTTGCGCATGACCAGGTTGCAAATAAGCCGCTTCCCCGTTTGCAGTAATATAAGATTTAGCTTTTGTTTTATAAAAAGGTAACTTGTTTAACAACCTAGTGACAACAGGCACTTCAGCCTTGTAATTAAAATCAAACCCATACATCGCATTTTTAATGGGATCAGCACCAAAGTTAGTTTTTGTAAAAAAAGGACGCTCACTAAGTCGTTGCGTTGAAAATCCAAAATTAAAATCCTTGCTTGCTATATAGTCTAATCTTAAGGCTCTAAAACCTCGCTCTTGAAATCCAAAACCTATGTTATTTTCAAAGGATACATTAACTGGTATATTGGAACTTAAAATTCCTGGATTAATAATTCTTACTGTTCCTGATCCATAATCAACAATATAATCAACACCTTCTTTTAATATTTGCCCCCCAGCGTTAACACTTACAGAACCTGGCGGCACATTAAATGCATTCAAACTAATTTCTGCACCCCCACTGCTCCCCTTCACCTGTCCTTCCATAACAAATCGGTTCAAGTTATTATAGGTTTGTGCCTCCGCTTTAATGGAACGATATAGTTGAGGGAAAATGTATTTGTTAGCAATATTACTATCCAGACCTTTAAACGCAATATTTTTCAAGTCTTCCCCAAAAGGTTCTAATAAGGGAAAAACAATTCTACCCATTTTGGAAAGTACGGTATATCCTTCCACGTAATCAAACATTCCATCAGGCTGAGGATCATTTTGATTATTTAATCGATCTAATTGTAATATTTTAATTAATGACTTACCATCAACAGCTGCATTGGTTACAGGTAAATATCTTTTTAAACCAGCCCCTGGTGCTTCATACAAAACATTTAATTGAAAGTCCTGTTGTTGTATAGATCCAAATAAATCTAAAGAATAAACATTCTTCATCATTAAATTCCAAATGGGTAAATCAGTACGCTGCGTTGTTGCTTTTAATAATTTTAAAAACATTACTTGTTGAACACCATTTTCAGGATTTAAAGCAATATTATCAGAAAACTCTCCCACTTGAAAAACTTTTCCATTATAGGTATATTGAAATGCAACACCCAATACTTCATCGGGCTGTAACGGTATATTTAATGAAAGGAATCCAATTTGTGGATTAAAAAAGTATTCATTTTCAGTTAACTTTCTAGCAAAAGTTCTTTCATAATCTTCCGCCGATCGCATCCCCTGGGATGTTAAAATCGATGCAATGCCCGACGGATTTCTGGAACCTGAAACATTATTTAGCGTTGCATATAAATTATTGGCACTATTATCAGGATAAGCATTTGCTGTACCCTTCCATTTTTTATTATTTGGACTTGGCTCTCCTAAATCAGCAAGACCAACTACATCTCTTGCATTGGTGGTTTGTCCATTTCTATTGGTCACCCAAACTTCAATTCGTTTAATTTGCGTTTGTGAATTAATTAGTGGCAAACTAGACATGGCCTTATTGTAATTATTCCTAAAGTACTGTGCTAATAAAAAGTGTCTGTTTTCCTCATAATCATCCAAACGTTTCTGAAATTTTTGTGTTGCTGCACCACCCTGCAAATTCATAGATTGTCTTTGCGATTTTTGATTGGCAATAGCAGCTGTCACAAATAATCTTCCAAATTGTAATTGAGTTTTAATACCAAATAAATTTTGCGTGCTGGGTATTAATGCACTTCTTGATATGTAATTTATATTACCTGCTTCAACACTTTTTATAATTTCATCTTTCTTGCCCTTGTAATTTAATTTTATTTGATTGTCAAAACCTAAATTCGACAAGGTATTAAAGTTGACTGGAAATTTTAGTTTATCACCAATACTGGCATTCATACTAAAATTAGTGTTGGCATCAAAATCAAAGCCACCACTTGAACGGGCACGTTCCGGCAATGTTGGATTCATTACTTTCTGTCCTTGATAACCCGCCTTGATGTTAATTTCACCAACGGGTTTAAAATCTAACTTTAAATCAGAACCCGTTTTGCCAAATAAGCGATCAAAATAACTATCAAAAACTTTTACCTTAGGCCTACTTATACTTCGGTTTAATACCCCCAATGAATTTGCACGTTGAGAAAAATAGGCGCGTTCATCTCGATCAGATTTCAATTTCCAAAATTCATTAAAATTTAAAGTAGCGGGCACTTTTACCAATCTTCCATTTATATACTCTCTAATGTAATACTGTTTGGTAACAGGGTCATATTGTATATTTTTTTTTACAATGCTCGTGTCTCTTAAGTCAAATGGATTATTACTAGGCTGTGAAAGATAATCCCCCCTTCTATCCCTGATTGGATAATGTACGGTATCTTTTTTTACATTTTTATTGGCAGTATCAGCAATTTTAACATTTCCCTTTTGTTGCGCGCACAAAGGTGTCCTTGACAAGAACATGAAAAATGAAAAAATAAAAACTAGATAAAGTTTCAATTACTTATTATTACTGATTAACAATTCTTTAGTGCTAGTTTAATAAGTACTTCTAAACTTGCCTCAGCTCCTTCCGTCTTTATTGTTTTGTCAACTGCTTTTTCGGCAATCGCTTTTTGAATACCTAAAGCAATGAGGGCTTGTATGGCATCTTGATGAGGATTTGCTTGAGCAACTGCAAAACCACCTAATGGATTATTGTTGGTGCTAATTTTTGATAGCTTTTCTTTCAACTCTAATACCAATCTTTCCGCAGACTTTTTCCCTATCCCCTTTATGGCTTCTAATTGTCTTGCGTCACCTTGTACAATTGCCCTAATGATTTCATCAGGTTGTAAGCCCGATAGCATCATTCTTGCAGTACTAGCCCCTACACCAGAAACACTAATTAAATGCATAAATAATTCCTTTTCCTGAATAGTATTAAATCCAAATAGCACTTGGGAATTTTCAGTAATATGCAAATAGGTATGTAGTTGACCATTTTCCTTTTTTGAAATGGACTCATAGGTATGCAAACTAATATTTACTTCATACCCTACACCACCCACATCCACGATTAATTTGGCTGGGGTTACTTGTACAAAATTACCTCTTAAAAATGCGATCATAATTGCTTCAAAATTAACGCATAACATATGAAAAATGGACTTTTCGGCGGATTCTTAAACAAATTTTAAGATATTTGTAAGCTAAACCAATACAGAAACTATGTCACAAATAGTTAAGGCTGCAATTACCTCGGTTGGAGGGTATGTTCCAGAGACAAAATTGACGAATTTTGACCTTGAAAAAATGGTGGATACCAATGATGAATGGATTAAATCTAGAACTGGAATTTCAGAAAGAAGAATCCTAAAAGAGCCCGGTTTAGCTAGTTCAGATATGGCCGTAAAAGCCATTGAGGAAATTTGTCGCAAAAAAAACCTTGATCCGCTGGAAATTGATTGTATCATTTGTGCGACGGTAACTCCTGATATGGTTTTTCCTGCTACTGCTAATATTATTGGAGATAAAGTAGGTGCAAAAAATGCATTTGGATTTGACTTGGGTGCGGCATGCAGTGGATTTTTATTTGCTTTAAATACCGGGGCCGCTTTTATTGAATGTGGTAGGTATCAAAAAATCATAGTAGTTGGCGTTGATAAAATGAGCTCCATTATTGATTACACCGATAGAGCGACTTGCATCATTTTTGGGGATGGAGCAGGTGCAGTTTTATTAGAGCCTAGTAAAGACGAAAATGGTTTTCAAGATGCTATATTAAAAAGTGATGGAAGTGGTCGTGAATATTTACATATTAAAGCAGGGGGTAGTTTAAAACCAGCAAGTGTCGAGACTGTTTTAGCAAAAGAGCATTATGCGTTTCAAGATGGACAACCCGTTTTTAAATTTGCTGTAAAAGGAATGGCTGATGTTACAGCTGATTTATTGGAAAAAAATAATTTAACGGGTGATGATATAACTTGGTTGGTACCACATCAAGCTAATTTAAGAATCATTGATGCAACTGCTAATCGCGCAGGTATTCCTAAGGAAAAAGTAATGATCAATATTCAAAAATATGGTAACACCACTGCTGCAACCATACCACTTTGTTTATGGGAATGGGAGTCGCAATTAAAAAAAGGAGACAATTTAATATTAGCGGCTTTTGGTGGAGGTTTCACATGGGGTGCGGCTTGGGTTAAATGGGCTTACTAATAAAACACATACATTACATTAAAATAGGAAGTTTATGAGCAACAAAAATTTAAAAGGTATCAGCACAATTGTATTACATACTGCTAGTCATGAAAACGACAACTTCTCACATACGACTCCTATTTACGCAACCTCCACTTTTACTTTTGGTTCAGCTGAAGAGGGAATGGAAAGATTTAAGGGAGATGATAAAACTAAATTATATAGCAGGTGGGGAAATCCAACTTTCACTGCAGCCGAGCAAACTATTGAAGCACTTGAAGCGCGTGGATTAAAAAACGAGGATGGGAGTGATTTGAAACTTAAAGCATTATTACATGCTAGTGGACAAGCTGCGATGAGCACTTTATTTTTTAGTAACCTAAGCGCAGGAGATACCTTGATTTCACATTATTCATTATATGGTGGATCACAGGAATTAATGCAAAAAGTACTCATTGAAGCTGGCGTTAAAATAATGTTGATCGACATTCATGATGAAAGCTTATTGTTACAAACTTTAAAAGAGAACCCGTCAACAAAACTAATTCACTTAGAAACACCAGCAAATCCTACACTTCAGTGTGTTGATATTGAAGCCATTTGTAAAATAGCACATGCTCATGGTGCAAAAGTATCGGTGGACAACACTGTTGCAACACCTTATTTACAACAACCATTTGCTTTAGGTGCCGATTTTGTATTTCATTCAGCAACTAAATTTTTAAATGGTCATGGCAGTGCTTTACATGGCGTTTTATTAGGCAAAGATTTAGCATTCATGCATTCCAAAGTTTGGAAATGGCATGTATTATTAGGTGGAAATAGTAATGCATTTGACGCTTATTTATTAATTCAAGGAATGAAAACTTTAGAATTAAGAATGGAAAAACATTGTAGCAATGCTGAGAAAGTGGCGCATTTCTTACAAAAACATCCAGCGATTGAAAAGGTGAATTATACCGGACTATCATCACACCCTCATCATGAAATTGCAAAAAAGCAAATGAGGCAACATGCACCCTTAATTAGTTTTGAATTAAAAGGCGGTATCGAATCAGGCAAAAAATTTATTAACGCAGTTGAAATATGTACAAGGGCGGTTTCCTTAGGAACGGTTGACACACTTGTATCACATCCTGCAAGTATGACCCATATGTCTATCCCTAAATTAGAAAGAGAAAAATATGGTATCACAGACGGATTAATTAGAATGAGTGTGGGTATTGAAAATATTGAAGATTTATATACCGATTTAGAACAAGCACTTGCCAAAGCACTTGCATAATATACACAAGAACATTACTTATAATTCATGGAAATAAAAATTCGCCCCGCTAAAAAAGAAGACTGTCATCGCATGATGGAGTTGATTCATGAACTCGCCCTTTATGAAAAAGCACCTGAACAAGTGATTGTTTCATTTGAACATTTTGTTGATAGCGGATTTGGTGCCAACCCAGTTTGGTGGGCCTTAGTAGCGGACGTAAATGGAAGGGTTGAAGGTATGGCACTATATTATATCCGATACTCCACTTGGAAAGGACAAAGAATGTATTTAGAGGATTTAGTAGTTGCTGAAAACATGCGAGGGAATAAAATTGGAGGATTATTATTCGATGCATTAATTGAAGAAGCTAAAGTAAAAAAGTTTGTAGGTATGAATTGGCAAGCATTGGATTGGAATGAGCCTGCCCTAAATTTTTATAAAAAATATAATAGCAGTTTTGACCCTGAATGGGTAAACTGTGCTATTGATTTTAATAAATAAACTTTTTATTCATCCAACTGTCTTTTGCTAAGCCCCCTACTATTTTTTGAGGCTCTTGTTCCTTATCATTTATTTTGATGGATTCAACACTCACATTTTTTCTAACGCCATCCCAAAAATCTTTATAGCTTATATCACCTTTGGAATTTTGCAACTCTTTCAATAAAAAGTAGGTGAAAATACCGTGCTTTTTCTCAGCATATGCGTTTGATGACTGATTACTGCTACTAGCTGTGAAGCTAACAATGTTTCCCTCTAAATAATCGGGCTTAGGAACAATTTTAACACCTCTCGCTTTAACCATTTGTTCACCTCTCGCACCGCCACTAAAACATGCATCTATAAACATTGTCACTCCATTACTAGGATATTCAGAAAAGGACTTATAAACATCTTGAAGTTTAATGCCACTTTGGATATTAGATCCTGTAACATCAACAGGAATTAAATAAGCCTCTTTTGTAGATTCATCTGGTAAACCATGACCTGCATAATAAAAAATAACTTCTACGTCCCCTTCTAAATTTTTCATAAGTTTATTGATTTTGTCAATAGACTGTTTCATTCTAATGGCGCTTGCATTTAGCAACATACTAATATTTTCAGGAGCGATGCCTAAAGTTTTTTCGCAATATTCTTTAAATATTTTAGCATCATTTTTTGCATACTCAACATCAACCTCTTTTGCTAATCCTGTTTGGAAGCTAGAATAATCCTCGTTCCCAATGATTAACGCAATTCTGTTTTTATATTTATTAGTTGTAATAGGGATATTTTTATCTACATCGGAAATAAGTGAATAGCTAGAAATTACTTTTTGATCCTGTCTTATATCCTGTACTTTAACCTTATTGGCTGCAGCCATATTAGCGGTTGACAAATCCATATCAATGGATTTTGTCTCAGATACAACTACTTTATTATAATTCTCAGCGATCTTAATTAAAATTGGAACCTGAGGATCATTATATGAATTGTTGGTGAAAAACTGATAATTTATTTCTCTTGTTTCATTTGATTTTATTTCTGGAAAATTAAATTTATTAGCATTTGAATAAGCCGAGACATTCATTGGATTTACAAATTCAACGGATACATTTTTTGCATCACCTGCTCCTTTGTTTTGGACCAGAATGGTTAACTTAACTGTTTTACCTTTTGTTACTTTAGCTTCATCATTGGCACCTTCAAACTTGCTATCAACTATTGATAAAATTGGTTTTTTAAACTCATTTGTTTTGAAAGCAATTGAAACTGTTTCTGGATCGAAATGATTTCCTTCCGAAACTTTAATTCCAAAATTAGTTTCAGCAGTTAGTAAATCAACGGTACCAGTAATAGGTATTACAAAATTATGTGTCTCCCCTGCTGGTAGGGTTCCAATAACTATTTCTTTTGAAAAACTAATTCCTTTTATATTGGCACTGTCCACCATATTAACCTTAACTCTATAGGCATCGCCTTGACCTTCATTTTTTAAGGTAAACGTAATTTCAGCAGTTTCATTCGCATCCAAAGCAAAGTTTAAATTACCTCTTGAATCTGTAAATACTAAATCACTAATTACTAAATTAGCTGGAGCCATGGGTCTAGGAACACCAAATAATTTAACTTCTTTAAAGGAACTACTACCTGTTTGTGCAAACATGTAATTACCTAAAACAATTAAAATAAAAGACAATAAATATTTTTTCATACAATATTTTTTATGGCGCAAGGAAACTTTGTATGTCACCATATACAATTGGGAACTTGCTGTTTTTTGCATAAGACCTATAATAATATCTTGTTCCTTTAACAAAGTTAGTTGTCGGAATAGTAAAAGAAAAAGTTCCAAGCCCTGAACCCTTTGTACCAGAGTTGCCTAAGTTGAAACTTGTAGTTGATACTCCCCAAACAAATCCAGCATCTGTAACCGGATCACCACCTTCATTTATTACTTCACCTGATACATTTATACCGCTTGTACTTATATTGGAAGGTGCAAAGGTAACAACTGTTGGTGCTACCGCATTTGTTTTGAATGACATTGCAGTGCTGTAGCCATAACTCACTCCTTTATTATTTGAAGCATATGCCCTTGCATAGTAAGTAGTGCCGGGATTTAAACTTGAAAATAAATATACAATATCACCACTTCCGGTTCCCTGACTTGGTGATTTAATTGAAGCCGTATTGTAAATAATTGTAGATGTTGACCCTAGTATTATTCCTTTAGAATCAACTAAGGAACTTGAATTTAAACCTTGTGATGTAACTTTTGCATTTACATTTACTGTGTTGTCGGAATTTACAGTTATTGAAGATATAGACAATTGAGGGGTATTATCTAGGGTAGTAAAACTTATTTCATTACTACTTAAAGATACACCATTTGAATTTCCTGCATAAGCTTTTGCATAATACGTTGTGTTTGTAGTTAGTCCATTAATAGTGCTACTTATATTGGTTTGAGGAACAGGCGTTGTTGCAACCGCAGTATTAGAAGAGGTAACACCAGGCGTTAAACTCCAATAAATACCTGCGCTTGTTATTGATGAACCTCCATTATCAGTAATTGAACCAGTAAGTAAAGCGGAAACGTCTGTTAATTGGGAAGCACTAGGTTGAATGATAGTAACAGTAGGCGTAGTTCCTGTTGTTTTAATAACAATATCATCGCCATAACCTGTCCCTTTTGTATTGGTAGCATAAGCCTTAATATAATACTGCGTATTTGCTTTTAAATTTGAAATAGGATTATTATAATTAGTATTATTAACAATATTAGGTAATGTTGGAGAAATAACTTTAGTGCCTCCATTCGTTAATGAAGGGCCTGCATTCATGCTATAAACATGCCCAAATTCAGTTATAGCCGAGCCACCAATATTTGTTATGGTTGAATTTATTTCCACTGAAGTGGAACCTAATTTGGAATAACTTCCTGAATTCACTGTTGGTGGGATTGCATTGGTAGTGAATTTTACTTCAGAGCCATAGGATGTTCCAGCAGCATTAATTGAATATGCATAAACATAGTAGGGTGTTCCTGGAAGTAAATTAGTCATATCTGCAGTAAAGGATACATCCCCTCCTCCTTTTGAGACTTTATTTGTTAGAGAAGCAATGGGTGTCGTTGCAGCAATTGGCGTGGTGCTCCATACAATTCCTTTATCCGTAACAGCGGACCCTCCATTTGAAACAAAAGTTCCACCTGAGCTTGCAGTCGTGGTTCCATAGGTTGCATTAAGCGTTGTATAAGTTGGGGTTGTAGCAGGTACAAAAAATATAACCTGATTACCATAACTTCTACCAATTGAATTAATGGCGAATGCCCTTGCATAATAGGTAACAGCTGGTTTTAAGTTTGTAAGCGTTATCGTAAAAGCACCTGTACTTGCTTTAGATGTATCGTTCTTGACAGTGGATAGCTCCCTTGTTGGATAAGGGGCTTCACTGTAAACCAACCCTCTAGAAGTTACAGTTGAGCCATTCTCAGCAGTAACGTTACCTCCAGTTACTGTATTATTAAATAAAATAGGATTAGGTACTGTTGTTATAATATATGGCGTATCTGATTTTGTTGTAAAGGATAATTCATTTCCATAAGCAGTTCCCACTAAATTTTCAGCAAATGCTCGATAGTAATATTTTATTGCAGGTGTTAGTGCACTTAATGTAGTTGTAAATGTTGGTTCGCCATTTCCATTTGAATTTTTTGGCATTGTCAATACCTGAAAATTTGCTGTAGTACTCCAAAGTATACCTTTTGAACTAACGGGTAGTCCTCCATAACTTATAATCGTGCCGCTTCCAACTGCCGAAGTACTACCATATGAGTATATTGGATTGGTAGTAACCATTGGCAATGTTTTACCGTCTAATGGATTTGTTCTTTCCATTGTTTTCACGCAACCCAACATGCTAATAAATAATATAATTGCACCTAAATATTTCATACTAAAAGGTTTTCACCAATGTAAATTCAAATGGTTTTGATTTATTGTATTGATTATACATTGGTAATAATTTGACCGTTTTATGTTTGTATTTGCGCGTATTTTTTGAACCTTTAGACGCAACATGAATAACATCAAAAAGCCAAATGGCACTAGCAACACCAAAATATAATTCATGTTGTTTCCTATTGTCAATTGCTAATTTATAATTCTCATCCATCACTGACTGACTTCTTGTAAATATATAATTGTCATAATAAAGATTCGCTGCATTCATGGTGGTATAAGCCATATAAACTGATCCTGCAAAAGCGGCAGTAACCAATAAAGGAGTGAAATGATCTTTTTCATTTACAAAATGATCTCCAAAACCTGGAAGTAACATGGATAATACCATATTTCCTGCACCACCTGGTGTTCTCCTTGTATTAATAACATAATTATTACTATCCCTATTAATGGATGGTATTGATGTGACAGTTGGATTGATTATACTTTTTTCTGGAAAGGGTAAACTAGCATTGTCGGATGAATCTGTTATTGTTAATATGACTCTTAATGGTCCTAGATATTCATCAACCTCAGTCATGTAGTACCAATATATTTCTTTTCCATTACCAGGGGCAACCTTTAAATAGTCCCCTTTTAAATTAACAGGTTCAATGGTTGATCCGTCTTTTTTTTCAAAAACAACATTGATATTATAATATTTACCCTCCGTACCATTCGTTAAATTATAGGACACTTTTACGAACTCTTCATTAGTAGTAAAATCAACATTTTCAATAGATTGACCTATCAATTTGCTTGAAAATATGAATAAACAACTAAATAAAATAACGAGTCTCATAATTATAAATCTTTAAAGCTGGATTATAAATGGCATATTGAAAACTTTTTTCTGATCCAACGGAATAGCATTAATCCAAGAAATTATTTCATCGGGACTCGTATTTTGGTTTGCATCCTTTTGAATGAACTTCATGGGCGTTTTAGTAAATACAAAAATGAACCTACCCTTTTCATTTTCCTTATGATTCAATATTAATTTATAATCTATTGCTTCAGAAAGAATCGGAAACTTAACTGTTGTAGCAGCTTTTAGTAAAGCTGACTTTTCTCTATCATTTGGATAAATTAAACCCGACTCATCGTCAACCCAGGAGAAAAAGTTTAAGTAACAATCAATGGTAGGTTGTACTGAAAATTCTAAATTGTCTCGATTTTTATATATTGACTTTACTCCAAAAAGCCGAACGTCAAAATTGACATCCGGCTTTGTTTGGTATTTCATTACAGTAGCATTAATGGTGATAGAAACTACTAATAGCTTTTCATCATTAATGAATTTATTTTCATTTATTATTTCATAATCAAGCACACTACCCTCTAACTGCGATTGCTGTTCGGTATTAATATATTCATCATACTTATCGCCAACAGTAGAACTTAATAAAGTGAGGTTATTTTTAATATACTCACCAATGCCAGCCTTTCTCAAAGCATTGGACTTAGCATCATTTAAGGCTAATTCCCTTGCTTGCTTAGGTGTTATTAGTTCATTTATAAAAGCCTGCCCACTTACATTATAAACCTTTTGGGTATTTTTTTGGGCAAAAGAAGTCGTACTGAGGAATAAGAGAAATACGAATAGAATACTATTGCTTGCGGCTCTCTTTCCATTTGTCATATTCTTCTTCAAATTTTTTCTTATCAAAAAGTATTTTCAATTTATCATCCTCAGAAATAGTCTTTTCATAAACAGCTGCTGCAATATCTTTTCTGTTTTTTTCAACCACAGTATAACAAGTAAATCTACCATCGGTTTCTAAGAACAATTTTCTATCAACAACTATGGCATCAGATACAATATCTTCGGCTAATTGAACAATTTTTGTTTGTAATGTACCAGTTACTTCCTGATCATTCCCTTTAGCTATTGTTTGTTGAAAGTTTTTAACAAAGGATGATACGTCTGCTTTTATTTGAGCTAACAAATCAGCTCTTGCTGCTACAGCAGAATATGATCTAGCTGTGTTTTCATCAGGATGTTTATAACTTGAAACTTGTCTATAAGTATTTTTATCAGTAAAATACTTTTCTTCAGAAAATGGAGTAATTACTTCCTTCTTACCTGTAGCTTGTTCAACGGTGATTTTTTTAGGACCAGAGCAGCTGAATGTTGCAAATAACACAACCACTGA
>CAIYUO010000081.1 GCA_903929425.1 uncultured Bacteroidota bacterium
GCAAATATTAGCAGAGGGTAATGATGTAACTATTATTGCATGTGGTCACTTAGTATGGAAAGCAATTGAAGCTGCAAAACAATTGGAAGAACAAGGAGTAAGTGTAGAGGTAATTAACTTACACACCATTAAACCTTTGGACGAAGCGGCAATTATAAAAAGCTTACAAAAAACGGGTTGCGTAGTATCAGCCGAAGAACATAATATTATTGGTGGTATGGGTGATGTAGTTGCACAAGTTGCTGCAAAAAATTGTCCAGTGCCTCAAGAGTTTATTGGAACCAAGGATACATTTGGTGAAAGCGGAACACCCAACCAATTATTAACTAAGTATGGTTTAGATGCAGTAAATATTGTAGAGGCTGCAAAAAAAGTAATTGCTCGTAAAGGATAAAATAATATTTAATAAAATATTATGGGGCTAAACGAATTTTCGTCCAGCTATGATTTTCATTTAAGGTGAAATGTAAACGATCATGTAAGCGCGAGCTTCTACCCTGCCAAAACTCAATGTTTGTTGGATGAACAATATAACCGCCCCAATGTGGGGGAAGTGGCACGTTACCTTCTTTATACTTTTCTAAATTTAAGGCCATTAAATCCTCAAGGTAGGCTCTATTCGGAATCACTTTGCTTTGTGGTGATGTCCAAGCACCTACCTGACTTCCAATGGGACGCGAATGAAAATATTGCTCACTTTCTTCTGTACTAATTTTTTTGATGGTTCCCGTAATGCGCACTTGTCTTTCTAATTCCTTCCAAAAAAAATTCATCGCCACATTAGGATTTGATTCAATTTCTTTTCCCTTATTACTTTCATAATTGGTAAAAAAAACAAAGCCCTCAGGTGTATACCCTTTCAATAAAACTACACGTGAAGCAGGTATGCCATTAGCATTAACAGTTGATAATACAAAAGCATTCACTTCATCAATATTGCTTTGAATCGCATCCTCCCACCAGTGTTCAAATTGATCAATAGGATTGGCAGCAGTTGAAGCTTCATCCAAGGAAGCCAACTGATAGTCTTTTCTGATACTCGAAATGTCTCTATTCATAAAATCAATTTACTGCTTGGTATAATAATTTACTGCTTCGTATAATAAATAATATTCACCACACTCAATAATAATAACATACCTACCAATTGATGTAATTGCGCCATCCATTCAAAACCTGCCCAAACCCCTGGTATAATATGTGCACTTGACAAAACCGTAAAAATGCCTAAAGCAACCTGAAACAAAACCAATGTTAAAGGCATTCGACGAATTGTATTCCAAAAAAAGCTGCCGCTAATTTTGTAAAGTTTTATGGACCATAAAACAATAACAACTAATAATAAATAGGCTAGGCCTCTGTGCACAAAGTGAATCCAAATTTTATTGTTGACTGCATTTAATAAAAATCCATCAGTACTCGTTAATCCATTTGGAACCCACTGGCCATTAATTTTTGGCCAAGTAGCCGCCACATTTGCAGCTTTATGACCGGCCATGAGTGCACCATAAATTAATTGTAAAATCAAAATAGCAACTATAAACCAAGCAACATTTTTGATGCTAGTCAAATGTTTTAAAAAAGCTGGATCATTTTTTGATGTCCCTAAATTTTGTTTTTCTAATAAAGGAGTGACTTTTAAGGAAAGTGCAAACCAATAAGTATAGGCTAATAAACCTAATGCAAAAATAAAGTGAAGTGCTAAGCGTGTAGGTTTAACATATACCGCATCCCCTTGTAAACCACTAGCCACCATAATCCAACCAATGGCACCTTGTAAAGCACCTAATAAAAATAAAACAACCAAAGGGCGAATCATTGATGGTTGAAAATATTTTTTAATTAAAAAATAAATAAAACCAATAGCGAAAACTAAGCCAATGGTGCGCGCCCACAAACGGTGAAACCACTCCCAAAAAAATATGAATTTAAAATTAGCTAATGTAAAATCAAAGTTCAGTAATTGAAATTGAGGAGTCGTTTTATATTTGGCAAATAATAATTGCCATGCTGCTTCGTTCATTGGAGGAAGTGCACCGGTAACAACATCCCACTCTGTAATGGAAAGGCCACTTCCAGTTAAACGGGTAATACCACCAAGGGCAATTTGTATAATAGTCATACCAACTCCTAATAGTAACCAATTGGCAACGGCTTTAGATTTATGATCGACTGCTTGCATGTGTATACTTCAAATAATAATAGCACAAAGGTACTAAGTAATCGGATTGGGTAAGTCATAGCTGTATTTAAAATAGCAAATTGATTTTGGTTTGTGAAAAAGAAACTTGAAATTTATGGTATGTTATTAAACGCTTATCAAAATGAATTACTGGAAGCAGGCTGTGATGAAGCGGGACGTGGATGTTATGCTGGGCCGGTATTCGCCGCTGCAGTCATTTTACCTATTGATTTTTATCACCCTATGTTAAATGATAGTAAGAAATTAAGTGAAAAACAACGACTTGAACTAGAGCCCATTATAAAGTCAAGTGCAATCGCTTGGGCCATTGGATCACAAACGGCTGCTGAAATTGATGCTTCTAATATTTTAAAAGCCTCCATAAAATGTATGCACCTTGCTTTGGACCAATTAAAAAAGCGACCAAAATTTATTGCGGTCGATGGCAACCGATTTTATCCTTATAAAAAAATACCGCATCAAACCATTATAAAAGGAGATGGCAAATATGCACATATCGCAGCGGCAAGTATTTTAGCCAAAACAGCACGTGACCAATATATGGAGGATGCACACTTGAAATATCCAAAATATGGATGGGACAAAAACAAAGGTTATGGTACAGCTATTCATCGCGCGGCTATTGAAGCACATGGTTTATGTTTTGAGCACCGAAAGAGTTTTAATATTCTACCGCCACAATTAGACCTGCTTTAAAAATCCCATACCCCGGCGCCTTGTCGAATCACTTCATAATGATCAGTGGTGCAGTCCACAACAGTTGAAGGAATAATACCACCAATACCTCCATCCACCACCATATCAATTTGTTTGCCCCAATGTTCGTAAATAATTTCAGGGTCAGTATAGTCTTCGATGGTTTCTCCTGGAAAAGAGGCCGATAAAATTGGATGCCCTAATGTTTTAATAATGGAGAGCGCAATATTATTATTGGGGATACGCAGGCCAATTGTTTTTTTCTTGGATTGTAAAATTTTAGGCACTTGTTTACTAGAAGGCAATATAAATGTAAAAGGGCCAGGCAATGCTTTTTTTAAAATGCGAAACAATGAGTTATCAATTGCTTTAGCATATAAGCTCAAATCACTTAGGTCTGAGCATATAAAACTTAAATTGGCTTTTTCAGGATTCACTTTTTTTATAGCACATATTTTCTCAATGGCTTCAGGATGAAAAATATCACAACCCAAGCCATATATGGTATCGGTGGGATAGGCGATAATACCTCCACTTTCTAAACATTCCTTTACCATTGAAAGTTGTCTAGCTTGCGGATTGTCGGGATGAATACTAATTAGCATATATTATAAAGTGTAAAAGTACCCATTTTTATTACCAATACTTTATGTTTTATTTGTATAAATCAAAGCCTATGTTTAGTGTTATTTATTTAGAACAAAAAGTGCTAACGCGCAATGCATTTAGTTTAGCGATTGAACAACAGGCAGATTGTAAAGTCATATTTAATAGTGGTGAGATACAACCCTTTTTAAATTATATTCAGGAACGCCCCACCCACCCTGACTTATGTATTATTTCAGATGATTATCATTACGCACAATTATCAACTATTATAAAAGCCATAAAATCAAAAAGTAAACATGCTTATATTTTATTGAAATCCGATTCAAAATTCATGAAGGGCATTTGTTATTTATTAAAGCATGGATTAGACGGTGTGTTTTTTACCGATGAACCAATCATTGATTTAAAAAATTGTGTGCTTACAAGAACCAGATTTAAATTATCAGCCGACAAATTAAAATTAATCACTACCAATAAAATGAGTGAGTTTGATGTAAAGGGTCTACAATATAATAAAACGCCACTAACCAATAATGAAATTGAATTTATACAAGCTTGTGCAAAAGATCAAAGCTATGAGGAGGTAGCAAAAGAATTACAAAAAAGTGTCAATACCATTTATGGCTATCGCGACCGAATATTTAAAAAGTTACAGGTAAAACAAAGGACCGCCATGGTAATGACGGCCCTTAAAAGAAATTATATTGATTTGTGAAACTATATTTATTGCAAGTATATCTTGCTATAAATAAAAAAGCGCCTCTTGTAGGAGACGCTTTCAAAAACTATTTAATTTCCCAAGTCTCGCGACCACGAATTAATTTATCTAAATCACCAGGGCCTTTAGCTAATGCTTCTTCTAATTGCAATGACATCATATCCTCATAACAAGGGCGATCAGCAGTAAAGAATACTCCAAAAGGACGAGGGAACACAGCGCCTTCCTCAGAAGGATTATCAAATAAGCGCGTTAAAATTTGTGCTTTATAAAAATCTTTCTCATCATGTATCCATAAATCATCGGCACTATATTTTTCTCCAATTGTCACCACTTCAGGACGCATACCATCGAAACGTATTCCCTGCTCACCATTTGCGCCAAAAGTCATTGGTTTACCTTGTTCTACAAATAAAGTATGTAAAGGCTTAGTTCCTTTCTCCGTAAAAATTTCAAAAGCCCCATCATTAAAGATGTTACAGTTTTGATAAATCTCAAGGAAGGAAGTTCCTTTATGTTGATGCGCACGTGTAATCATATACTGCATATGTTTAGGATCGCGATCCATGGTACGGCCTACAAATGTAGCATCGGCACCCATTGCCAAAGCAGCTGGATTGAATGGATGATCAATACTTCCCATAGGAGTACTCTTCGTAATTTTATTCATTTCCGAGGTTGGAGAATATTGACCTTTTGTTAAACCATAAATTTGATTATTGAAAACTAAAAAGTTCACGTCAAAATTTCTTCTTAACATATGAATGGTATGGTTACCACCAATACTCATGGAGTCACCATCACCAGCAACAATCCAAACACTTAATTCAGGTCGAGAAGCTTTTAAGCCACTAGCAACAGCTGTTGCACGGCCATGAATCGAATGCATTCCATAAGTGTTCATATAATAAGGAAAGCGGCTACTACAACCAATACCACTAACTACAACAATATTTTCTTTAGCAATACCAATGGTAGGCATTACTTTTTGCACTTGCGCTAAAATTGAATAGTCACCACAACCAGGGCACCAACGTACTTCTTGGTCTGATGAAAAATCTTTTGCTGTTAATGGGGTTGCTTGATCTAAAGTTTCAGTAGACATAAACACATTCATTTAGAGAACAAATTTACATAATTACAAGGTTCAACAAACATTTATTTGAAGCTTATTTAACGCGTCTGCCTTTCCAAGTATAAGTTTTAATTTGGCCGAATAAGCCCGCTACCAGGGTATAAACAATGTGAATAGGCTGATATAAAGGAAAATAGCGCAATTGACCTGGCATTTTATAAAACTGAGTGACGGGCTCAAGAAAAAACATTTCAAAAAATGTTTTAAACGCAATCGTTATCAATAAACTTCGATATTCCCCAACCACTAATAATACGAGTATGGAAAGGTTATACAAATACACCAATAATAAAACCCAAAAAATGGAGTTATCATCGTAATAACGGGCTTTGCTAGACCATCTAATTCTTTGCATAATAAAATCCTTCCAATTACCCATTGCTTTGGTTAAAACAATCGCACCTGGGTTAAATAAATAGCCAATGCGGTTGGATAAAGTCACTTTCATTTTATGCATCAAAAACATATCATCACCACTCGCAATTTGGTCAACCCCTTGGTAACCGCCCACAGCAATAAATGCTGATTTTTCAAAAGCTAAATTAGCGCCATTACTCATGGAATGTTTGCCAGCACCCACTGCAGCGGCAGTAATACCTTGTAATGCTAGAAAATCTAAAACTTGAAACTCATTCAAAACGCCCGACTCTTTAATAAACATAACAGGCGCTGCAACAAACACTAATTTATTTTCAGGAAGGTTTTGTTGAATATAGGCGTTGTATAAACTAAGCCATTGTATAGGTACCATACAATCCGCATCGGTGGTTACAATCCAATCACCCTTAGCTTTACTCACCGCTTTTTCAATGGCCTTCTTTTTAAAAGAATTCATTTCGCCTGGCTTATAATAATCCGCCAAACTTAACAGGTGCACATTAGCATGGTCATGACCAATGGCTTTAACCATAAAGGCAGTATCGTCTTCCGAAAAATCATCTATTACAATTACTTCAAAAAATTCAGCTGGGTAGTCTTGCGCTAAAATGGAATCTAAACATGCCTTAATATTTAACGCTTCATTACGCGCAGGAATCACAATGGTGAAACGTATAGGGTGTTCATTGACATTTTTGTTTGTATCCAGCTCAAACACTTTATTCAAACCAAACCAATACCGATAGGCCATTAATAATAGGGCATACAAAATGGTTAAAATAGCCGCGGTCCAATTAAAAATTTGAATCATTATGTAAAGTTAACTTGTTTTTATTGCATAGAATCCTATAAATTGTATAACGAAAATTGAAATGGTATGAGCGAGGTAAGCAAAAAAGTATTTGCAAGTGGTTGCTTTGATTTATTACACAGTGGACATATTGCATTTTTAGAAACAGCTGCGAAATATGGTGACCTATATGTATGTATTGGTTCTGACAAAACCGTATATGATTTAAAAGGTCGCTATCCTATTATCACACAGCAGGAACGAAAATATATGCTACAAGCTTTGCGATGTGTGCATACATGTAAAATAAATAAAGGGTCAGGTATTTTAGATTTTGAAGAAGAATTAGCAGAAATTAAACCAGCTATTTTTGTAGTAAATGAAGACGGCAATACACCCTCCAAAGCAAAGCTATGTAAGGACAAAGGCATTGAATACATTGTACTAGACCGAATACCTTCTGAGGGTTTACCCGTTCGATCAACCACCACTTTAAGAACCAATTCCATTATCCCTTTTAGAATAGATATTGCAGGCGGATGGTTGGATCAACCCTTTGTAAATAAATATTATCCTGGACCTGTCATCACTATTTCCATTGAGCCAACGATTGAATTTAATAATCGCAGTGGCATGTCGAGTAGTACAAGAAACAAAGCCATTGAACTTTGGAAAGCAAAACTACCTGATGGTGATCCCGAATTATTAAGTAAAATATTATTTAGATATGAAAACCCCCCAGGTACTAAAACTATAGCAGGATCACAGGATGCAATTGGAATTGTCATGCCAGCACTCAATAAATTACAATATCACAATGGTGAATATTGGCCAGCAGAAATAAAAAAAATGGAAGAGGATGATATACTCAATTGGTTAGAATCAATTTTGTATTTAATACCATTGGATCCTCGACAAAGTGATTACGATGTACTAGCTAATACTAATATTAACGAAGCGGGTGCCAAAGCATTAGCGGATGCAGCTGAAAATTGTTGGAATGCTATTTTAGAAAAAAATGTGGTTGATTTTGGCAAATACTTCCTTGACTCCTTTCATGCACAAATTGCCATGTTCCCAAATATGTTAGATCATGCGACTGCTCAAATCATTGAACAGTATAAAAACAAAGGGCAGGGTTATAAATTATCGGGTGCCGGTGGTGGCGGATACCTTATTATAGTAAGTGATCAACCCATTGAAAACGGAATACAAATAAAAATACGACGCCGTAGTTTAGATTAAGTATTGATTTACAGACACTTAGATAAATTAGAAGTCAAACAGTAAAATTTAATTTTTTTTGGGTCAAATATCATAAATCGACGTACTTTTGAATTAGTTGCATAACTAACTATATGTCAAACAACCAATTTAAACGAGGGGAATTATACAGTGTCATTAATGGAATGGCAACAACAGCTGTTGCAAGAAGGCTTCAAAAAAACTTTCGCACTGCAGGTTTAGAAATTACTATTGAACAATGGTCAGTTTTATATCATTTATGGAAGGAAGACGAATTAAGTCAACAGGAATTGGGCACACGCACATTTAGAGACAAGGCAAGCATTACCCGGTTAATTGACAACTTAGAAAAACAAGGATTGGTTACACGTGTTGCGAGTAGTACCGATCGACGCATTAATAAAGTGTGCTTGATGGATGCTGCAAAACCATTGCAACAAATCACTTATGATTTAGCCAATCAAACAATGAATGAAGCATTGCAAAATATTAGTAAGGATGAAATTGAAGTAGTGAAAAATGTTTTGCAAAGAGTGTACGATAATTTAACACATCCAGATTTGATTTAAAAAAAGAAAGAACAAAAAGGTATTCTAAAAAATTAAAATAATATTTTATGGGAACAACAATTCATGGCGGAGAATGGATTATCAAAGAAGTAAAAGCTGCTGATGTATTTATTCCAGAAGAATTTAATGAGGAGCAAATTATGGTGCGCGATATGTGTAACCAATTTGTAGACACCGAAGTTTTACCAGTAGCCGATCGTATCGATAAATTAGAAGCAGGCTTAATGCCTTCCTTGCTTGAGAAAGCAGGTGAACAAGGTCTTTTAGGCATTACGGTTCCTGAACAGTATGGTGGGCTAGGTAAAGATTTTATAACAGCAACCATTGTTGCTGAATATTTAGGAGGAGGTTATTCATTTTCAGTTGCGAATGCAGCACATACCGGCATTGGAACTTTACCCATTTTATATTTTGGTACCGAAGCGCAACGAAACAAGTATGTACCAAAATTAGCAAGCGGTGAATGGAAAGGTTCTTATGGTTTAACAGAACCCAACAGTGGATCCGATGCATTAAGTGCAAAAACAACTGCTAAATTATCTGACGACGGAAAACATTATATTTTAAATGGACAAAAGTGTTGGATCACTAATGGTGGTTTCGCTGATGTATATACCGTGTTTGCAAAAATTGATGGAGAACAATTCACTGCCTTTATATTAGAAAGAGGTATGGAAGGTTTTACACAAGGGCCAGAAGAACATAAAATGGGAATCAAAGGATCAAGTACGGTGCAATTGTATTTTCAAGATTGCAAAGTACCCGTTGAAAATCTTTTAGGTGAAATTGGTAAAGGACATATCATTGCATTTAATATTTTAAATATTGGTCGATTAAAATTAGGTGCTGCAACATTAGGTGGAGCACGCCGTGCAATATCTACAACGGTTCAATACGCAAAAACTAGAGAGCAATTCAAATTACCCATTGTAAAATTTGGAGCTATCCGTCATAAGTTAGCCGAAATGGCGATTCAAATGTGGGTGGGCGAAACAGCATTATACCGTGTGTCTCGCAACATTGATGAAATGGAAATTGAATTGGCCGCTGCTGGAAAAAATTTATCTGAAAGTTTATTGGGTGCAGCCGAAGAGTATGCTATTGAGTGTGCTATCTTAAAAGTGTTTGGTTCAGAAGCACTGGATTTTGTGGTAGATGAAGGTGTTCAGGTTCATGGAGGAAATGGATACAGTGATGAATACTCCATTTCAAAAGCATACCGCGATAGTCGTATTAATAGAATTTATGAGGGCACCAATGAAATTAATAGATTGTTGACGGTTGACATGGTATTAAAAAGAGCCATGAAAGGAAAGTTGGATTTAATGGGACCCGCAATGAGTGTGCAACAAGAATTAATGAGCATACCAGATTTTGGTGCAGACGAAGAAGGTGCATTTGCAAAAGAAAAAAAATACATTGCCAACTTTAAGAAATGTATTTTGATGGTAGCAGGTGCAGCGGTTCAAAAATTAATGATGACCCTAAATAAGGAACAAGAAATATTAATGAACATTGCCGACATGTCCATTGTTGCATTTCATGCAGAGAGTGCCTTATTAAGATTAGAAAAATTAACTACTTTAAAAGGTGAAGCTGCAACAAGCATTCAAGCAGATATTGTACGCACTTATATTTATGACGCAGCCGATGCGATTAATAAAGCAGGTAAGGATGCCTTAAATAGTTTTGCAGAAGGTGATGAATTAACCATGATGTTAATTGGTTTAAAACGATTCACTAAAGTAGCTCCCTTTAATTCCAAGGATGCACGCCGTCGAATTTGCGCACAATTGGTTGCCGATGATGGTTACAAAATTTAAAAAGAGGCGCATTAAAAATGCGCCTCTTTTATGATACAAATAATTTAGTATTAACTATGCTTTCGCTTTAGCGAAACCTAATTTATCAGGCGTAATAGGTAAGTCTCTTACTCTTTTTCCTGTTGCATTATAAACTGCATTTGCAACTGCTGCAGCAAATCCAATAAGTGCTATCTCCCCTATTCCCTTTGCACCAATATCATTCACATTCATATCAGGCTTATTTACAAACCAAGCATCAATCTGCGGTATTTGTGAATGTAAAGGAACATGGTAAGCTCCAAAACTTGCATTCATAATTTGTCCTGTTGTATGATCAATTTCAAGTTTTTCAGTTAAAGCCATGCCAATACCACCAACCACACCTCCTAACATTTGACTACGTGCTGTTTTGGGACTGATAATTTTACCAGCATCACCTGTCGTTACAACTTGCAATACTTTTATTTTTCCGTCTTTTGGATTAACAGCAAGTTTTACATAGTGTGACGAAAAAGAATTACTGGTGAATTTTAATTGTTCGGGTGTTTTACCAGTTGAATTAATCGTTAAATCAATCTTATCCTGTTTCGCTAATTTTAATAAGGAAACAATGTCAATATTTTTACTAGCATCTGCTTTTGATAACACCATTTCATTTTTAACTTCTAAGGCATCAGTTGTTAAAGCATTAAATCCAGGTGCATTTCCTATTGCCAATTCCTTTAATCTTAATTGTAAAGTTTTACAAGCCAAGTCAACGGCCGAACCAACTGTCGAAGTAGTACCTGATCCACCTTGTGAAGGACCCGGTGGCAAATCAGAGTCACCTAATTTAAATTTAATTTTTGTGATAGGCATTTGCATTGCTTCAGCAGCAATTTTCGACATGGATGTTGTGGTACCAGGTCCCATATCACTTACGGCACACTCTAATAATAATTTACCATCATTGGATAAAACAGCACGAACCGATGCAGCACCTTTGCCTGCACCAAAAACACCTACTGCCATACCATATCCAATGAGCATTCCATTTTCCTTTAATGTACCAGGAACGGATGGTCTATTTTTCCAACCAATTTTTTCCATACCATAATCATAACAAGCCTTTAAATTGATATCAGAAAATGGTAATTTATTTTCAGGATTAATCGCCGTAAAATTTTTAATTCTTAAAGCAATTGGATCCATTTTTAATTTATAGGATAATTCATCAATTGCCGATTCTAATGCAAAGCAACCTGTTGCTTCACCTGGACCACGCATCCAAATAGGCGTACTTAAGTCAAGTGGCAGGATACTATATTTTGTATTTACATTTTCACATGCATATAAAAATTTTGAAACGTCAACTATCCCTTCTCTAAAATCTTCATAGCGTGAAGTATTACTAATGGCTTCGTGATTAATAGATAAAAAATTACCCTCGGCATTAGCAGCAATTTTTACTTTTTGCCAAGCCTGCGGACGGTAACCAATTAAAGAAAACATTTGTGGACGTGTAATAACTAACTTAACAGGTCTATTTAATTTTTTAGCAGCAATACATGCAGCAGGCACGTTGGACCAGGATCTTAATGAACTTCCAAAAGCACCACCCACATTCTCAGCAATGACCCTTACATTTTTTTCAGGTAAACCAAAAGTTCTGGCCATTAAGCCCTGTGTACTTTTTGGACCCTGTGTTTTATCGTACAATAATAATTTATCCTCGGCTTCCCAATAAGCAATAGTAGCTTGTAGCTCCATAGGGTTATGTACTTCAATAGGAATATTAAATTCTGCCTCCACACTTGCAGCAGCCTTCACCTCGGTATCGCTACCTCTTTTATAAGTAACTGCCGGTTTTAAATTTGCAGGATTTAAACGTGCTTTATCAAAATTAGTTTCAAAAGCTTCTGCTTCATATTCAGGTTTAATAAAACGTATAGCAGCGTTTGCATTTTCAAAACTATCTGCAACTACAAGTGCAATAGGTTGTCCAAAAAAGCGCACTTTGTTATCATATAAAACTTTGTGGCCTCTCCACTCTGTCACGTTTTTTGGTCTATCGGCTGCATTGGTATTATAACCAGGCACAGCAGGACAATTCGCAAAATATATTACATCCAAAACACCGTTCAAGGCAAGTGCTTTGCTGGTATCAATATTTTTAATGGTGCCTTTTGCGATATTACTAGTTACAAAAACTGCATAAGCTAAATTGGGTAAGTTATGTTCAGCAGTATATTTAGCTTTACCCGTTACTTTGTCGGCTCCGTCCACTCTTTCATCTTCCCAAAATATCGACTTTGTATTTTTCTTATTCATGGTATATAAATTGGTGATGATTAAATTTTAATTCCTGTTTTTGCAACTTCCTCAATGGCGTCAACAATATTTTGATAAGCACCACATCTGCAAATATTAGTGTCCATATAATTTTTGATTGCATCGCGTGATTTTGCTTGTCCTTCTCTAACACAAGCAACAGCTGACATAATTTGACCCGAGGTGCAATATCCACACTGAAACGCATCATGTTTTAAAAACGCAGCTTGCATAGGATGCAGCACTTCGCTGTTTGTTAAACCTTCAATCGTAGTGATTTTATTATTTTGATTAGCCACTGCTAATTGCATACAGGACTTAGTACGTTTACCATTTATATGTATGGTACAAGCTCCACACTGCCCCATTTCACATCCTTTTTTGGTTCCCGTAAAATTCAACTCCTCTCGCAACAAATTTAAAATGGTAGTTCTGGCATCAATTTCAAGATTCAATAATTTTCCATTAAGGGTAATGGTTAATTTTTCTTTTGCAATAGGTGTAGGAACAACACGGTCAATTGCAAATGCTTTTATAAGTGAACTGGGTGTTAAATATAAAGCCGCAATCGCTGCAGACTTTTTTAAAAAACCTCTACGCGCATCATGATAATTACACGGTTTCATTGGCTTTAATTGAATAATTCGTTTAAAAAAATACTAGTCCTGTAATTTACAAAGCTTTACTTATACAATTCTAACGTTTCGTGAAAAACTTTCTTCCAATGAAATCAAAGTCTCCGTTCTGTCAATTCCTTTAATTTTTTGAAGTTCATCATGAAGGACGTAACGAAGCTGTTGAATGTCTTTGCAAACAATTTCAACAAACATGCTGTAATTACCAGTGGTATAATTGACTCTAACTACTTGAGGTATTGATTTTAAAGCTTGTGCTACATTATCATACATGGAGCTCTTTTCTAAGTAAATACCAATAAAAGCAATAATGTCATAGCCTAATACTTTTAAGTCAACAGCTAGTCTTTTACCTTGAACAATCCCTAACTCTTCTAATTTTTTGATACGAACATGAATAGTTCCCCCTGATACAAAAAACTGTTTACCCAAATCAGCATAGGAAACTTCGGCATCATCCATCATGGCTTGAATAATTTGCAAATCCAGCTTATCAAGGCTTTTGTCAATGTTTAATTTTGGGGTAATTTTTGGCTCCATATTTATATAATTTTAAATAATATGCTAATTTATTAATAATATTCTATATTTTAAAAATAATGCTTAAAATATTTGCAACATAAAGGCCATTATATTAGTTTTGATTTATCAAATAAGGGAAAACGCATCCTAAACCCTTAAATGATAAGTTCTTAATACTGTGGGGTGATGAAATCTTGGCAAACATGCCTCCTCGTCTCGGAGGTGGGGATAACGGGATAAACGAAACATAGAGCCGTCTAGCAATAGGCGACCAGGGTAGACCACTCAACTTTGTGTTTTAGCTAACTGCCTCATGGAGGTTCGACCCCTCCCCCTACAGCAACAAAAAGCCGCTTACAAATGGAGCGGCTTTTTTATTTCACATTGATATATTTATTTCTTCCCTGTTCCAGCCCAAATAATACCTGCTGCAATATGGCTTAAACAAGCTGGGTCTGTAAAGTCAGCAGCTACATGTCCTAGGTTGGTATAAAATGCACGACCTCCATCATAATTATGGTACCAAGCAATAGGATGAAAAGGACCCATTCCCTTCCCCGATACTGCTCCTCTGTTTGGATTTGCCTCCCAGCTTGCAACTGGATTATATGATTTTTCATCAACCGATAAAATTGTTTTTAATCCATCAATTTTATCAGGACCAAATTCATACCATTCATCAGTCCATTGTTTATTATTCGCAAATCCCTCTAATCCTGGGAAGCTACTGTCTAAAATGGTAAGTCTTGCACTTTGTATAGCAGGGTGAATAACAAACATTCTACCAACTAGTTTAGTATACCAAGCCCAATCATATTCGGTATCTGAAGCACTATGAATTCCCATATAGCCTTTTCCAGACTGGATAAATCGCTCCATTACTTTTTGCTCCTGTTCATTGAATATATCGCCTGTGGTATTTAAAAAAATTACTACTTGGTAATTTGCCAATTTATTATCGGTAAATCCATAATTGTCTTCTAATAAATCAACTTGAAAACGATGCTTAATCCCAAGCTGTTGAATAGCTAATACCCCTGCGTGAATAGACTCATGATGCCAACCTCTTGTAGTGGTTACCAACAAGGCTTTAAATTGATTTTGTGCGAATAGTGAAAAGGAAGTGCTAATAGTTAATAAACCTACTAGCCATAATTTAGATACATTTTTCATAGCAAACAATTGTATGCTAAATGTAAGGAAATCATTACATAATGTCAAGCAATTTATGCTTGCTTTCATGCTTAGTATGCCTAAAGTCAATGGTATTAAAAACCGAAATTCTTAAAACATCTGATTTAAGGTATTTATTGGGAGCATTATACTTTTGATATAAATTAGTATAGCCTAATTGTAAAATATTGTATTTATTCATGAAATAATAAAATCCTAAAAAAAATCGATTTTGATCGAAAGTATTGTAAACAATATTTTTTCCAAAATTTAAATAAAGCTCTTCCGATGTGACAAAGGAGATAGACCCTTTTTCATATTTATGTGCAGTCAAAGGAAATTGAGCTAATACTTGATACCTAAGTCTTGTGCTCAAATCAAACTCCCCAGTAGGAATTTTATTTTGTGTTGTTTCTCTATATCTTTCTTCCACCCTAATCCATTGAACCCACTTGGAATAATGATTACTTGTATTTAATTGTACCATTGTCCAAGGACGTAACTCTTTAATATGGTCTATATGAGACAAGTTTGGATAACCATCAACATAAGTGAATGCACCAGTGTATTTAAAACGAGTATTGGCAAAATAGGAAGCCCCAGCTGTATATTCACCTGCATTTTTTGCATGCGTAAACCCATCAATTAATTTGAGTTGGATATCTAACCAACTACCCCATTTTTCAGAATATCTATTTTGATTTAAATAATCCCACCAAGATTCTTGCGAATGAATAGTTTGTGCATTCACATTCAAATAGAACAGTGAAAAAAATATAAATAAAAGTAAAGACTTGCCCATTATTGCGTGCAATTTCTATATTTTTTTAGATAGCATCAAAAATATACTTGAATAAATGATAAATGGACGAAACTAATCGATAAATGTATCTTAAATAGCTAATGAGTAAGTATATATTACATACAAAGAGACCATTCGTAATGAATGGCCTCTTCAATAATAAATTAAATTAAAATCAATTACTTTAAAATTCTTTTATAAGTTTTGAAATTAACTGTCTTATTAACGGTATCAGAAGTTTCCTGTGTATACTCATCAGCGCCATTGAATTTCAATTTAATATCATATTTGCGCACAGCTCCATTTACATTCGATAAATCTAATTGCTCAGTTAAAGCATCATTATTTAATGTAAAAGTACCATGTCCAACATAATTAATTGTTTTTTTAGTAACCGTATCAGTTGCTTTAGTTGCCCACATAAAATGACCAGCGCTGTAAACCTTGTGTTCTTTATAGGTGCTCACTACTGTATCCATGCCTTTAACATCTAAGCTTTTTGTTTGTTGCCAAATACCATCTAAGGCACTTGTACCAGAAGCTTCCACTTTTGAATAGTCTTCAGTTATTTTATAGCTAAGTCCATTTGACATTAAGGAAGGAATCACTTGTGTATAGCCTTTTTCATTATTAGTAATTTCTAATTTAGCATCCCATGCTGTATCAAGTGAGCCACTGTTATAAATATTTGTTTCTGTAATAGTATTTCCTTCTTGTTTGTAAGAACCAGTACCAAAACCTACTGATGAATCTTTACCTATTCCAATATAAAAATAGCCTTCACTTGTAAAAACTTTGTATTGAACGTCTCCATTCGCAGAGGATTTAACTGTTTCAGTTTTACCATCAGTGATTACTTGTTTTTCAAGTTTGTCAACGCCCGCTTGTGTAACTGGTTTAGCAGATTCATTACAAGCAGATAAAATTGCAGCAAATGCAAATCCAGCGAAAATGATTTTTTTCATATGTTTAAAATTTTACAAGTAAATTAAGTAATATTTTTGATTAACGTAATTAAAATATTGTTTTAATTCATTAAACAATTATTAATATTTATTAAAAATTTATATGTAATTATTAATTGACAATTTAGGTTCATATTACTGATATTTGTATTCTAAACTATTGATTATGCCAATTTCTTTATGGGAACAGTCAACTTATTTTGCGCCAAAGGATGTTGTGATTGTAGGATGCGGGTTTGTTGGTTTATGGACTGCATATGAATTGATCAACAAAAATCCAAAGCTAAATATTACCATACTAGAACGGGGTGTGATACCCTCAGGAGCCAGTACGCGCAATGCTGGATTTAGCTGTTTTGGTAGCGTGTCTGAATTAATGTATGATGTTCAATTGATGGGTGAGGCCAATATGATAGAAACGGTTAAAATGCGATATGATGGATTACAAAGAATTCAAAAAGTATTCAACAAAACCCAAATTGATTACGACCAATTTGGTGGATACGAATTATTTGAAGAAGGTGGCGATTATGAAATAAGCAAATTGGATACCGACATTGCATACTTAAATAAAGTACTAGCACCAGTTTTAAAAACACCAAAAAAGAATGGAAAGTTCTTGCCTATTTATAGCAATGAAAGCAAGCAGATAAAAAAATTTGGCTTTCAAAAAATAAATGCTTTGGCTTTCAGTCCTTTTGAGGGTCAATTGAATTCAGCGAAATTAGTATTGGCATTACAAAAGGAAGTGCAAGCAAAGGGAGTGCAGATATTATTTAATACCGAGGTGAAAAAATTTACTTCGCATAAAAAAGGCGTGACCATAAAAACAAATTTAGAAGCTCATTTGGAAACCAAGCAATTGTTGATTTGCACCAATGGATTTGCAAAACAATTATTACCTGAATTAGATGTGGTTCCTGCAAGAGGACAAGTATTTGTAACAGAACCTATTCCTAATTTAAAATTCAAAGGAACTTTTCATTTTGATGAAGGCTTTTATTACTTCCGTAATGTAGGTAATCAATTATTGTTAGGTGGTGCAAGAAATAAAGATTTCAAAAACGAAAAAACAACTTCATTAGACACATCAAAGCTCATTCAAAAAACATTGGAAGAGTTTATGATGAAACGCATATTGCCAAAGGGTTCAAAGAAACCTAAAATTGAATTAAGATGGAGCGGCACCATGGGCATGGGGAAAATAAAAAAACCAATTATTCGTGAATTGCAACCCAATGTATTTTGTGCAGTACGTATGAGTGGAATGGGTGTAGCCATTGCTCCTATTGTAGCACAAAAAGCTGTAAAATTAATGGGGCGCTAACTATTAATAGAATACTTTTTCTTGATTATTATCTGCAAACATTAAATGCTTGTCCTGCGTCCATTATTGGCAATGTACTTTTTTTAAAACCCTTTTTATCTCTAGTAACAATGAGATTAATTTTAGAAATAGATTTTGCAGAAATGTATTGAACACCATCTTCAAAATCAGGAAAATTAATTTCAATTGAATTTGAAATAATAGTCGAATCAGCAGTTATAATGGAGGTGGTCTTTTGAAGATCTCCCATTATTAACATACACTTATTATGTGATATTTTCTGAATTCTTAATAAATAATATATGGTAGTATAAGAAGCCGCTGAAATATATATCTTGACTTTATTTTCTGCAGCTAATCTAAATAATTCAATTGCAAATATGTCAAATGGAGTTCTAGCAGCAAAAACATCTATAATTATATTTGTATCTAGAAAAATATGTTTCATTTGAGCTTATTATATTTATTTAATAAATATTGGCCGATCTCTTTTTTATAATCATAATCTTTTGGTAGACTAATAATTCCTCTATATTTTTCTATTGGGCTTTTTATCTTTTTTATATTCACATTTCTGCCGGATTCAATTTCCTGACCTAGTGCAACTGCTTTTAAATAATGCTCGACCAAAGATGAAAGGCTCTCCTCTTTTTTCTTTGCATATTGCTTCGCCTTGTATATAACCTCGTCTTCCATAACAAGGGTTAATTTAGTTTTCATTACACGTGTATTTTATAACATAAATGTACGTGCAAAAAAAAGAAAAAGAAAAAGAAATGTACTATTTATTATTCTAGACTCCTTTCTAGGAAGTATCTTTGCGGCATGGGCCAGAAAAAATTAATTAAGTTCGCAGCAATAAAGGAATATGAAAATGTGCTGGAATATCCGCAGGGTATGCCTGGCAAATGGAATGCCTTTTTTCAGGAACTAGCAAAGGATAACCTTAATATTTCAATAGACGATTTAGCAATTAATCAAGCTGAGAAAAATAGCGCCGAAAACGCAACTGCTCAAAAGCCTTTGGTATTAGAACTAGCCTGTGGCCGTGGCGAATATGCAGTTGGATTGGGACGCATGTTTGCAAGTCAAAATTTTGTAGGATTAGATTTAAAAGGAAATCGTATTTGGAAAGGGGCAAGTATTGCAAATAGAGACGGGCTAAAAAATGTGGCATTTGTAAGAACACAAATAGACCAAGTAACTCAATATTTTTCCAAGGATGAAGTAAGTGAAATATGGATCACTTTCCCCGATCCACAATTAAGATTGTCTAAAGCAAAAAAGAGATTAACACATCCTAAGTTTTTACGTTTATACCAACAGTTTTTAAAGCCAGGTGGTATTGTACATTTAAAAACGGATAGTCCTAATTTATATCAATTCACAAAAACAGTGATTGAACTATTCGGGCTTTCTTTAATTACCTCAATCGATGATCTATACAGTACTGCATTTATGCAATCCGAAAAATGGGATGAGCGCTGCAGTATAAAAACTTACTACGAAGGATTAAATATCGCAAGTAGTAATCGCATTCACTATATTCAATTTAAATTGGATAAGGAACTTCCTGTTGAATTAGACGAAAAATTAAAAGACATCATTGCTGAATTTGAAGTGACGGAGACACATGAAAGTTTAGCCCGAAATGGTAAACAAGCCATGGAATAAATTGTTATAGAAGAACATATTAACAAAGCGAGCATGATTAAAGACGTTGATTATTATATTGATCCCAGTGGCAAATGGGTATTTACTGCAGCCTATCACGAGGCAAGAGGCTATTGCTGTGGTCAAGCATGTAGGCATTGTCCATATGATTATGAGGCAGTACCAGAGCCCATAAAAACCAGGGCACAATTAATTAGTACTACCCTTAGTAAAAATTCGACTGATGCAATACACCCCAAAGACTAAGGACTTTTTCCAAAACGTTTTTGATGTGGTACGCCTTATTCCTAAAGGGCGCGTTACTAGTTATGGTGCTATTGCAAAATATATTGGTACAGGAGGAAGTTCCAGAATGGTAGGATGGGCAATGAATGCATCACATGGTGTTAAACCCAAAGTGCCTGCACACCGTGTCGTAAACCGTAATGGTATGCTCACGGGTAAAGCACATTTTGATACGCCCACAAAAATGCAAGAACTATTAGAGAAAGAAAAAATAAAAGTCCAAAACGAAACCGTAATGGACTTTGATAAATTATTTTGGGACCCCACAGTGGAGTTGGGGTATTAATTATAATAAGGCTTAATCATCCAATATACTAATGGGCCTGTTGCTGCAACATAAAACCAAATAGGCCACATTCTTTTTGCTTTACGTTTATGATCCTCATACTCGCCTGTTAAACCGCGATAGGCAGTGAATAAAATAAAGGGCAAACTCGTAGCCGCTAAAATAATGTGTGTTGATAATAAAATTAAATAAAAAGGGCGGGTATTGCCAACTGCTATAGCTTCTGCTTCATCTAAGTCACCACTAAAATTACTATCCCCAAATTTAGCTTCCCCTGCAAATAAATGATGTGCGATATAACTTACTAAAAACAACACTGATAAAAACATAGCCAATAACATCATGTTTTTATGTAATTGAAACTTTCCTGTTTTTACGGCAAACAAAGCAGCCACTAATAATATACATACTGCAGTATTCAACAAAGCATTTACTAATGCAAAAATGTGTTTATCAAAAGGCAGTTCAACTTCCAAGCTAAATTTGCTTAAAAAGGTAACGGCAACAAAAACTACTACCGAAAAAATACCAATCAATAATTTTGCCTGTTTGTCATTCTTTTTAATAGAAGGTGCTAACATATGATTCCTTTTATTTAAATATTAATAAAATTAATTCCTTTGTCTCGTACTGGTGAAGTAATATACAAAACCGCCAACCATCACTGCTATAACAAGCCATAGCCAACTAAGTTCTATAATTTGTTGGAAAACTTCGCTTTTTTTAGTGCGATCTTTTTCAAGCATAAGATAGCCTACATCCTTTGCAAGTTTAAGCATATCGGCGGTATCTAATCCATTATAATAACCCCTTACTTGCATTTTTTTATCAATCAATATAAAGCGACTCGTATGGACAAAGTCCGGATTCACTGGTTCCATACTAAACTTGTCCACTTTCATTTCTTCAAATGCAAAATTGTAAATTGCATTTCTATTACCAGTCAACAACCACCAGTTGTCTGAGTTTACTTCCATTTTATTGGCATACTCCCTAATCACTGGAACTGAATCACGCTCTGGATCAACGGACATGGACATGAAATGTACAATCGACGTGTCCACTTGTTTTTTTCTAGTATCTCCGCCTTTAATAAAGGATTGCTGCAACATTGCCATACTGCGGGTAAGCTTAGGGCAAATACTTCCACAGCTTGTAAAGAAAAAGTCAAGTATAATTATTTTACCTTTTTGGTCATATAAGTTTACGCTATCACCCATTTGATTTACCAAACGAATATCCTTTGTTGTATGCCAAATAGAATCTGAAACTTGCTTGCCTTTAACTTCGTTTTCAATAACAGTATCTAATAAATAATGACGTGGCATGATCACTGCAGTATCACTCGCCGATTTTAACCATAGGTAACAAAGCACCGGAATTAATAAGGCAATGATTAAACCGTATATTGATTTTTTAGACATACAAATATTTGATAAGCAAAGTTAAAACAAAAAACCATCCTAATTGGATGGTTTTTAAAATTGTAAGCATGTTCGTTGGGAACAATTATAATGATTAATGATGCTCTTCTTTCTTTGCTTCTGTCGCTTTTTCACCATGAGCAGCTCCTCCCTTTTCATCAGACGCATGCGCGCCTTCTTCTTGTTTCACTTGAATAGTAGCTTGTTCTTTAAAATGAGGATCATAATTGTTACGTAATTCTTTAAATGAATTTCCATCACTTAAAAAAGCAATGATAAACCATACAAATAAAGCCAAAGGCACTACAATGGTCATGATTAAGTTTTTCAATTCATGCTTTAAGTGCATGAAGTAAGCAACAATATAAAATGCTTTTGCCATCATTAAAATAACAATAACACCTTTAATGCCTAAACGCATACCTGGTGATGTTATACCAATCATCCAAAAACCTAATATTAATTCAACAATAGTAAGAACAGAAAGAATAATGGTTACTTTTTTAATTTCTGCAATTACGTCGTGGTGTTCATGTGTGTTATCTGACATAAGAATATCTTTTTTCAATATTATTAACTCAATGCGAGCTAAAATGGTTTATAATAAATAAAAGCAAGTGAATACAAATACCCATACTAAATCAACAAAGTGCCAATACAAACCTGCTTTCTCAATCATTAAATAATGACCTCTTTTTTCAAATTGGTTGGTTAATGTCATGATTAACATGATGATATTTATAACCACTCCACTAAATACATGGAATCCGTGGAAACCAGTAATGGTAAAAAAGAAATTAGTAAAGTTAGTAGTAGAGGCTGTTCCGTCAGCATTAATAAATGGATTCATACCCCACCAAGCACCTTCATGGTGTAAGTGATTCCACTCCCAAGCTTGACAACTTAAAAATGCAATACCACCAATAATTGTCCAAATCATATTTCTAACTACTCCTTTCTTGTCCATCATTTTTCCTGCATGTACCGCTAACACCATGGTTACCGAACTTACAATCAAAATGAAAGTCATGATACTTACAAACACCAATGGAGCATTCACTCCTTCTGGTGCAAATGGAAAACTTTTAAATACTTTGTTTGGGTCAGGCCATCCGTTTGTTGAAAAACGAACCGTACCATAAGAAATTAAGAAGGCACCAAAAGTAAATGCGTCACTCATTAAAAAGTACCACATCATTACTTTTCCGTACTCTACATCAAAGGGGCTTTTCCCTCCGTTCCACCATTTTGCTTCCTTCGTTGAAGCTGTTGTTACATTTGACATTTGCTGTTTCTATTTCAGTGCAAAAATATTGGCTATCAAGGATATTTGAATAAAAATACCCTACTTTTTTTGGGGTTAGCCTACCCAATATAGGAATACAAATATGTAAACCCACAGTATGTCTACGAAATGCCAGTAATTGGATACCAATTTGACTGGCAAGTCATTGTTTTCGTTGTTTTTAGTTGAAAATGCCTTGAAATTTATCCAAATCAAAGCAATAATACCGCCTAATACGTGTAATAGGTGTAAGCCAGTAATCACAAACAAAAAGGAAGCTGCTGAATTACTTCTTGCCCCTGTTAATGCAATGCTATTGGCCTCTAGCATTTTGAAACCCTGAATTTGTAAAATAATAAATAATACCCCTAAAATAGCCGTAACGCTTAAAAAGCCTTTGTATTGGTTTATATTTTGCTCCTTTTGTTTTTTAACCGCCATTTGAACAGTAAAGCTGCTTAATAAAATAACCACCGTAGAAATAATAAATACATTCGGTAATTCAAATTCCAACCAGCTAGCTTGGCTTTTTTTAACAATATAAGCACTTGTTAAACCAGCAAACATCATCACAATGCTTCCTAAACCTCCCCATAAATAAAATTGATGGGGATGCATTTTTTTCTTTTCCATTTGTAAATCTGTTGACATAAATTATAAATTTATAGATGTTGTATATAGATTTTATCAGCCAGTAAGGCTAAATAAACAATTGGTAAATAAATATAACTGCTAAACATAACACGACGTGCTGCAGGAACACCCATGTTTTGGTATAATCTTACACATTGCACAACAATGAAAATATTTGCCACTAAAATCACCCACATACTCCATATGCCTGATATGCCTAAGTAATAGGGTAAAAAGCCAACGGGTATCATGAGTACAGCATACATAATGGATTGTAACGCTGTAAACCTTGTTGGGCCTTCCTTAGCAGGTAATAATTTAAAACCAACTCTAGAATAGTCGTTATGTGAAACCCAAGCAATAGCCCAAAAATGAGGGAACTGCCATAAAAATTGTATAAGTAATAATGCCCATCCAGCAGCATTCGAAAAACTATGACCATGCACAATAAATTTCGTAAAAGGACTAAACTCATTGGTAGCTGCTACCCATCCTATCAAACATGGAATAGCACCGGGAAACGCACCCACTAAAACAGCAATTGAATTTATTTTTTTAAGTGGCGTATAAATAAAGGCATATAAAAACAAACTAAACGCGGACAATAGTGCTGAAGCAATATTAAAATACAACATTAATCCAACGCCTAATAAACCTGTAATCGTTGCAAAAATATATGCTTGTTTTTGAGTAAGTCTTCCTGCAGCAACAGGACGATTACTGGTACGTTTCATTTGCGCATCCGTATCCTTTTCAACTGATTGATTAATGGCATTCGCACTTCCTGTGACACACATACCCGCAAAAGTCAATAATAAAATACTGAACCAATCAAAGCCTTCAATGTTCGGCGCCATTTGAAAACAAATAACACAAGTAAACACTACAGTAAAACTGAGTGTAAACTTCATTAATTGTCCGTAATCTTTTATGGTTGCTTTCACGTATTTGAATATATAATACTTCGTATTGGGAGATAAAATAATTATGCCCTGTTGAATCAGGGCATAATTATAAAATGTTAGTGGCTAGACTCATGCTCGCCCACAGGAACGTCTTGTGGGATAAAGTCAACACCATCCTTACCGTAATCATAAGGCCAACGGTGTACTTCAGGAATTTCACCAGGCCAGTTACCGTGACCAGGATTAATTGGAGTAGTCCACTCTAAAGTATTTGATTTCCAAGGATTCGGATCAGTTACTTTACGACCTTTGAATATTGAATAGAAGAAATTAATTAAAAATAAAATTTGAGTAGCAAATACAATCATCGCAACGGTGCTGATGAAACGATTTAAGTCAGCAAATTGCTTAAAGCTTTCCCAAATACTGAAATCAAAATAACGACGTGGCATACCTGCTAAACCTTGGTAGTGCATTGGCCAGAAAATTAAGTACGCTCCAGCCATGGTAACCCAAAAGTGAATATAACCTAATGAGTTATTTAAATGACGGCCATACATTTTAGGAAACCAATGATACACACCTGCAAACATACCAAACATACTTGCCACACCCATTACAATATGGAAATGCGCAATTACAAAATACGAATCGTGTAAGTGAATATCCAATGCGGCATTACCTAACCAAATACCTGTTAAACCACCTGAAATAAATAAGCTCACAAAACCAATGGCGAATAACATACCAGGTGTGAAACGTATATTACCTCTCCATAAAGTAGTTAACCAGTTAAATACTTTAATAGCTGAAGGAACGGCGATTAATAAAGTTAATAATACGAACACTGATCCTAGGAAAGGATTCAATCCCGTTACAAACATGTGGTGCGCCCATACTAGGAAGGCCAATACTGCAATAGCAAATAATGAACCTAACATCGCCATGTAACCGAAAATTGGCTTACGAGAATTCACAGACATAATTTCAGACACCATACCCATTGCTGGTAATAATATAATGTATACCTCAGGGTGACCTAAGAACCAGAATAAGTGTTGGAATAAAATGGCACTACCACCTTCATTTGATAATGCACCTACGCCATTAACATAAATATCAGATAGGTAGAATGAAGTGCCAAAGTTTCTATCAAAAATTAATAAGATTAAACCAGAAAGTAAAACCGGGAATGATAATACACCTAACACAGCTGTAAAGAACAATGCCCAAATGGTTAACGGTAAACGCGTCATGCTCATACCTTTTGTACGCATGTTCAAAATAGTAGCAATGTAGTTCAAACCTCCAAGTAAAGAAGATACAACGAATAAAGCCATGGCAATAATCCATAAGTCCATACCAGATTTAGAACCCGGTGATGCATCATGTAATGCAGACAATGGAGGATAAGCCGTCCAACCACCACTAAATGGTCCTGTTTCAACAAACATGCTTGATAACATTACAATACTTGCAGTAAAAAAGAACCAGTAAGAAAGCATATTCATAAATGGAGACGCCATATCACGTGCACCAATTTGTAATGGAATTAAAAAGTTGGCAAAAGTACCAGACAATCCCGCAGTTAATACAAAGAATACTAAAACCGTACCGTGTGTTGTTACTAATGCATAGTATGCTTCCGGTGTGATTTGACCACCCTTCGCCCATTTACCCAAGATAGATTCTAACCAAGGGAAACTTGCTTCAGGATAACCTAATTGTAAACGGAAAAGCACACTCATTAAACCACCTAGTACCGCCCAAACCATACCCGTGATCAAAAATTGCTTCGCGATCATTTTATGGTCTTGACTAAATACATATTTAGTTAAGAATGTATCATGATGTTCGTGATGACCATGATCATCATGTCCATGAGATTCGTGTGTGTGTAATGCTGCTTCGTGACTCATACCTTTTATTTAAATAAGTTTTTTCTTTTATTATGCTATTGCGCTCTTTATAAAATCAAATTACATTTTTGCAGTGGCTACTTTTGCTGTGCTATCCGCAGGTACTTTTGCTGCTTCAGCTGCTTTTACTTTACCCCCTGCATCAGCAGCTTTCGCTGCTTCTTCTGGATCCTTTTCAGGGAAAGCAGTATAATATTGCGCTTTTTGCTTAGCCATCCACAAATCATATTCCTCTTGTTCAACAACCTCAATAATACCTTTCATTGAGTAGTGACCGTTACCACACATTTGATCACAAGAAATTTCATAAGTGTAATTAGGATTACCTGTTTTTTCACGCATTTCTTTAGTAGTGAACTTTGGCGTAAACCACATAGTTGTTGGAATACCCGGAACTGCGTCCATTTTTAAACGGAAAGCAGTTAAACCTACGTCATGAATAACGTCTCTTGAACCAATAATTAATTTAACAGGTTGACCTTTTACTACATACATAGTTTGCTCTGTTAAAATATCGTCTTGTGCATATTTATCATCCCAGATAATGCCTACTGAGTTAGTAGCTGGGTCAATATTTTTATAATATTTTTTTCCAAACACTGCATCCTTACCTGGGTAACGGAAAATCCATCCAAATTGCTTTCCAGTTACTTCAACTACCATTGCATTTTTTGGAGCATCTCCTGTAAAGTAAAACCAGTTGCGTAAACCAAAAATAACCAACACGGTTAAAGTGATGGCAGGAATAGCTGTCCAAATTAATTCCAATTTAGTGCTGTGTGCAAAAAAGAAAACTTTTCTGTTTTCATCTTCTTGGTATTTGTAAGAAAACCAAAATAAAATTACTTGCGTTGCAACAAATACAATGCCTGTTACTGCTAAAGTAATCCAAAACATTTCGTCCCACTTGTCTCCCTGTACACTCGCAGCTTCGTATGCTAATAAAGTTTTACCAAAATATAATTCATTACAAACATAAATACCCACAAAACCTAAAACCAAAAAAACGATCATTAAAAATCCGTTGATTTTGTTGTTTTGTTTACGGCTGTTTTCTTCTCCTTTAAGGATAGAAACATATTCACTCGCTTTGGCAATTTGGAAAATGACCACAAAAATTAGCGCGATAATTGCAATAGATAAATATAAATTCATAATTCGTTAATTCGTTATTACTAAATCAAAAATTGTTCTTGTTCGTTTATTATACTTGGTGAATGATACTCTCTTTTAAGAAAGGATGATACTTAGGCACCAAAGGTTTGCTAGCTAATGAACGAGCCACCATTAATATTAACACACCTACAAAGAAGCCTAAAATACCAAAGTCTAACCAACCTAAAGTAACATGCTCTTTCATTAAGCTACCCATTACCATTTGATAAAAATCAATCCAGTGACCAAATAAAATCAGGATTGCCATGAAAGCTACTAAAGTGAAATTTCTTTTCGCTGAACGCTTCATTAAAATAATTAATGGTGCTAAAAAGTTAATCACTAAGTTCAAAAAGAAAATAGGTTTATAAGGACCTTGAACACGATGCTTAAAGTAAACAGTTTCCTCAGGAATATTTGCGTACCAGATAAGCATGTATTGAGAGAACCATAAGTAAGTCCAGAAGATAGAGAACGCAAACATGAATTTTGCAATGTCATGTAAGTGCTCAGCATTTGTTAATTCTAAATAGCCTTTGTTTTTTACATAAATCACCCAAAGTGCAATCAATGCCATACCCGCTACAAATGAGCTAGCGAAAGTATACCAGCTATACATAGTTGAATACCAATGAGCGTCAATGCTCATTAACCATAACCAAGGAATAGTAGAAGCTACTGTTAAGCCAAACCATACTAAGAAAAATCCAGAGCGAGTCATGCTACGAATGTTGAAACTTTTTGCTGTTTCAGCGTCCATTGGATTTTCGTCAGCTTCGCGAGAAATTTGACGCATTCTGTATCCAAAATAAGACCATAAAGCAATAGCCAAAGTAGTCCATATAATAAAGAAGGTAGGATTCAAGAAACCAACCTTACCTTTTAAGATAGGATCCTTTGCAACCGCTTCTGCATCCAACCAATGGTAAATATGATGTTTTTCACCTAACACTACGTATAATAATACTAATAAAGTAATGCTACCAAATACGGGTACTAAAGTTGAAATGGCTTCCGCAATTCTTCTAAAAGATTGCATCCATGCAGCTTGTGCCATGGTGCTAAAACATAAAAAGAACATAGCAGCATTGGTCACTAAAGTCCAAAAAATAGTGTTGTACATTAAGGTACCCCAAAAATGAACTTGCTCATGTTCGTCCTTGCTAAAACCTTGGGTAAACATACCCAATAACAAAGCCACACCACCAATGCCGATTAAAGCATAGGCCCATGTTTTTAATTTACCAGGAATTTCAAATTGTTCTTTAATAGATGCCATCTTTTCTCTTTTAAAAATTTTTATTTAGAAGCTTTTGCAGCTGCTTGTTTGTCTTTAATATATCTAATAACCATCCAACGTTGGTGTCTACTTAATTGAGAAGCATAAGAACCCATCAAGTTTTTACCATATTGAACTGAATAAAACATTTGTCCAGCAGGCATGCTTTCATATTTTATATCACCTACTAAAGTTGCAGGCTTTGCAGGATAAGGACCATTACCGTCTTTATACAAAGGACCGTTACCATCTAATTTAGCACCGTGACAAATACCACAGTTAATTAAGTACAAGCGTTCTGCTTCAGCAGTTTCTTTAGCTGACATAGAATCAATTGGATTCACAATTGCTTTTGATGCAGTGTAATTAGTCGTATCACCAGCAACGTCTTTTGCAATTGGAAAAGGCATGTCATGACCACGAGCAATCGTACCTGCAACAGGCATATTGTTATAGTTGATTCCTTTTGCAGTTAGATTACTATGATCGGCATAAGATTCATACGCACGGCTATAAGCCATATCTGGCATATAAATAGAACCTGGCTTACGCTTCACATCGCTACAACTAGTCAATACAACGACTGTTAGTGCTAATGTTATTGCTAAAAATTTATTCATCTTGTTATTCTTAATTCATTTATGTTTTTTGATCCTTATTACAACTTGTTTTTAAAATTGTAATTGAGATTAATGTGCTACTTGCTTATATAAGTTTTCATTATCATTATCATAAGTACCAAACCACCAATCTTCTTCAGCAACTTGAATGTCTGTTTCAACAGCACCATTACTAGCTAATAAAGCTTTTAAATCTTCAGCGTTTGTTTTTTCAGTACACTCAATAACCATTACAAATAAATCGTCAGTTGCTCTTTTATGGAAGTGATGTTTTTTAACACCAGGTGCCATTTGACATAACCACATAAAAGTCATTACCATACCCACAGCAGCAAACAACACCGTTAACTCAAAAATAATTGGGATCCATGCTGGTAATGCAAAGTGTGGTTTACCACCAATATTCAAAGGCCAGTCCTTTGTGAAAATCCAACTAATTGCACTAATGGCAGTAGTTGTACCAGTGATACCATAAATAAAGCCGGCTGTGTGTAAGCTTGTTTCACGCATACCCAAAGCGTGGTCTAAACCATGCACCGGGAAGGGTGTATAAACGTCTTTGATTTTATAACCAGCAGTACGCACTTGCTTAACTGCAGGAAACAATACTTTTTCATCATCAAAACAACCAACTACAAATTTTTTTTGTGCCATAGTATATTTCTTAAACTAATAATTAATGGTGCGCGTTATCGTGAACAAATGAATCAAGCGGTTGCGCTTCAATTTCGTCAAATGCTGGTTTGTATGATTCACCACTTCTTTTTAATACATACTTAATTTCCGCTACCGCAATTACTGGGAAGTATTTAGCGAATAGGAAAAAGCAGGTAAAGAATAAACCAAACGTTCCAGCGTAAAAACCAATCTCCCAAATACTAGGGCTGTAGTAAACAGACCAGCTAGAAGGTAAGTAATCACGATATAATGACGTAACAATAATTACGAAACGCTCAAACCACATACCAATGTTTACGATGATACTCATGAAGAAAGTAACAAATACATTTCTTCTCATTTTCTTAGACCAGAAAATTTGAGGAGACAATACGTTACAAGCCATCATACCCCAATAGCTCCAACCATAAGGGCTAAATAAATAAGCACGGCTATACCAGAAAGTATATCCTTCATATTTATTTTGAGAGTACCAACCCATGAACAATTCAGTTAAGTAAGCGATACCTACGATACTACCTGTAAGTACAATTACTTTATTCATTAAATCGATGTGACCAATAGTGATATAATCCGTCAAACCGAAAACTTTTCTTACAATTAATAACAAGGTTTGCACCATTGCAAAACCAGAGAAAATCGCACCTGCTACGAAGTAAGGAGGGAAGATAGTTGTATGCCATCCTGGAATTACTGAAGTAGCAAAGTCAAAAGATACAATCGTGTGTACCGATAATACCAACGGAGTTGATAAACCCGCTAATACTAATGATAAACTTTCATGACGTTGCCAGTGCTTAGTAGAACCTGTCCATCCGAAAGAAGCGATACCATATAATTTTTTTCTTAAAGCTGTTTTTGCTCTATCACGAACGGTTGCAAAGTCAGGTAATAAACCAGAGTACCAGAATAATAAGGAAACCGTAAAGTAAGTAGAGATTGCAAATACGTCCCATAACAATGGTGAGTTAAAGTTCACCCATAATGGACCACGAGAGTTAGGGTAAGGCATTACAAAGAAAGCCATCCATACACGACCCATGTGGAAAATCGGGAATTGACCCGCACACATAACGGCAAAAATAGTCATCGCCTCTGCAGCACGGTTAACACCTGTTCTCCATCCTTGACGGAACAATAATAATACAGCCGAAATCAAGGTACCTGCGTGACCGATACCAACCCACCATACGAAGTTGGTGATATCCCAACCCCATCCAATGGTTTTATTCAAGTTCCACTGACCAATACCGTAAGTCACCTCACGATAAACACTGTAAGCACCAAAACTTAGTAAGCTAACAGCAATGAAAAAACCAATATACCATAAACGAGATGGCTTGGCTTCAATTGGTCGCACGATGTCTTCAGTTACTTGAGCATAGGTTTTGTCACCGTATACTAAGGGTTCGCGCAGTTGTGATTCGTACTTTAAATGCATCTTATTCGATTTCTAATTATTTATTACTATCAACTTTTTTATAACTCTTTTACTTTATCCTTTTTTTGTTTCAGCGTGTTCAGCTTTTGCTTCACCATGTGCTGCTTTTTCAGCATGCTCTTCGCTTTCACCTGCGTTTCTAACTTTTGCTAAGTAAGTAACGTTAGGTAATACGTGTAATTGCTCTAACACATAAAACTGACGGTTAGGATTTTCAACACGTACTTTAGTGATCGCACTATGCTTGTCATTTGCATTACCAAAAGTAATTGCGTTAGTAGGACAAGATTGTTGACACGCCACTTTGATATCGCTATCCATCATTGGACGAGAATCTTTTTTCGCATCTAATTTAGCAGCTTGTAAACGTTGAACGCAGAATGAACATTTTTCAATCACACCACGAGATCTAACTGTAACGTCTGGGTTTAATACCATTCTTGTTAAGTCATCATTCATATTCATTACTACATCATTCACTTCACCTTCTTGGTTATCAGGGAAACTATCTGCACCAGTGTAATCAGCCCAGTTAAAACGACGAACTTTGAAAGGACAGTTGTTCGCGCAATAACGAGTACCAATACATCTGTTATAAGTCATTTGGTTTAAAC
>CAIYUO010000082.1 GCA_903929425.1 uncultured Bacteroidota bacterium
AGCTTTGCTATGGGAAAAGGAAGCCATTCGTACAAAAGCATTACCATGGCCTTGGGATAAAAAAACAAAAAACAAACAAATTCTAATTAACTATTTTAAAAATTAATTTCACCTACCCCAAAAATATTTTTATGAAATTTTCATCCATTCTAGTTGGTCTCACCATGTTGACTTTGAGCGTATCTGCGCAAAACAAAAAACCAAATATCATTTTTGTGCTTGCCGATGATTTAGGCATTGATGGTGTTAGTTGTTATGGAGCTGATTTGTTTAAAACGCCTGAAATTGATAAACTTGCTAAAAATGGTATTAGATATACTAATGCCTATACTGCGCCATTATGCGGGCCATCACGTGCGATGATTTTAACCGGGAGATATGCCTTTAGAACAGGTGCAGTTAATCAGGATCAGACTGGTGAGTTTAAACCAAGTGATGAAATCATGATGTCTAAGATTTTAAAAACTGCTGGTTATACAACTTCCATGATTGGTAAATGGGGTCAATTGCCATTAGGCCCAGCTGAATTTGGGTTTGATGACTATATGAGATTCTATGGAAGTGGGGTATATTCAAATACAAATGAAAAGAAAGAAAAGTATGACTTAAATGGCAAGAATTTAATTTTAAAGGACAATGAGTACATGCCAGATTTAATGCATGATCATATGCTAGAATTTTTATCAAATCATAAAAAAGATCCGTTTTATTTATATTATTCATTAGTTCAGGTTCATGGTGAAATTAAGGCTACTCCTGAAACTAAACCTGGTACGACTGACTTTAAAGAATTATACACCGACAATATCAACTACATGGATAAGTTAGTAGGAAAACTTGTTCATACTTTAGATAGTCTTAAGTTAAGAGATAATACCATTATTGTATTTTTTGGCGACAATGGAACTGCTGGACAAGCATCCGTAATTGGAACTGTTAATGGAAAAAAACTTATTGGCAAAAAAGGCACTATGCAAGAAGGAGGAAGTTTAGTTCCATTAATTGTAAATTGGCCCGAGGTTATTAAAAAAGGAGCAGTATCAAAAAATTTAATAGACGCTTCCGATTTTATTCCCACTTTCGCTGAAATTGCTGGAGCAACTTTACCCAATGATAAAAAGTTAGACGGTATAAGCTTTGCGGATCAACTAAAGGGTGGTAAAGCAAATCCAAGAAATTGGATATTCACCGAACTAGGCAATGATTGGTATGTTAGAGATGCAAGTTGGAAGTTAAACAGAGCTGGTGAGCTTTTTGACATGCGTAATGCACCTTTTGAAGAAAAGTTAACACCAGATTCGGACAGTACAAAAGCAATAAAGGAAAATTTACAAAAAATATTGAATGAGTTAGACCCAGCATCCGGTTATTTAGATAGAGGTGATGGAAGTGGCAGACACGCTAATAAAGCAGCAAATAAGGCTAAAAAGAAAAAAGACAACAATTAAAAATATTACTCGTAAACAGCCACTTTTTTTTAAATGCAAATTGCCTATAATGGTTGCCAATGAAATGGATTAAAATAATTTTATTTGTTTTTTTATCAATACAAGTAAAAGCAAATGTAATTTTACCTCGCTTTATTAGTAATGGTATGGTTTTGCAAAGAGATATTTCCATTCCTATATGGGGATGGGCAGAGGCTGGTGAAAAAGTAGTAATAACATTTAAAGGAAAAACATATACAACCATTGCCGGCAATGATAACAAATGGAAAACTTTTCTGGATAAAAGTAAAGAAGGGGGACCATTTGAATTAAGTATAAAAGGCGAGAATGTTATAAAAATAGAAGATATTTTAGTGGGTGACGTTTGGTTTTGTTCTGGTCAATCCAATATGGAATATGAATTATATAAGGCAGCAGAAAAATATCCAAATGAAATTGCCAATGCTGAAAACAATCAAATTCGCCACTTCCAAGTAAAAAGAAATAATTCATTTACGCAATTAGATAATGTAGAGTCAATTAATGGCTGGGAAAAAGCAAGCCCAAAAACAGTTCCAAATTTTAGCGCCATCGCTTATTTTTACGCGCTTAAATTATTTAATAAATATAAAGTTCCCATTGGATTAATTAATTCAAGTTATGGCGGAACCCCTGCTGAAGCATGGATGAGTGAAGAGGCGCTTGCCAATTATCCTCATTATTTGAAAAGGACAGTCAATTTTAAAAATAAAAACAAGGTTGACAGTATCACCTTATCGGATAAAATAATTGCCGAAGAATGGAAGCGTTCGATTTTAAATTCAGACAAAGGTGAAAAGGAGCAATGGTATAGGAATCATTTTGATGCTTCCGACTGGCTTCCTGTTTCCATGCCAAGTTTTTGGCAAGAAAAGTTGCTACCCGAAGTTAAGGCCGGTGTTGTGTGGTTTAAAAAGGATATTAAAATTCCAAATAAGTATTTAAACCAAGATGCAATCCTACGAATGGGTAATATTATCCTTAATGATGTTACTTATTTTAATGGAGTTAAAGTTGGATCAACATCAAACAAACACGCCCCTAGAAAATATCAAATCAGCAAAAAGCTGATTCAAGAAGGTGTCAATACAATTACTGTTAAAATCACTAGTGAACTGGGAGACGCTGGATTTATTAGAGACAAAAAATATCAACTTGAAATTGGGGACACTATTATAGATTTAACAGGCGAATGGAAGTATAAATTAGGGTTTTCGGCTGCTCCTTTTTTTAGAGATCAGTTAACTAAATTTTATTGCGAAGGATCTTCCTTATATAACGCTATGATAAACCCTCTTTTAGGTTATGGCATTAAGGGTGTAATATGGTATCAAGGTGAATCGAATCAAAGCAAAGCTAAAGAATACCGAACTTTATTTCCTGATTTAATAACCTCTTGGCGAAGTGCTTGGAAGCAAGGTAATTTCCCTTTTCTATGGGTACAATTGGCAAATATAAATAAACCTAAACCTCAACCAAGTGAAAGTAAATTAGCCGAGTTGCAGGATGCACAAGCAAATACACTTAGCTTACCTAATACAGGAATGGCTGTCATTAATGACATTGGGGAGTGGAATGATGTCCACCCTATGAATAAACTTGAGGCAGCGCATAGACTTTACTTAGCATCGCTTAAAGTAGCATATAAGGAAAACGATATAGTTTTTTCAGGTCCTACTTTATCAAAAACAGAAATTAAAGACAATAATATTGTTTTGTATTTTAAAAATATTGGCGCTGGTTTAATTGCAAAAGAAACAGGTAAACTATTACATTTTGCGATTGCTGGTGAAAACAAAAAATATGTATGGGCAGATGCCTACATTGAAAATAACAAAGTAATTGTTTCAAGTAAATTGATTGAGCATCCCAAATATGTTAGATATGCATGGGCTGATAATCCAGTTGGTGCAAATTTATATAATGTCGAAGGATTGCCTGCATCTTGTTTTAATACCGAAAACAATTATACCCTTAAATAGAAACAACCCCCAAAATATAAAAATGAAAAAAATTAGTATTTCAATTATTTGCTCAGCATTTGTTATTTTAGGATTTGCACAAAATAAATTATCTAAATCGGACATCGCCACCATTGACTATAAAGTAGTGGCTATGAAAAAAGAACAAATTGCTAAGCAGGATCAGGATTTGATGGAAGCCTATAATAATTTACTAAAGACTTGTGATAAAAATATGAGTTTTGGTCCCTTTTCGGTAATGGATAAAAAAGATTTACCGCCAAGTGGCAATAAGCATGATTATATGAGTCTTGCTCCTTATTGGTGGCCAGACCCTAATACTAAAACTGGCTTGCCCTATATTAGAAAAGACGGCGAAGTGAATCCAGAAGTTAGCAATTACCCTGATAAGGAAAGTATGCCTAAGGTTTGTGAAAAAGTATATGAATTTGGATTGGCATTTTATTTATCAGGTAATGAAAAATATGCAAAAAAGGCGAAGGAATTAGTGCGCACATGGTTTTTAGATTCGGCAACCAAAATGAATCCAAATGTAAACTATGGTCAAGCTGTAAAAGGGGTGGTAGAGGGAAGAGCTGAAGGATTAATTGATACTAGACAATTTATATTTTTATTAGATGGGGTACACCTTTTAAATAAGTCAAAGTCTTGGACAATTAATGATAATAATGAATTAAAAAACTGGTTTAAAGCCTATTATGATTGGTTGGATAATAGTAAAATTGGCATTGACGAAAAAAAAGCTGCCAATAATCATGGTATATGGTATGATGCACAAGCATTGGCTATTACCAATTTTTTAGAGAATAACGAGGAATCGAAGAAAATTATCAATCGTGCTTTAGTAAGGTTAAAAGATCAAATGGACGCAAAAGGGGCTTTCCCGCTGGAATTAGGAAGAACCAATTCTTTGCATTACTCGGTTTTTATTTTAAATGCTTTTGAATGTATTGCACAATTATCGGAAAATATAAATGTAGATTTTAGAAACACGAAATTAAGCAATGGCATGTCTTTAAAAAATGCTTATGATTTTATCATACCTTTTTTACTAGAAGATAAAGCTTGGACTTGGCCTGAATTGAACCATTTTAATATAGGTGATGCTTATCCATTATTGTTAAGCGCAACTAAGCATTATGATTGCAAAACTTGTATACCTTTGATGAAAACAAAATCACCCGATTATTCTAAAATGGTTATTAAATTATTATAAACTAAAAATAAAAGCAAGCATGTTAAACTTTAGAGTAGAAAACAAATTAGCCCTGGTTACAGGATGTAGCAGTGGAATTGGTATGGATATTGCCATTGAATTGGCTCAGTCAGGTGCAGATATTATTGGGGTTTCTAATAATTTAACTGCAACAGGAAGTGATGTTGCAAAAGCAGTAGAAGCTGCTGGAAGAAAATTTTACGCTTACCAAGCAGATTTTTCAGATAGAGACTCCTTGTATGAATTTTTAAATGCAGTGAAAGTGAATCATCCTAAAATTGACATTTTAATTAATAATGCTGGTCATATATTAAGGACACCTGTAGCGGAACATTCAGATGAATTTTGGGATACGATCATTGACATTAATTTAAATGCACAATTCATAATTACTAGAGAAATTGGTAAAACGATGCTAGCGAATAAATACGGGAAAATTGTATTTACTTGTTCCTTATTAAGTTTTCAAGGTGGCATTAATGTTCCTGGTTATGCAGCAAGCAAGGGTGCGGTTGCTTCTTTATTAAAAGCGTTTGCAAATGAGTGGGCTGCACATGGTATTACGGTAAATGGAGTTGCACCTGGTTATATTGCTACCAATAACACCACACAACTAAGAGCCGATGCTGATAGAAGTGCTGCTATTTTATCAAGAATTCCTGCTGGAAGATGGGGTGAAACATCCGACTTAACTGGCGCTTACGTTTTCTTATCTTCACCTGCCTCAGATTATGTGAACGGCACTATTATTACAGTTGATGGTGGATGGATGGGTCGATAATTAAACGGTCCTTAAATAAAAAATAAACCTTTTTAATAAAGAAAAAAATAAATAAAATGCAAGTAAGATTTCAAAACAGTCCAAAAGAGACTGCAACTATGTCAACCAAGGAAACAAGAGATAACTTCTTAATTCAAAATTTAATGGTACAAGGTGAAATTAATTTAACCTATTCGCATTATGACAGAATGATTGTGGGCGGAGTAGTCCCAACAAAAAGTGCTATTGAACTTCCTAATGAAGGAGAATTAAAAGCTAACTTTTTTTTAGAGCGTAGAGAAATGGGAATTATCAATGTTGGCGGAAAAGGTAAAGTAGTTGCAGATGGTGTAAGCTATACTTTAGATAAGTTAGAATGTGCTTATTTGGGAAAAGGAACAAAGGAAGTGTCATTTGTAAGTGATGACAGTAGTGCACCTGCGTTATTCTATTTACTTTCGGTTCCTGCTCATGCAACTTATCCAAATAAGTCAATGACAAAGGACGAAGCTTCTCCTGTCCATTTAGGCGATTTTAGTACTTCTAATAAAAGAACTATTTATAAGTACATACATAATGACGGAATTCAAAGCTGTCAGTTAGTAATGGGCTTAACTACTTTGGAGGAAGGTTGTGTTTGGAACTCAGTACCGCCACACACACATACAAGAAGAATGGAAGCTTATTTTTATTTTGATGTAAATGAAGCACATCGTGTAATGCATTTTATGGGTGAGCCACAAGAAACAAGACATTTGGTGGTTGCTAATAATGAAGCTGTATTATCGGCTCCTTGGAGTATGCACTTTGGGGTTGGTACGGCTAACTATGGTTTTATTTGGGGAATGGCAGGTGAGAACAAGGAGTTCACTGACATGGATCCAGTTGCAATAGCAAGTATAAAATAAATTTCAAATCGCAATCGATTTCGTAAATAAGTTAAAGTTCATTAGATATTTTTCATGATTAAAGCCCAACTTACATGAAAGGAAGACCAGCTTTAATCATGATTTAATATATTATTTCTATGGAAAAATCAAGAATAGATTTACCAATCGGCGTTACGTTAGACCGTTTTATAAAAAGTAAAGAAAGTGAATATCCCTCAGCAGTTGGTGCTTTTTCTCAATTGCTAAGGGATATTGCGTTGGCTGCAAAAGTTGTAAACAGGGAATTAAATAAAGCAGGGCTCATTGACATCATGGGTAATGTTGGTAATTATAATGCAGGCGGCGATGAACAAAAAAAGTTAGATATTCTTGCAAATACCCGATTTATCAGAGCCTTAAGTAAAGGCGGAGAGGTCTGCGGAATAATTTCGGAAGAAAGTGAATCTTTTGTAGACTTAGAAAATGATGGAAAATATATAGTTGCATTAGATCCATTAGATGGGTCAAGTAATATTGATGTGAATGTTTCAGTAGGTACCATTTTTTCCATTTATAAAAGAATTACAACCATTAATACTGCTTTAACAGAAACTGATTTTTTGCAAAAAGGAAAATATCAAATAGCTGCTGGCTATATTCTTTATGGACCATCTTCCATGTTGGTATTTACTACTGGCAATGGGGTGAATGGGTTTACTTACGAGCCTAGTTTAGGAGAGTTTGTATTATCTAATCCAAATATTTATTGTAATGAAGAGGGAAATATTTATTCGATAAATGAAGGCCTTTCTAATTCGATAATTGATTTGAAAGTTAAAAAATATATACAAAATTGTAAAGACAATGAGTACACTGCTAGGTATATTGGTTCTTTGGTTGCTGATTTTCATAGGAATTTATTGAAAGGAGGAATATATTTATATCCAGCAACTACCAAATATCCCAATGGAAAATTAAGACTCATGTTTGAATCTAATGCATTGGCATTTGTAATTGAACAAGCAGGCGGTAAAGCTACCAATGGTGAAATGGATATTTTAGACATCCAACCCACTACTATCCATCATACATCCCCTTTATATATTGGCTCAAAAAATATGGTTAATTCATTGTCTTAATTTATGTTTTTGGAATAGGTCATATAATTTTATATTTAAATCGATATTCATGATTCGCTCACAATTATTACAAATAAAAATATTACTAATTATATGCTTAATAAGTGCTTGTCAATCAGCATCAGAAAAAGCTGCTGCAGCAAAAAAAGACAGCTTATTGCATTGTTCAAGTAATTTACCTGCACGATTTGGAAATGGGAGTTCATTAAATCAAAATGATTCCAATAGTTTGATAACAAATACGAATGTATCACACGATGGTATGGTACTTATAAAAGCACAAACCTTTTTTATGGGAGCTAGTGATAAGGAGGGAAGAGTTGATGAATATCCAAAACATAAAGTACAGTTATCTGAATTCTGGATTGATGTAACAGAAGTAACCAATGCGCAGTTTAAAAAATTTGTTGATGCTACAGGCTATATAACTACTGCCGAAAAAAAACCTGACTGGGAATTAATTAAAAAGCAATTACCACCAGGTACGCCAAAGCCATCAGATGATGTATTGGTAGCGGCTTCACTTGTTTTTGTAAAACAACCTGCTGGGACTGACTTAGATAATCCTGCTGCTTGGTGGACATGGAAACAAGGAGCTAGCTGGAAACATCCCAAAGGTGCTGGTTCAGATATTAAAGGAAAAGATAATTATCCTGTAGTACAAGTTTCATGGGATGACGCACAAGCTTATTGCAAGTGGGCAGGAAAACAATTGCCAACTGAAGCTCAGTGGGAATGTGCTGCTAGGGGAGGGCTTCAAACAAAATATACTTGGGGTGAGGAGGATATTGAAAAAGGAAAACCAAAAGCCAATACTTGGCAAGGTATTTTTCCAAGCAACAATACACAATGGGATCATTTTGATGGGTTAGCTCCAGTTAAAAAATTTGTACCCAATGCTGTTGGATTATATGATATGGCAGGTAATGTATGGGAATGGTGTTCAGATTGGTATAGAGAGGATACTTATAGTACTCAAATAAAAAATAGCAATGCACAAGTTATTGTAAATCCATTGGGTCCAAATGATAGTTATGATCCACAAGAACCCAACGCACCTAAACGTGTTGTTCGTGGCGGTTCATTTTTATGTAATGCATCTTACTGTAAAGGTTATAGGGTTACAGCAAGAATGAAAACATCTGCAGATACTGGATTAGAACATACAGGATTTAGATGCGTCTCCATGAATTAGAGATGAAATAACGGTTAAGTATTATTTCATAATAGCATTTTCTAAATTTTAGGCTCCCATCCTTTTTCATATTGACGACCCCAAAGTTTCATGCCGTCATTATCTAGGATATGTCCATTGCCGGTATTTATATTAAACGACTTTCCAATACGGTATGAAATATTTGCGTAATGACACATCATTTGACTAATAGCACCTTCTTCAATAGGAGAATTTAATTTTGATTCTGTTCCACGAATTACGTTGAAAAAATTAGCAATATGCGTGTCGGTCATATCTCCTCCGCCTCCAAGTGTGTTGCCTGCTTCTGTACCTTTTGATTTACTATCTTTTATTTTCTTTCCCTTACGATCAAATAAGGAGTAACCCTCTCTATTTACAAAAACACTGCCCTCGCTACCATAAATAATAGTACCGCGATCACTACCATAAGTACTATAACCTGATCGGCTTTTACCATCCCATTTAATGATTTTATTTTCTGGGAAACGGAATGTTGCATCCATCGTATCATACATTACCCAGCCATCATTTTTAAAATGTCTTTTTGCTGCTTCAACATCCACATGCTCAGGGTATTTAACTTGTAAAGCCCAACGAGCAATGTCTAATTCATGTGTCGCATTATTGCCTGTTTCACCTGTTCCCCAATGCCAACCATACCAATGCCAGTTATAATCCCAAGTGTTGTCATTGTATTCAACATGTGGAGCTGGTCCTTGCCAAAGATTCCAATCCAAACCTTCTGGTACGGGTGCTTTTTTAGCGACAGGCACTTCGCCTCTTGTGTTAATGTAAAATGCAACTGCTTTATAAACATCACCAATAACACCCCTGTGAATTTCACCAATAATTTCTTGTGATTCTTTTGCAGAACGTTGTTGGTTGCCCATTTGAATTACTTTGCCGTATTTTTTTTGATAGGCCACTAGTAATTCACCCTCACGTGGATTATGACTACATGGTTTTTCAATATAAACATGTTTGCCTGCTTGCATAGCCATCCAAGTTCCGGGCGCATGCCAATGGTCAGGTGTTGCATTAAAAATGGCATCTACACTTTTATCATTCCAAACATCATGAATATCATTTACAAGGGTTGCTTTTCCCGACACTTTTCCATTCAAATCCTTAGCAACTTTTTCACGTGAATTTTTCATTACATCACATATGTAAGCAACATCCACATTATTATTTTTATTTTTTAATGCATCATAATAGGCACCCACGCGTCGTCCGCAGCCCATTAATGCAATATTTAGACGATCGTTTGCACCAATGATTCTAGCATAACTTTTTGCACTAAAACCTGAAGCGATACCACCAATTCCAACAACAGCAGCACTATAAGCTACATTGCGCATAAAATCCCTACGATTTGTACCCATGATTTTTTATTTTTATTTTTTGTCAAAATTTCAATTACTGTTATCAGTAAAAACAAGCATTTAAATTTATTGAAATTATCTTCATGTTTTCTAAAATCACTAAAATTTTTACGAAAAGGTTTTCGCTACTTACTTTACTTAATTATTAATTGCTTGTATAATATTATAAAATAACTTTAGTTATTGGCAGGTTATGCTGCGTAATTTAGACATTTTACTATCAGATTATCAATTAACTTGTTGATAATCAACATTTGCATACTAATGACTGTTTGCTTATCTTTGTGAAACTGTTGAAATATGAAACAAGTTCGAGTACACATCGTTTTAGTATTAATATTTTTCGCCTCTACATCTTCTGCTCAAAATTTTACAAAAATTGATAGCATCATTAATGCTGAAATTCAATCAAAGAATATTGCTGGGGGAGTTGCATATGTTTATCATAATAATAAAGTGGTTTATGATAAAGCATACGGGTTTTCAAATTTAGCAGACCAAAGTAAAATGCAAGTGAATAGTATTTTTAGGATTGCATCCCAAACCAAAGCAATCGTTTCAATTGCTTTTTTACAATTGGTTGAAAAAGGCAAGATTGGATTAGACGATCCTATTGAAAAGTATATACCTGAATTTTCAAAACAAAAAGTGGCCATTATGGAGGCAGACACTTTTAAATTTGTGTCTAGAAGTAGGTCAATCACCATTCGTGATTTATTAACTCATCAAGCAGGTATTTCTTCCGTTGATGAGTACCCAAAATATAAAACGCTTTATGAAAAGTATCAATTAAATCAACCGCTTAATCAAGGCTATTTATCCCTTAAAGATGAAGTTGAACAAATAGCAGCAATGCCCCTTGTTCACCAACCTGGAGAAAGGTTTAGTTATGGATTGAGTACCAATGTGATTGGTAGATTAATTGAAATCATTTCAGGGATGACGCTGGATGCATATTTGAATAAAAATATATTCGAGCCTTTAAAAATGACAGACACTTATTTTTATTTACCTAAACAAAAGCATAGCAGACTTGTTAAAGTATATACTAAAATAAGTAAGGATAGTTTGCAAGAAATTAACCCAAAAGTATATCCGGTTGATTATCCATTACAAGAAAAGGGGCAATACTTTTCAGCAATTGGTGGATTGGTATCAACTACTCATGACTATGGTTCATTTTTACAATGTTTGATGCATAATGGAAAAATGCAAAATGCTAAACAACTTATTGGTGCCGATATTTTGAATGACTTTTGGACGAACCAATTAGGAGATAAAACTTTTGTTTTCGGAGGCGTTAAATCACTTAATAATTTTGGTTTGGGAGTGGGTTTAACATCCCAATCGGGCCAAATAATTAACAATGCTTCAAAAGGTAGTTTCTTTTGGGGAGGTGCCTTTAATACTGCATACATGGTGGATAGAAAGCGAAATTTAATAACCATTTTTTGTTTTCAACGAGCACCTTTTGTTTTACCTCCTTTATTATCGAAGCTTGAAAAAACAACCATACAAATTATTGACGATGCAGGACGCAATTAACTTATTTATACAACAAGCATTGGCAGAAGATATTGGCAATGGAGACATAACCACATTAGCTACAGTTTCTATGGATCAAAAAGGAGAAGCAATTTGCTATGTGAAAGAAGATTGTATTATTGCGGGTATTGAACTTGCAAGTATGATTTGCAAACAAGTGGATCCAGCTTTGGTTGTAAACTTTAATGTTTTAGAGGGTGATCAGGTTTACGCTACTAAGGCTATTGGTAATATTAGTGGTTGTATTCATTCAATTCTAAAATTGGAGCGTTTATTACTTAATTGCATGCAAAGAATGA
>CAIYUO010000083.1 GCA_903929425.1 uncultured Bacteroidota bacterium
AACAATAAATAAGTTTTAATAAAATTTTGCATTTGATTATTTTATGTGCTGTGAAATATGATCTAACACTTGAAAAGCTGTTTCAGCCATTTTGTTGCCTTTATTGTCTAACAGGGGATTAATTTCGGTAAGCTCGATACAGCAAACTTTTTTAGTTGCCAATAATTGCTCGATAACTTGCATCACTTCTTTTGGAAATAAACCATGCGGAACTGGCGTTCCAGTACCATATGATATATTGTCACAATCCATGGAGTCAACATCAAATGAAATATAAATTAAATCACAGTCTAAGAATTTACCAATAGCTTCTTTAACACAAATGTCTAACCCTCGATATCTTAATTCTTCAACTTTTACCAAACGAATATTATTTTTTTCAATTGCATATTTTTCGGCTTCTTCAAAATCCCGAACACCAAAATAAATTAAATGATTGGGGGTTAATTTTGGACCCACTATGCCAATATTTTTTAAATTATTCCATTGCGTAATTGTTGCATTGCCAGGTTCATTTACTTGACAGCCTAAATTATCCAAGCCCATAGCAGCTGCCAATGGCATACCATGAATATTGCCTGAAGGTGATGTATATGGAGAATGCAAGTCAGCATGTGCGTCAATCCAAACAACACCCAATGTTTTTTTAGGATGAGCCGCTTTAATACCACTAATGGTACCTAAAGCTGAAGAGTGATCACCGGATAAAACAATTGGAAAAAATCCATCCACAATATTTTCACAAACTGCATTGGAAACCCTTTGACATTGCTCAACAACATGTTCAATTCGTTTTGCAAAATCATTATTGTATTTGTTGTAAATAGTTTCGTTGTGTGTTTCAACGTCTTGATACAAATGACGATGAAAGTAATCGTTGTTTTGATTGATTGCAGCAATTTCAATCGCATCAATCCCCATATCTGATCCTCGAGTACCCGCACCAATATCGGATCTATTTTTAATAATTTTGATGGTCATAATAAGCAATTTAATCTGTTGTAAATGTACATCAATTCTTTGGGCATAAAAAAACCAACTGCAATAATACAGTTGGTTAATATCATAAATAAACGAAAAAAATTAAACTGATTTTTTTACAAATTTTGTAAGTATAACAATCGTGTCGCCATTTATTTTTCCTTCAATTTGTTCAGCATTATCTGGCACCAAACGAATTTTTCGAACAATTGTCCCTTTAGGTGCCATAAAACTTGCACCTTTTACGTTTAGCTGTTGTGTTAATACAATGGAATCACCATTCTCTAATTCAGTCCCATTACTATCTAAATGCTTAGCGGAAATTTGATAAGCTGATTCAGCCCAGGTTACCACCGTTTCATCTAATTCAACCGAAGTAATTATTTCATTAGCCCAATCTTGGTCTTTAAAGCCATATAAAATTCTATAACTTAAAGCCTGCACGCTAGGTTCAGTATTCCAAATACTTCCCGCTAAACATTGCCAATGGCTTCCTGCTTCAGCACCTTCTAAAATGGAAATACATTGATCACATAATGCTACTTCATTTTCAATGACGTCACTATTTTTAGGGCTAACTGCATAAGCGCTGTTTGCTTCATTGGTTGTACATAATTCACACAAGCCTTGAGCTCGTTCCTTTAATGTATTGGATAATCTTGATTTCATAATTTTTAAAATTTTAAATTTCTAACCAACATAAAAATAAATGCTTATTCACTAATACAAATAATAAATCCTTAAACAGCTATTATTTGCGTCTTCCGAAAGATTTTTTATTTGCATGCTTAGGTGCATAGGCAGGCGTAGGACCAAATTCCTCAGGAACCGCTCCTTTTAATACTGGCGCGCCAAGTAATTCCTCGATAGTTGCAAACTTAGATTGTTCTTTTTCACCTACCAAGGTAAATGCAGTTCCTGAAGTAGCCGCGCGAGCGGTACGACCAATGCGGTGGATATAATCCTCACCATCGTTGGGTACGTCATAATTAATGACTAAATCAATATCATCAATATCAATGCCTCGACTTAGAATGTCAGTAGCTACTAAAATATTGGTTTTTTGATTTCTAAAGTCTTGTAAATATTGCTCCCTACTTTTTTGATCTAAGTCGGAATGAATTTCTTCGGCAGCTAATTTAGCGCGCTTCAATTCGGCAGTCAATACTTTTACATTTTGCTTTTTGGAACAAAACACAATGACTTTCGTGAATTTCTTGGAACGCAACATATCCTTTATAATAGGTACCTTCTGTGCCTCATAAACAACAAAAGCTTTTTGTGTGATTTGTTCAGGTGGTTTAGAAATGGCAATATTAATTTCAATAGGATCCTTTAAAATTTTCTTGGCTAAGTCACGCATTTTAACAGGCATGGTTGCTGAAAATAATAAGTTTTGTCTTTCCTTAGGCAAGTAGTTAATGATTTTTGCAAGGTCATCACTAAATCCCATATCTAACATTCTATCTGCTTCGTCTAAAACTAAATACTTTAAACCTTTCAATTTTACATAGCCCATATTTAAATGCGCAATCATTCTTCCCGGAGTACATACCACAATATCAACGCCACTAGTTAACGCTTTTTTTTCGGTCGTAAATGAGTTTCCATCACCTCCTCCATAAACTGCAATGGAACTTACATCCGTGAAATAGGATAACCCTTCAATACTCTCCGCAATTTGAATTGCTAGCTCACGCGTTGGTACAATTACCATGGCGTTAATATCACCAGCAGTATGAGGAGCAGTTAATAAACGATGTAAAAGAGGTAACAAGAAAGCTGCCGTTTTTCCAGTGCCCGTTTGTGCAGCTGCAATAATATCCTTGCCTTCTAAAATGGGAACCATAACTTGTTGCTGAACCGGGGTGGCTGTCTCATACCCCATTGCATCAATCCCATCCAATATCTTCTGATCCAGCCCTAAATCAATAAATTTCAAAATAACTTGTTTTGCTAATAAGTTATAAAGATACGATTAATTATAGGGATATCCGAAGTGCAGTTTAATCACAAAATTTAGACGTTTTATATTAATGAGAATTCATTTGAATACCCGAAATTTGCAAAATAATGATTCAATTAAATATTTTATGAAAAACGTAACTATACATAAAGCGGATAGTCGTGGTGCAGCAAACCATGGTTGGTTAAATAGTTTTCACAGCTTTAGCTTTGCTGGTTATTATAACCCTGAACGTATACATTTTGGCGCATTACGCGTATTAAACGACGACACCGTAAGTGGTGGTATGGGATTTGGAGCACACCCTCATGACAATATGGAAATTATAAGTATTCCATTACAAGGTGACTTAGAGCATAAGGACAGCATGGGTAATACGACTGTTATAAAACATGGTGATATTCAAGTAATGAGTGCGGGCACAGGTATTCAACATAGCGAGTATAATAAAAATAAAAACGAACAAGTAAAGTTTTTACAAATTTGGATTTTCCCAAATAAGAAAAATGTAACTCCTAGATATGATCAAATTACTTTAAACATAAATGATCGTCATAATAAATTACAGCAAGTGCTTTCACCAAACGCTGAAGACGAAGGTGTTTGGGTTCACCAGGACGCATGGTTTCACATGGGTAATTTCGACAATGAAAAATCATTCCAATACCAAATTAAAAAAGAAGGTAATGGTGTTTATGCATTTGTATTAAAAGGAAAATTTTTAATTGATGGTGTGGAAGCCGACACAAGAGATGGTATAGGCTTGAGTGAAATAGATCAGATAGACTTTAAGGCACTAAGTGATGATGCAGAAATTTTATTGATGGAAGTGCCTATGCAGTTGTCATGATTTTTTCAGCGCTAAACTAATATTAGCTTCATCATAATATCTGTTTGCTCATCATTTCCTAATTTGAATAAGTGCTTGTCAAAAGCTACAAATCCGTTTTTGGTATAAAAGGCAAGCGCTCTATGGTTTTCCTCCCATACACCTAGCCATACATAACTTACTTTTTTTGATTTTGCAATTTCAATGGCTTTATCAAATAATATTTGGCCAACTTTCTTTCCAAAGTAAGCTTTGTCCACATAAATTCTTTCTATTTCAAAAGCATTCAAATCCTTTTTTTCGGATTGAGCGTCACCCGTGTTAACTTTTAAATAACCTACTACAGTATTGATATTATTATCAATAGCAAAGTAAAATGCTGAATTTTTATTATTCAATTCGGCCGATAATTTTTCAGCTGAAAAACTAGCATTTAAATAAGCCTGCATGTCATCAGGATTATTATGCTCGTCAAAGGTTTGGGCAAAAGTGGAGCGGCTAATAGTTTGTAACTTGATCAAATCTCCAATACCCACTTCAGTTATTTGTATCACGTTACTTTATTTTTTTTACTGCATACTTGATTGTTCTTGCATCACGAATTACGCCTTTCCAATTTAAGCCATATCCGAAATCATAAACATGACCTTGCGCATCCTTATATGGTTTCATGTCATGAGGCTTGTCTTCAAATTGTTTTTCAACCACACTCATATTTAAAGGCATTTGCATTGGCAATAAACCTGAGGGTTCAACTTTACCTGAAATGATATCCAATTGAGCATCCACTTGCACTCCAAATTCTCCAATTATGGCATCTACTTCTTTTTCAAATTCACCAAATACCATTGGATTGGTAATAGTAATTGAAACTAAAACAGGTTTCCCCTTCATAGCTTGTTTCGTTTCAAAAATAGTTTTTAAGTCAGGATAAGTATTTGATTTTGAAGTTTTACCCAAATAGGTTCTGTCGGTAATAGTTGGATCAATAACTGGATCGCCTGCTGCCATACTGTGTTCGCGCGCATCAGTTGCTGTATAGTCTTTTAACTGTAAGCTAATAGGCACATATCCATTTCCACCAGCTGCTCTGTCAGCACTGCTATAGCCTCCACTAATAGGACTTTTTATAAAAACAATAGCGAAGTCCGCTTTGGTTGGATCATCGGTTACGTTATAATACTTTTTAACCATTTCTAAATTAACTGGATATTCAGATTTTTCAGGTGAAGGTTGTCCAAAAAAATCAAGGCCTGGGGGTGTGATTCTTTTAGGGATATAAACTGTTTTGCCTTTTGCAATTGGTAATCTTTTATTTTTATTTTTTAGGAGTACAATTGATTTTAATTGTGCATCATATCCGGCTTTCATAAATGCTGATTTTCCAACAATTGAATTGGATTCAATAGGATCTAAATATGCATTTTCAAATAAACCAACTCTGAAAATATTTAACAATAATCGAATAGCTGACTGCTCAAATCTAACACGCATAAATGCTTCACCATGCTCTTTAACTCCCATTTGATACGCTTCTAAAACTGGCTTTGCATCGTTGTTTCCACCAAATTGATCGGCACCAGCCATCAACACTTTATAATGTCTTTCAGCTACTGATAATTTTTCAACGCCCCATGATTTTCCCCAAAACAAATTTGGCTTCTCACCCTCATTCGCAGTCACCAACCAATCGGTACAAACTACTCCGTTATAATCATATTTGTTTCTTAATAAATCGGTGATTAAATATTTGCTGTATGCATTACCTACATTTTCACCATTCTTTTTATCTTGATTAAATGATATCGTATAATAGGGCATTACTGCAGCAGCTTTTTTAGTACTTCCTTTTAATTTAAATGCACCTTCTGTAAATGTTCTTAAATGCATTTGAAAATTATTACCCGGGTATACTGCAAATTTACCATAAGCAAAATGTCCATCACGTCCAGCCTCCCCAGGACCACCACCAGGCCAATGTTTTACCATGGCATTCACACTATAATTTCCCCAGCCGTTATAATTATTTATTGCAATAGGCGAGGTTTGAAAACCGTCAACATAAGCTCTTGACATGTCCGTTGCTAATTTAGGGTCTTCCCCAAAAGTTCCAATAAATCGATTCCATCTTGGCTCAGTAGCTAAATCAATTTGTGGTGAAAGTGCCGTAGTAATTCCTAATGCACGATATTCTTTGGATACAATGGATCCAAATTTTAAAGTAATACTTGGATCAAAAGTGGCTGCTAAACCAAGTTCTTCAGGCCATTGTGAAATAGTGCCGCCACTACCAGCGTTATATTCAGATTCCTTGTTAGCACCATTTCTTGGATCGGAACTATTATTTGCAGGTATACCCAATCCGATGGATTCTACTAATTTTTGAATATTATTATTCCAAGTAGCCGCCACCGTTGGGCTTTCAACTGAAGTAAGCAATATATGTCTTAAATTATCTTTCTTTAAAAATTCAATTTGTTGATCGGTTAAATCCGAAGGCAATGCCCCGCTTTCAGCATAAGCTTTTCCATTATAAGTAGCTTTAAACCAACCCATTGGAGGCATTGGAACAGCTTGGTGTCCACTATAAAGCATAAGACCTGCAATTTGCTCAACCGACATTCTACTTGCTAAATCCTCGGCACGCTCATTTACATTTAGTCTCCAATCCTCATATGTATCAACAACACCGTTTTTATTTAAGTCTTTAAAAGGCAAACCGTCCTTAACCAAAATTTTAACACCAGAGGTCTCTGAATAACCAAGTGTAATTTGATCATTTACTTTAATTTTTTTAATCCCGCTAGTTAAATTTACTTCCTGCCATTTTTGTTGGGCATTTAATATAAATGGAATAAACATAATTAGCGTACTAAGCCTTTTCATAAAACAATTATTTAGAGGATAAATATAAATAATATTGTGTCATTGTAACGCAATAATTATATTAGTATAATTTATTATTTGAAATTTAATCCTTGATGAAATCAATTTTTATTTTGTAAAAAAATATGACATTCATTATAATCAAGTCGTGCATGAAACAAAAAATAAATATTTAAGGAAAATTTATATTTAC
>CAIYUO010000084.1 GCA_903929425.1 uncultured Bacteroidota bacterium
CATAAGCAGTTGACTTACGTTGAATCATATCCTCATCCCATGCCTTCAATAATTTAACCACTTCTTCGCCTTTGGTTTTGACTGCAGTGTATTTTTCATCAGCAGGTAAATTCTTTAATACACCTTCTAATTGATTTTTACTTTCATATAAATTATTAATCATGGTATGCATGGTAATAACCTCGCTTTCCATTTGCTTCATTAAAACGTCAAATTCCTTGTAATCATTTTCACCCATTTGGTATAATGGATTGGCTAAAATACTTGCAGTAGTGCTGCTTGTTTGCTCGCCTGCTTTTACTGTAATAGTATAGTTACCCGGGATGGCTTTATGTCCTCTAAAACTACTTTCAATATAAACACCTGGTATGCTTGGTATGCTTGGATAACGCATATCCCATACAAATCGATTTAATCCTTTATTGGTTGATAATTTAGGATCTTTTGCACTACGACGTCCTGCAGCTTTAGTATCAGGTTCTGCTTTAGAACTAAACTTTCTAACAACATTACCTGCAGCATCTTTAATTTCTAAAATCACTTCTTCTTTTTCTTTTAAAGTTGGAAGCTGATAATAAATTACCACACCGTTTGCTGGATTAACACCTTCAAACATTTTACTACCATTAAAGTCTTCACTGTTTTGGTTTAACTCACTATTACCATTGGCTAAGTATGCACCAGTGGGTTGATACAATATTACAGCACTAGTATCTTTTTTATATTGTCTAAATAAACTCAAATCATCTAAAATCCAAAATGAACGACCTGATGTACTTGCTATTAAATTGTCTTGATGTATGCGCAAGTCAGTGATAGGTGTATTGGGTAAATTTAATTGAAATGGTGTCCAATTTTTACCGCCATTTTGTGATAGGTAAACACCAAACTCCGTACCTGCAAATAATAAATCTTTTACTTTAGTGTCTTCTCTTACAACTCTTGTAAAGGCGTTAGGAGCGATGCCATTATTTATTTTTGTCCAAGTTTTTCCATAGTCTGTTGTTTTATATAAACCTGGTGTATGGTCATCAAATTTATAACGAGTGGTTGCAATGTATGCAGTTGCATTATCAAAAGGTGACACTTCAATGGAATTTATCAAACACTCAGCAAGTCCTGCTGGTGTTACATTTTTCCATGTTTTACCGCCGTCTCTTGTTAAATAAACATAACCATCATCACTGCCTGTATATATCACTCCTTTTTCATTAGGCGACTCCATGATATAACTTAAGGTACCATAGTTTTCGGCACCCACTGCTTCGTTCGTAAAAGGCACGCCTGGTTTACCTTGTTTACTTTTTTCATTTCTAGTTAAATCAGGGGAAGCTTCGGTCCAAGTTTTTCCCATGTCAGTTGTGCGTAATAATAATTGACCACCATGGTAAAAAGTATTGGGCTCATGCTTACTCCAAATAATAGGTGCGTTCCAATTGAAGCGGTATTTATCATCCTTCGCATCCTTTCCTAAATATTGAATAGGTGCAGCCATGATATTGGTGCTTGCGTTTGATTTGGAATCCAATACTTCAATCGTGCCTTGGTAGCTTCCGCCTAAAACATATCGTGGATTATTCGGGTCAAATGCTAAAAAAGCACTTTCACCACCTGCTGATGAAGTCCAGTTGGTGTTATTAATACCTCCACTAAATGAACGGCTAGCAATTTTCACTGAACTATTATCCTGTTGTCCTCCATAAATATTGTAAGGGAATTCATTGTCAACATTAATGCGATAAAATTGTGCAGTTGCATAAATATTTTGACTGCTCCATGTTTTACCACCATTAAAAGTAATTGCAGCACCACCGTCATCAGCAATAATCATGTTATTGCTATTGGTTGGATTAATCCATAAGTTATGATAGTCGCCATGTGTTGATGAAATATTTTCCCAAGTTTTTCCGCCATCCGTTGATTTTAAAGCAGGTGCATTCATCACATACAATGTATTCTCAACAATTGGATCAGCGAATACTTCAATATAATACCAAGCACGACCAATAATGCGGTGATCGCCTGTTGCTTGGCTCCAAGTTTTTCCTGCATTTTCAGAAACATACATACCACCTGCTTCTTTTGTAAAATCACTTTCAATTAGTGCATATACTTTTTCGGAGTTTGCACGACTTACAGTGATAGCCATTTTACCCATTTCTTTTGGTAAACCATTTTGCATTTTATTCCATGTAGCTCCACCGTCAGTTGATTTATATAAACCGCTGCCAGGTCCACCACTGGTTACTCTCCAAGGCGTACGACCATGTTCCCACATAGCTGCATATAAAATAGTTGGGTTATTCATATCCATTGATAATTCAGCACATCCTGTTTTATCATCTACAAACAAAACTTTATTCCAAGTAGTACCCCCGTCAATTGATTTATAAATACCACGATCATTTGAACTACTATATAATGAACCCTGCGCGGCAACAAAAACAATATTTGGATTTTTAGGATCAACTACAACACGTGCAATATGATGTGTTGCATCTAATCCAATTTTTTTCCATGTTTTTCCAGCATCCGTACTTTTATACATACCATCACCATGGTGTGACATTACACCGCGTACTGCGTGTTCGCCCATACCCACATATACGATGTTAGGATCGCTTTCCGCAACAGCAATACCACCTACTGTACTGGTTTTAAAAAATCCATCTGAAATATTATTCCAACTAAGTCCCATGTCCTCGGTTTTCCAAAGACCACCACCTGTGGTACCCATATAATAAACCATAGGATTAGTAGGAACACCTACTGCGATATTGGAACGTCCTCCTCGAAAGGGTCCAATGCTTCTCCATTTAACTTGCTTAAATGTTTTATTCAAATCACTTGTATCTGAATTGGTTTGTGCGTTCGCGATAGTTGCGAATGCTAATAATAAAAACAAACTACGCATGAATCGTTTTATCATAATGGAAGTATTTAAATTGTATGATTATTGAGTAAGCTAATATCACGCTTTTTGCTTTATTTTAAGCATAATTACACAGGAATAGACAAGCTGAAGGTGCTTAATTAGTAAGCTCAGGATATCCGAATATATCCGGAAATATCTGAAATGTTATCCGAAGAGGTAGATGGGGGTAGTAATTTGAAATAACCTTTATTCAAATTCTAGTTCGTTGGTAAATTTTTCCCAGTCTTTCATAATTGTATATTTTATAACCATAATAACAAGGAATGATGACCTTTTGTTTAATTAAATGATAAAATAATTAAACAAAATATACAAAAAGGCCCTAATTTTACCCTTTTCATTCGTTTTAAAATAGATACATATATATTATTGTTTAATATATGTACGTGAAAAGGAGGGCAAAAGAGAGAATATGGTGGTGTTTTGGTTTAAACGGATTTTCGTTTAAGGAATCAATCCAAGATATTTAAAAGCAACTTTAAAGTTTAATGCACAAATGTTTAGCATATTAGTCCTCCACCTCAACTATCATTTCAATTTCTACAGCCATGTTAAGGGGTAGTGCCATCATCCCCACTGCTGACCTAGCGTGCTTGCCCTTTTCTCCAAATACTGCCACCATTAAGTCAGAAAAGCCATTGATTACTTTTGGCTGATCGGTAAAATTTTCGGTACTATTTACCATACCCAATACCTTTACGATTCTTTTTACTTTATTCAAATCTCCTATGGCATTTTTTAAATTTGCAATCATATTAATTCCTGTAATTCTAGCCGCTTCTCGGCCTTGATCAATGGTTAAATCCTTTCCTAATTTACCTTTAACGTATCCTTGCTCCTCCACGGAAGGGCCACTGCCTGAAAAATAAATTAGGTTCCCTGTACGAACATAATTTACATAGTTAGCAATGGGTGAGGATTGTTTAGGAAGTGTGATACCCAATGATTTTAAATTCTCTTCAGGTGTTTGTGTAATACCCAATATGCAGAAAGTTAAAAACGAAAGGAGTAGTAAATATTTTTTCATCTTGAATTTATTATTATTGAAAATAAGCTAATGTTTTAATTTGACCAATTTGCCTAAGAAAGCGGTTAAGAATTTATATTAGTTTTTTTTAAATTTTTGAACTAAAGCGATATATTTAAGTATCATTTCAAAACCAAAAACCTTAAAAAATGAAAAAAATCGTTTTATTATTTTTAACAGCTAGCACCTTATTTGCTTGTAAATCTTCGGAAGTTAAAACAGAAAGTACTGTAGTTGCAGCTGGAACCGTTACTACAACTGGACCTGATGTTGATTTAATTAAAAAAAGCATTACAGCTTGGGCTGATGGCGATTGGGCTACTTATGCTTCTACTTATGCAGATACTGCAAAATCTACACACAATGCTTGGCCTTCAGCTACGGATAGTACAGTTAGTGTAAAAATTCCAGTGCTTATTGAAGGCTTTAAAAAACAAAGAGCATTAATGGATGGCAATGTTACTATGGGAAATAGCATTATTGAAGTAGTGACTATGCCTGACGGAAATAAGTATGGTCATGTTTGGGTGGAATTATCATGGAAAAGCAAAAAATCAGGAGTAGTCGGTAAATCAGTTTTGTTTGATTCTTATGGTATAAATAAAGACGGTAAAATTTCATACGAGTGGCCTATTTATGATACAAAAGACGTTGCCACTTTGAATCAATAATTGGTTAAATTAAGTTTAGTTGAAAATACGAAATGGCCTCTAGCAATAGGGGTCATTTTTTTGGATTGAGAATTTAAACTCCCCCTAAAACAAAATTTATCGCTCATCAAAAACTAAATTATAGCTCATATTTGATGAATTTTGAGCGATAAGTGCTCATTTATAAACTAATATTGTTGGTTGTTTATCATTGTGATTTTAATTTAGACTTTAATCATAAATACTCTTTTAATCTTTCTACATACTTTCTCTGTATCGAGTAAGATACTATTCTACTATCTGTGTCGCTTTTAAGTCTAAAAA
>CAIYUO010000085.1 GCA_903929425.1 uncultured Bacteroidota bacterium
AAAAACAACAAAGGACCCACGATTTAACGTAAGTCCTTGATTTTCATGTAGCGAGACCGGGATTTGAACCCGGGACCTCAGGGTTATGAATCCTGTGCTCTAACCAACTGAGCTACCTCGCCGAATACCTATTGGTTATACCCTTTAAAGGGTGGCAAAACTACTTAATTTTTTTGAATTTATGGGTTCACTTTAAGACTAAAAACGGACTGACCTTCAAAAAATCCCTCAAATTCATCCCCTTTTGCCGTTGGGCCAACTCCTGCTGGTGTTCCAGTATATATTAAGTCCCCAGGATAGATGGTGAAATACTCTGTAATGCCTGCTAATATCTTATCCAATGGGAATATCATTAAACTAGAGTCACCTGTTTGAACAGTATTACCATTTTGTGACAAAGTGTAATGAATGGGACCTGATAGAATTTCAGAAGTTAAAGGATGCCACTCCCCTAACACTGCAGCATTGTCAAATGCCTTTGCTTTTTCCCAAGGAAGTCCTTTCTCTTTTAACTTATTTTGCAAGTCACGTGCGGTAAAATCAATTCCAACAGTAATCGCATCACAATATTCAATTACTGGAATACCCTCAGGATGCAACTCCGTTAAATTTTTTCCTTTCTTACTTACACGCAAAACCAACTCTCCTTCAAAATGCAAATCGTTGGTAAAACTAGGAATAGAAAAATTTTCACCCTTCGGCAACACCGCTGTATCAGGCTTCATAAAAATAATCGCCGATGTTGGCACTTCGTTTCCTAACTCATGTGCATGTGCCACATAATTTCTTCCAATACAAAATATACTCATAAAAATATTTTAATTTTTTTTGATAATAATAAATGCTACTCTATTTTAATATCTAAGCCATTCGCAATGGTCATAGTGCGTGCTAACCCTATAGCAGAAAAGGACTCAATCACTTCAACACATTTCTGTATTTTTAAATCAATTAATTTTCGTTCATCCTTTGCCCATTTACCCAATACAAAATCTATCTGTTGCCCCTTGGCAAAATTATTTCCAATGCCAAAACGCAGTTTTGGATACGCATCGGTGCCCAATGTTAATTGAATATCTTTTAATCCATTGTGACCAGCATCGGAACCCGAAGCACGCAAACGAATTTTTGAAGTAGGTAATGCTAAATCATCTACAATCGTCAAGGTGTTTTCTAAATCCACTTTTTCTTTGTCCATCCAATACTTAAAAGCTTTACCACTTAAGTTCATGAAGGTGGTGGGCTTAACACAAATAAATGTCTTGCCTTTCCATTTAACTTCTGCAACTTCAGCTAGTCGATCTAATTTAAAAAAGCCACCGTTTTTTATGACAAATGAATCTAGTACATCGAAGCCTATATTATGCCTGGTGTGTGCGTATTCAGCACCTACATTACCCAATCCTAATAGTAAAAATTTTGACATAACTTTTTAATCCGTTCAGTTTCAAAGTTAATAAAAAACAAATCCCCCCAATTGCTTGGAGGGATTTGATATTCAAATAATATTAAATTATTTTTTAGCTGTCTTCGCTGCCTCAGACTCTTCTTGCTTTAACTGACGAGTCATAACAATTGAAGCTACTGGGATACGAGGAGGATTCATTACTTCAATGTTTGGAACATTAATGTCTTGAATACGGATATTTTCATTCAATTCTAAATTACTAATATCTAATTCAATGAACTCTCTTAAATCCTTTGGATATGCTTTTACTTTAACTGCTTTAACTTTAGAAACTAATTTACCACCGGCTTTAACACCTGCAGCAGATCCTACTAATTTTAAAGGTAAAGTTGCGATTACTTTTTTATCGTCAACTAATTCTAATAAGTCAACGTGTAATAAAGCATCTGATACTTTATGGAACTGTAAATCTTTCAAGATACACTTGTAAGTTTTACCTTCTACTGTAACTTCTGCTATTTGGAATTCACTTGTGTACACCAATGGCTTAAACGCCTTTGCAGAAGCATAAAAATTAACTTCTGTAGCACCCCCGTAAATTACACCTAGCACATTTTCCTGAGAGCGTAGTTGGCGGGCGGCTTTTTTGCCAGCTTCGGTCCTCAAGTGGCCTTCGATTGTAACTGTCTTCATTTGAGATCTATTTGTTTGTTTAAAAAAGTGAGCTGCTTTCGCAGTTTCACACCCATTATTCGTTCTCAATAATGGAGCGCGAAGATAAGTAATAAAAAAGGAGAAACCAAAGTCTCTCCTTAATATTATCTAAGTTATTGATTATTAACCTCTTGCCTTTAATTGGGAATGTACAAATAAGCTTGTAATACTCTTATTTTCATACGCATTTCTAATAGCAATGGCGAATAAATCAGCCACCGTAACTACTTTGATTTTTGGAGACTGCTGTTTCACTGGAATAGTATCAGAAACCACCAATTCTTCTAAAATTGAATTTTCAATGTTTTCATAAGCCTTTCCGCTTAAAACAGGGTGCGTAATTAAAGCACGAACGGTTCTAGCGCCTTTCTCTTTTAATAAAGCTGCAGCTTTTACCAAAGTGCCCCCAGTATCACAAATATCATCTATTAATATAATGTCTTTCCCAGCCACATCACCTATCACCACCATGCTAGCTATTTCATTAGCACGCTTACGGTGTTTATCACAAATCACCATTTCTGCATTAAAATAATTAGCTACTTCACGCACACGGTTGGTACTTCCTACGTCTGGTGCGGCGAAACACAAGTTTTCTAATTTTAAAGACTCAATATAAGGAATAAAAATAGCTGAACTGTCCAAGTGATCCACTGGCACATCAAAAAAACCTTGAATTTGTGCTGCATGCAAATCCATCGTAATAACCCTATTTGCTCCTGCAGCTTCCAATAAGGTAGCAATTAATTTTGCTCCAATCGCTACCCTTGGCTTGTCTTTTCTATCCTGACGAGCAAACCCATAATAAGGTATAACAACAATAATTTTATAGGCACTTGCCCTTTTTGCTGCATCAATCATCAACAATAACTCAAACAGGTTATCAGTTGGTGCATAGGTGCTTTGTACTAAAAAAACATAATCCCCACGTACACTTTCTAAGAAAATGGGCTGAAACTCCCCATCACTAAATTTTTGAATGTTTATTTTACCAATGGGTGCACCAAATCGCTGTGCGATTTTTTCAGCTAATGCCGTTGAGCCGGTGCCAGAAAATATTTTAACAGAAGGGTTCATGAGGTGGTTGAATGTGGGCCAAAGTTATCATTCTGTTAATCAATTTAGAAACATTAGCATAGCTACTTTTCAACAAGTCATTCACTTAGTTAAAAATTCTATTTTTTTTCTAGTATTTATACCCTTATGTCAGGTAAAAATAAAGGATATTTTAGCCGAAAATGTCAAATTCATTAGCCATAAAAAGTTGGGCCCTAAATGACCAACCCATTCATAAACTATACCATAAAGGAGCTAAGTACTTGACCGATGTTGAACTTATTGCCATCATTTTACAACATGGAACACCTCAAAATAATGCAGTTGACTTGGCCAGGGTATTATTAATAAATTGCAATAATGATTTACAGATACTTTCAAAATTGTCGGTTCAGGACTTATTACAAATGAAAATTAATGGCATTGGAAAGGTAAAAGCCATCCGAATCATAGCAGCCATTGAACTTGGTTCAAGAAGAATGTTTAAAACAGGTGTAGATAAAAATATTTTTCAAAGTGGTGATGTAATTGCACACTTAAAATATTGTTTGCAATTTGAATCTCGTGAAATTTTTATGGTGCTTTTACTAAATCAAGCCAATAAAATAATTTATGAACAAGTTTTAAGTGAAGGAGGAATAACAGGCACTGTAGCTGATCCTAGAGTATTATTCAAACTAGCATTGAGCCATGAAGCAACTGGTATTATAATTTGTCACAATCACCCAAGTGGACAATTGCAACCTAGTAGAATGGACGACCTACTCACTGAAAAAGTAAAAAAAGGTGCAAATTTTTTAGACATAAAATTAATAGACCATATCATAGTAAGTACCGAAGGCTATTATAGTTATGCAGAAAAAAGTAATAACTGGTAGGTCTCAAATGAACAACAAAAAAAATTATGCTTGAGCAGTTGGCCCCCCGAAATTCATTGGAATTTCCACAGGTAACATATCACCAATTGGGCCATTTGCTTCTTCAAATTTTTCTACATTTTCGACCAAGGCTTTCATGAATCTTTTAGCATGCATGGGTGTTAAAATCACACGAGATTTTACTTTACTTTTTGGGGTACCCGGCATGACATTTACAAAGTCAATCACGAATTCGGCATTGCTATGGGTGATGATGGCTAAATTGGCATAAGATCCTTCTGCAATTTCTTCACTAATTTCAATATTTAGGGGCTGGTTAGGGTTTTGTTCCATATTTAAATTTATGCGACAAAGATACAGGGGATGAAATGTTTAAAAAAAAATTCTATCCCTGTATTACTATGAACTAAATTTGCGCCATGTTAATATTAGATGGTAAAATAGCCTCCGCAGCAGTAAAAGCGAGACTTTTAGAACAAACAAAGGCCCTAGCAGAAGCTGGCAAGCGCACTCCTCATTTGGCGGCCATTTTGGTTGGCAATAATGGTGCAAGTGAAACTTATGTGGCTAGTAAGGTAAAAAACTGTGATGAGACTGGATTTGGAAGCTCCTTAATTAGATTCAATGACGATGTAACCGAAGCCGAATTGTTAGCTAAAATAAATGAATTGAATGCTGACCATTCAGTGGACGGAATTTTAGTACAATTGCCTTTGCCAAAACATATTAATGATGAAAAAGTCATTGAAGCCATTCACCCTGATAAAGACGTAGACGGATTTCATCCAATGAATATTGGCAGAATGGTTCAAGGCTTTGATACTTTTATTCCTGCTACTCCCTATGGTGTATTATTAATGTTGGAGCATTTCAACATTGAAACGAAAGGCAAACACGTTGTTGTGATTGGGCGAAGTAATATTGTAGGAAGACCCATGAGTATTTTATTAAGTGGTGAACGTCCTCAAGGCAATGCACATGTTACCATTTGTCACAGACATACTCCAAAACAAGAAACGATAAAAATGGCACAACAAGCTGACATATTAATTGTAGCAGTTGGCATTCCTGAATTTGTAACTGCTGACATGATTAAACCAGGTGCAGTGATTATTGACGTAGGTATTACTCGTGTGGAAGACGCAACTGCAAAAAAAGGTTTCCGTATTAAAGGTGATGTAAACTATGAGCAAGCAATTACGAAAGCCTCTGCTGTAACTCCAGTGCCAGGCGGTGTTGGATTAATGACTATTGCAGGATTGTTAAAGAATACCATGAAAGCTTATGAAGGCAAATTTTATCATGTATAAATAAGTCTTCCTTAAAAAAACTTTCATCACTTATTATATGAGTAACACACAACAATATCCAGTCATGGAAATGTTTTATTCTTTGCAAGGCGAAGGATATCATCAAGGCAAAGCTGCCTATTTTATTCGCTTGGCTGGTTGTGATGTAGGTTGTGTTTGGTGTGATGTAAAAGATAGCTGGGATGCAAGCAAACATCCTGTATTATCTATTGACCAAATTGTTCAAAGTGCTTTGCAATATCCTGCACGATTAGCCATTATAACCGGAGGAGAACCATTATTATATAATTTAAATCCATTAACAGCAGCCTTAAAAGCAGCTGGGTTTCAAACGAATATTGAAACCTCGGGATCTAGCCCAATGTCAGGACAATGGGATTGGGTATGCTTATCACCAAAAAAGTTTAAGGCTCCTTTAGCTGAAAATTTAAAATTCGCTTCAGAATTAAAAGTGGTTGTTTTTAATCATTCTGATTTTGATTGGGCTGAAACCTATGCCAAACAAGTTGCTTCTGGTTGTAAATTATATTTACAACCAGAGTGGGATAAACAAACACAAATAACACCATTTGTAATTGACTACGTCAAGCAAAATCCACAATGGGAATTAAGTGCTCAGTTACATAAGTATATTCAAGTACCATAATAAGTATATTTACATTTCAACTAGCTTTTATGAAAAATAGGCACGCACTATTTTTATGTATATTGTTATTAATTTGCTTTTCTCATGTTCAAGCCCAAAACAATTCGGCTGCACAAAAATTATTTGAAAAGGCTACTAATAATATTGATAATCATGAATATTCGGACGCTATTACTTTGTTAAGAGAAAGCATCCAAAAAGATAGTAATTACATTGATAGTTATATTACTTTATTTCAAGTTTATATTGACTTGAAAAAAAATGAAAAAGCAATTACGATTTTTGAAAAAGCTTATCATTTGGATAGCGGTATTTGCACACCCTATTTTGTGAAATATGCAAATGCTTATGCAAGTATAGGTGATTATAAAAAAGCTGATGAACTATTGAATAAAATAAAAAAAAGACTGCCCGTTTATTTAACACAAAGCTTTAATCAATTAAAAAATATTTGTGATTTTGCATTATCCTACCCACTGGATTTGAATAGTAAAGTTGTTAATGCAGGAGATAGCATCAATTCAGCTAATGCTGAGTATTTTCCAACAGTAACGGTACAAGATAGTTTGTTAATTTTTATGCGTAAAGATGGGATTTTACGTGAAGATTTTTTTGTAAGTATTGTTACACCTAACAATAGCTCAAAAGCACAACCTTTATCAGACAGTTTAAATTTAGCTGCCAAAAAAGGAGCACCGAGTTTATCATCCGATTTAAATACCCTTTATTTTTCGGCCGAATATAAGGAAGACGGGTTTGGAAGATATGATATTTATAAAGTCACTAAATCAAATACTGGATGGTCGTTACCAAAAAATTTAGGCCAAAATATTAACACCGATTGGTGGGAAAGTGCACCAAGCATATCCCCTGATGGTCAAGCTTTATATTTTTGCAGTAATAAGCCGGGTGGATATGGAGGAATTGATATTTATGTATCTTATAAAAACGAAAGAGGTGGATGGAAGCAAGCTGTAAACCTAGGGCCTGCGATTAATACAGCTGGTGATGAACAAACTCCATTTATTCATGCTGACAATAAAACACTTTATTTTTCATCCACTGGTTGGCCAGGTTTTGGCGGTGCCGATTTATTTGTTACTTATAAAAAAGTAAATGGTAGTTGGGCGAAACCTATTAATTTGGGTTACCCAATTAATACCACTGAAAACGAACAAAGCGTTGCCATTTCAAGCAATGGAAAAGAGGGTTACATTGCAAGTGACCGACCTGATAGTCGAGGAGGACTTGATATTTATAAAATAAGCTTACCTGATTTTGCAAGAGCTAATAAAACTTTGTACTTCAATGGATATATAAATGATGCGATATCTAAAAATCCATTGACAGGAACTGTAAAATTAGTGGACCCTAGTGATGCCAATAAATTCATGTTGATAAATGTAGACTCAACAGGTTATTTTGTTTTAACCCTTCCCTATTTTGACAGCTTAGGCATTCAAGTAAATAGTCCACAACACGAATATGCAAGTATTTTAATTAATAAAAAATACATTGATTCCATAAAAGGCTCAACCATTCCTTTTAATTTAAATCCAATTGTAAATCAGTTTACAAAAAATTTCAATAACGTATTTTTTGAAACGAATGCATCCACTTTACTTGCTAACTCAAATGTTGAATTAGATGCATTGGTTAATTATTTACAAGCAACTCCGAAAGCAACTATTTTAATTGAAGGCCATACTGACAATACTGGGCTTGCTGCCAATAATTTATTATTATCAACTAAGCGAGCTGAATCTATTGCACAATACTTAATGAATAAAGGTATACCAAGCACAAGAATCACTGCTAAAGGATTAGGTGACGCCAAACCCATTGCAGACAATAATACTGATAAAGGAAGGGCACAAAACAGACGCACTAGCTTTACCATCACTTTGCCGTAGAAATACGTTGTAATTTGCCTTTTAAAATGCCGATGTTTAATGCATGTTTAATCAAGCCTTAGCATCAAGCTCAAATTCGAGTGAGGAATTATTTTATACTATTGCATTTAGCATGTTGAAGGGCGTACCTGAAGCACAAAAATTAACAATGCTTAGGTATTTTCAGTCTGCTGAATATATATATAAAATTCAATCCAGTAAACAAATTGAATGGCCATTAAAGGAAGCCGAGGATGAATTAAAATTTATTGAAAAACATTCGATTCAAAGTTTTTCAATTTTAGACAAATATTATCCAAACCGACTTTCCAATATTTCCGACCCTCCTCTTGTTTTATATATAAAAGGTTCGGATCATTTTAATTTACCTCAACTCATAAGTATTGTTGGTACCAGGCAACATACACATCAAGCAAAAAAAATTATTCAAGAATTGATGGAGGGCCTCAGCCATTTAAAAATAGGTGTCATAAGTGGACTAGCTTTAGGTATTGATGGTATTGCCCATGAAACGGCACTGCATTATCGTTTGCCTACATGGGGTGTGCTTGCACATGGATTGGATAACATTTATCCGAATCAACATAGGCGACTAGCTATAAATATTTTAAAGCAAAACGGTGGACTCATTACAGAGTGTAGACAAAAAACATTAACCATGCCTTATCAATTTCCTAAACGTAATCGAATAGTAGCCGGCATGTCAGATACCACCATTGTCATTGAAAGTCAAGTTGAAGGTGGCAGTATGATAACAGCTAAACTTGCAAGAGGATATGATCGAGAGGTTTTTGCAGTGCCAGGAAAAATTCACGATGCAAAAAGTAAAGGCAGTTTATGGTTAATCAAAAATAATATTGCAACTATGTATCATGACCCCATTCAATTACTAGAAAATATGCAATGGCCCATTAAACAAATTACCTCCAAGGAAATCAATAATCCGCAAGGCATACTTAATTTAAGTCCAATACAAGCATCAATATTTAAAATAATACAATTAAACGGCCCAATTCACAAGGATGTTATTAGTAATCAATTAGCTATTTCAAGTAGTGTTTTAGCAAGCCATATTTTAGCACTAGAGCTAAAAGGGTTAATCCATTTACAGGTTGGAAATTTATACTCATGTTCATAACTCACTGTTAATCAATTCGAAAAAAGTATTTTGTCTAAATCTGCCAAAAAGCTACCTTTGCCTATGGCAACAAGAAATTCTACCAACAACTCCCGTATTTTTGGACAAGGCTTAACATTCGATGATGTATTGTTGATGCCCGCTTACGCTGATATTGTTCCGTCTGAAGTTAAAATTCACAGTCAGCTTACCAAAACTATTCAATTAAACGTTCCTATTTTATCTTCAGCAATGGATACCGTTACTGAAGCAAGTCTAGCAATTGCACTTGCACGTGAAGGCGGCATTGGCATTTTGCATAAAAATATGAGCATTGAGCGACAAGCAGAACAAGTTCGTAAAGTAAAACGAAGTGAGAGTGGTATGATTGTGGATCCAATTACTTTAGAAGTCAATGCCACAATTGGTGATGCATTAATTTTAATGAAAGAAAATAAAATTGGCGGTATCCCAATTGTTGACAAAGGCAATAAGTTAGTTGGCATTTTAACCAATAGAGATCTGCGTTTTGAAACGGATAGAAAAAGAAAAGTGAGCGAGGTAATGACTAAAGAAAATTTAATCATTGCGCCAGAAGGAACTGATTTAAGAAAAGCAGAGAAAATTTTAAGGCAATATAAAATCGAAAAATTACCTGTAGTAAGTAAGCAAGGGAAATTAATTGGTTTAATCACCTATCGTGACATTTTACAACTTAGCGCTTTCCCGAATGCTGTTAAAGATAGCATTGGTCGTTTATTAGTGGGTGCAGCATTGGGTATTACAAAAGACATTTTAGATCGTGCAGCTGCATTACAAACAGTGGGTGTGGATATTGTTTCATTAGATAGTGCGCATGGACACAGTAAAGGAGTCATTGAAGCATTAAAATTATTAAAAAAGAATTTTAAAAATTTACCTGTCATTGCTGGTAATATTGCTACTTCACAAGGTGCATTAGCCTTAGCCAATGCAGGAGCCGATGCTGTTAAAGTGGGCATTGGACCAGGTTCCATTTGTACCACACGTATTGTTGCAGGTGCAGGCGTTCCCCAATTAACTGCTATTATGGAAGCAACCAAAGCTTTGAAAGGAAAAAATATTCCAGTAATTGCGGATGGTGGTATTCGTTATACTGGTGATATGGTTAAAGCTTTAGCGGCAGGTGCCAATTGTGTGATGATGGGAAGTATTTTTGCCGGTACCGAAGAAAGTCCTGGTGAAACAATTATATATGAGGGTCGAAAGTTTAAAGGTTACCGTGGCATGGGCAGTATTGGCGCCATGGGTCAAGGAAGTGGTGATCGTTATTTTCAAGAAGGAACCGATAGTAAAAAATTCGTACCTGAAGGTATTGAAGGTCGTGTAGCATATAAAGGAAGCTTAAGTGAAATCATTTATCAGTTTGTGGGTGGATTGAAAGCCGGTATGGGATACTGTGGTGCTAAAACCATAAAAGATTTACAAAATGCAACTTTTGTTCAAATCACAAATGCGGGTATGAAGGAAAGTCATGCACACGATATTGATATCACTAAGGAAGCGCCTAACTACAGTCGTAAATAATCTTAAATGAAAAAAATATTTTTTTTCATTTTCCTTTTGATCATCATTGGAAGTGAATTGCCTAAGGCGAATGCCGCTCCAATTGATAATGCTGGGGATAGTCTTACACATTCAAAACTTCGTTTTAGTTTAATTACCTGCGATGCGGGTGATGACCTATATACTATTTGGGGACATACAGCCATTCGTGTTATAGATAGTGTTAATCATACCGATTTTGTTTTTAATTACGGGAGCTTTGATTTTAACACGCCCAACTTTGTAGCGAAATTTATGAAGGGCGACTTACTTTATTTTATTAGTGCTGACACCTACTCTAATTTTTTATATGAGTACCAGTATTTTGGAAGAGATGTTCATGAACAGGTTTTGAATATAAGTGCGGTTGAAAAAGAAAAATGGTATAGTGAATTACAAATCAATATGATTGGTAATAACCGCTTTTACTTGTACAATTTTATTTCGGACAATTGTACCACAAGGGTGAAGGACGGATTATTCAAACATTATCAAGTTAATCAGTATAGTATTGGCATTCATTCTTTTAGAGAAGAAGTAGTGAGCGCTCCTTATAAAAATGGACTTGGGTGGATTGGTTTAGGTATTGATTTATTATTAGGTGCAGTGGCCGATCAAACACCTAATTTAAATCAAGAAGCATTTTTACCTAGCTTATTATTTAAAAAAATTGCATTAAACCATCGTTTTGTTTCAGCTACAAATCATTTAAAATACAATCATAAACCTATTGAAAAGGGGGGGTGCCTCATAAGCTTTTTAATTGTGTTTCTTGGTTTGTATATTTTTATTGCTAGTTGGAAAACTAAAATTACACAAGGTATTGCTAGGGCATTTGATATTAGTTTGTTATTTATATTGGGAACTGGAGGTATATTAGTGTTATACATGAGTCAGTTTTCATTGCACAATGCATGCCATGAAAATTATAATTTGATTTGGTTACACCCATTGTATTTATTAGCTATTCCCGTTTATTTTGTGTCTAAAAAATGGACTGGTTATGTTGGTTATACTTTTTTTATAACTACAGTATTATTGATGTTTTCAAGCTATTGGCTGCCGCAGCATTTTTCAAAATCAGTTATTGTCTTAATGGTGATTGCTTTGTTTTTGCAAATCAGATTAATTCAAAGAGGAAAGCTTGTAAAGTATTAATAAAGAATTAGCTTTAAGGACAAGTTCATATACATAAATACGAATAGGCTAAAATATAACCATGTTACATTATTACGATTACGGAGAAGATCAATTGGCCTATTTTGATGAAGGAAGTAGTGAAGCAAATAAAGGCAAACCCCCTATTTTATTAGTACATGGTTTTGGGGAAGATCATTGTATTTGGAAACAACAAATTGTTTTTTTATCTCAATACTATCGAATCATTGTACCCAATTTGCCTGGTGTTCATTGCAAGCCTTTGTTCATTCATCATTCACATGCACCTAGTATTCAACAGTATGTCGAGGTATTACACGATCTCATGCATAGCTTGCATATTGAAAAGTATTATGTAATTGGGCATAGTATGGGTGGCTATATTGGATTGGCTTTTGCCGACTATTATGTGAATCACGTAATTGGATTAGGTTTAGTGCACTCAACTACTTTTGAAGATAGTCCCGCTAAAAAAGAAAGTCGACTAAAAATCGCTGAGTTTATATTAGAACATGGCACTCAAAAGTTTTTAGAAACCGCCACACTAAATTTATTTGGAAATACTTTTAAACTCGCCCACCCAGAAAAAATACAGGATGTAATAGATAGCGCAAGCGATATAAGTCCCGAGGCAATGGTTCAGTTTGTAATGGCAATGCGTAATCGAAAAGCACATACACATATGCTAACCCAACAAAGAATCCCCATTTGCATGATTGTGGGCGATGAGGATATAGCAGTTCCTATGGAAGATTCATTAAAACAAACTAAACTATTACCCGAAAATAATGTTATTATATTAAGCCAGGTGGGGCATATGGGAATGTTAGAGGCGACAGAAAAAGTAAATAAGGCAATACTTGGTTTCATTCAATCCGTGGAAGAAAAATAAAATTTAAATTAACGATATGTCAAAAATCATTTTAATTACAGGAGCAAGTTCGGGATTTGGAAAAGCCATTGCAGAGAAATTTGCTGCGGGTGGATGGAACTTAATTTTAACAGCAAGAAGAAAAGAAAAATTAGAAGCTGTAGCGAGCGATTTAGAAAAACAGTATGGTGTAAAAACACTTTGCTTAGTATTTGATGTTCAAAATAAGGAAGCCGTATTTGAAAATTTGAGCAAGCTTCCGTCGGAATGGCAAGCCGTTGATTTACTAGTTAACAATGCTGGATTGGCATTGGGACGTGATTCGTTTTTTGATGCTAATTTGGATGACTGGGAAACCATGATTGACACCAATATAAAAGGATTATTATATGCATCAAAAGCAGTGCTCCCCTATTTAATTAAACAACAAGGTCATATCATTAATATCGGAAGCACCGCAGGTAAGGAAGTATATAAGGACGGTAATGTTTACTGTGCTACAAAACATGCAGTGGATGCAATCACAAAAGCACAAAGAATTGATTTACTACCATATAAAATTAAAGTAACCGCTATTCACCCTGGTGCAGTGGAAACTGATTTCTCATTGGTACGTTTTAAAGGCGATGCTGATAAAGCCGCAGCAGTATATTCCGGTTATACCCCATTAAAAGCGGAGGATATTGCGGACACGGCTTGGTATGTTGCCAATGTGCCTAAACATGTTTGCATTAATGACGTTGTAATGACTTGTGTAGCGCAAGGAAATTCAACCATGATACATAAGGACTAACCGAAATCAATTTCGGTATTGTCTCCAATATTTAAAGTACGGCTAAGTCCTTTAACAGCAGCATCGCTGCCAATTAAGGAATTATCAAGTACCACTTCGTCAAGTGTGGTATAAGTACCAATGATGGAGTCTTTTACAACTGAACTTTTTATAGTTGTATTATTTCCAATGGTCACATGTGGTCCAATGATGGAATTTTCGATTACACATTCGGCAGCAATACTCACTGGTGGAATAATGATACTATTAATATACATAGCAGGGTTAACGGTGATACCACCTGTTTTATCTAACAAAACCGCATTTGCTTTTATTAAGGATTCTTTCTTACCACAATCATACCAGTGCTTTACCTTAAAGGAATTAAACTGAACTCCTTTTTTAATCATACACTCCAACGCATCCGTTAAATTATATTCTCCGTGTGATTTAATGTTCTCTGTTACCAATTGGGTAAAGCAATCGAATAAAATATCGGCTTCTTTAATTTTATATAACCCAACTAATGCATTATTGCTTTTTGGGATGGACGGTTTTTCAACAGCATGCAATACTTTACCTTCTTCATCAATTTCCACCACACCAAATTGTCGAGGATCATCCACTTTTTTAATACCCAGCATACTGGTTGGACTAGCTATTACTTCTCTTATATCAAATTCGCAAATGGTGTCTCCTAAGGCAATAAAAATTTCATCACTACCAACAATTTCTTTAGTTAATTGAATTGCATGTGCTGTTCCTTGACGATCATTTTGATAAACAAAGTGGGTAGTTAAATTCGGATAAGTTTGCTGCACATAGTCCTGGATTTTTTCTCCTAAATAACCTACAATAAAAATGTACTCTTCAATGCCAACTTCTTTTAACTGATCTACTATAAAACTTAAAATGGTTTTACCAGCAATTGGTATTAAAGCCTTTGGTTGTGTATAGGTATGTGGTCGTAATTTAGTTCCTGCTCCAGCGACCGGGATAATAGCCTTCATTTATTTCCTTTTTGGGGATGATAAAAATAGCAAATAACTGTTATTAATATTCAATCATATATGCTTTTGGGTAAATTTTGAGCAAAAAATGCAGTTTTGTGTCAATTTTGCCCATATATATAACAAATGTGGATATTAGAAGGCCACTTGTTGAAAGAAAGCTTTGTATAGGCCTAATAATGAATTAATTTTGCCAAATATTCGATTAAAACATCCCAATATTTTATAAAATATTTCAATTATGCAAAGAGATACACTAGTTTTTGACATTATCAATCAAGAATTACAACGCCAACGTCGTGGCATTGAATTAATTGCTTCGGAGAACTTCACTAGCTTACAGGTAATGCAAGCAATGGGCGGTGTGATGACTAATAAATATGCTGAAGGATACCCAGGAAAAAGATATTATGGTGGATGTGAGATTGTAGATAAAACAGAAACCTTAGCGATAGATCGTTTAAAAGAAGTTTTTGGATTGGAATATGCCAACGTGCAACCTCATAGTGGTGCACAAGCAAATGCTGCAGTGATGTTAGCTATTTTACAACCAGGTGATGCGATTTTAGGTTTGGACCTAAGCATGGGTGGTCACTTAACACACGGAAGTGCTGTTAACTTTTCAGGTAAAACATACAAGCCCTATTTTTATGGTGTTATGAAAGAAACTGGATTGATTGACTATGAAATGTTAGAAAGTCAAGCAAGAACGCACAAACCAAAATTAATTATTTGTGGAGCAAGTGCATATAGTCGCGATATTGACTATGCAAGAATCAGAAAAGTAGCGGACGAAGTGGGTGCATTTGTATTAGCCGATATTGCACACCCTGCAGGTTTAATTGCGAAAGGATTATTAAGTTCTCCATTTAATCATTGTCATTTTGTTACATCAACAACTCATAAAACATTACGCGGACCTCGTGGTGGTGTGATTATGATGGCGAAGGATGGCGAAAATACATTGGGTTTAAAAGACGTGAAAGGAAATTTAAGATTATGGTCAAACGTCATTGACATGGCGGTATTCCCAGGTACACAGGGTGGTCCATTGGAACACGTGATTGCAGCAAAAGCCATTGCATTTGGTGAAATACTTTCTGATGAATTTACCGTGTATGCAAAACAAGTTCAAAAAAATGCACAAACGATGGCTGCTGCATTTGTTGCAAAAGGATATGAAATTATCAGTGGCGGCACGGACAATCATTTAATGTTAATTGATTTAAGAAATAAAAACATAAGTGGTAAAAAAGCAGAGCAAGTTTTAGGACATGCCGATATTACTGCTAACAAAAATATGGTGCCTTATGACGACAAGTCAGCATTTGTAACTTCAGGTATCCGTTTTGGTGTTGCTGCTATTACTACACGTGGAATGAACGAAGGACATATTCCTTTTGTTGTAGATGCTATTGATAAAGTATTAATGAACGCCGATAATGAAACCATATTAGCGGAAACTAGAAAAGAGGTGAATAAATTCATGGAGCAATTTGTATTGTATCCTGAATTAGGCTAGTATCAATAAAGTTCTAAGCTTATCCTATAAAAAAGCCCTTCCAGTAATTCGGAGGGGCTTTTTTATGAGTATACCTATTGTTAAAACTTATAATCATAATTTCAACCATTCAAAAAATGATTTAACTTTATACTATGATACAAAGAATACAAAGCATTTGGTTATTGTTAGCTAGCGCAGCAGCATTTTTGGTATTGCGTTTGCCTTTTTATTATACGCCTGCACCGGTGCCTTTTGAAATTACCGGTAGCGATCAATTCACTACATTGATTTCCTTAGCATTCAGTGCATGCTTAAGCTTTATTTGTATTTTTTTATACGGCAACCGTATGCTACAATTAAAAGTGGTAATCATTAACTTTTTATTGTCCGCACTTATTGGATTTTTTATATACAAAATAGTCATTGCTCATCCAGGTGGAGGATTTACATTGCCTTCATTGTCATTATTCCTTATACCCATTTTGCAAATTTTAGCAATGTTTAAAATTTATAAGGACGAAAGAATGGTGAAGAGTGCTGATAGATTGAGATAATTACTTTCCAACGCAGGCTAGCTATTTTCACTACAGTTCCTTTTTTAATTTAATAACTACACTAAAAGTATTTTTGGATGTTGCTATTTTCCTATTTATCTTTATGATATCATTATAATATCAAAATACTACTATGGAAAAATTAATGCGCCCATTAAATGGTTATAAAGCAGCCTTAATAGCACTTATGTCTTTTATTACTGGCTTATATGGCATCATTAGTACTGCACAAAACGCAACCCCAAGCGGAGGAATTGTTTTGTTTGGTGTATTATTTATAGTTTTTGCTGTTTTTTTAATGAGGGGATTAATGGTCGTGGAGCCAAACTATAGTATTGTACTTACCTTCTTTGGTAAATATATTGGCACTGTAAGGGAAAATGGTTTGCAGTTTGTGAATCCTTTTTATTCAAAATTGAAAGTTTCCCTTCGCTCTCAAAGTGTGGAGAGTACTAAATTAAAAGTAAACGATAAGTTGGGTAACCCCATTGAAATTGCAGCTGTGATATTATATGAAGTAAGTGATACGTATAAAGCAGTTTTTGATGTTACCAATTTTAATGAATACATGAAAAACCAAAGTGAGGCAGCGGTTCGTCATTTGGCAACAAGTTACCCTTATGATAATATTGAGGATGAACATGCACAAATTACATTACGTGATGGTGGTGATAAAGTAATTGAGATGCTTGAACAAGAATTAAATGAAAGATTAATAAAAGCCGGTATTACTGTTACTGAGGCTAGAATTAGCCACTTGGCTTATGCAGCTGAAATTGCTGGCGCGATGTTACAAAGACAACAAGCAACAGCCATTGTTGCCGCTAGAACTAAAATTGTAGAAGGTGCAGTGGGTATGGTTGAAATGGCTTTGGCTATGTTATCAGAAAAAGATATTGTTGTACTTGATGACGATAAAAAAGCTGCGATGGTAAGTAATTTAATGGTGGTGCTTTGTGGTGAAAAAGCTGCATCTCCTGTTTTAAATACGGGCACCCTTTATTAATCTTTAAAATACAAGTATGTCATTAGCAAAAAAAACATTTGTATTAAGAATCAACGATGAAACCTTTTCTGCATTAGCAAAGTGGGCCGAGGATGAATTTAGAAGTGTGAATGGCCAAATAGAAATGATTTTAGATAAAGTCTTGAAAGAAGCAGGACGAAAAAGTCAAGTTCAAAATATGAACACCCCAGCACTAAAAAATAAAGTTCAGCAAAAACTATAATTAAGCAGCTTCAATTTCTCTCACAAGCGCTTTTTGAACGAATTGATTTAAACTAATGCCTTGTATGGTTGCTAACATTGCAGCCTTTTGATGGATGTCTGGTTTTACTCGAACATTAAAAGAACCCTTAAAACTTTTTAAAAGCGGCTTTTTATAGTGTTTACAATCTTCAATGTATTCATTCACTGCTTCTCTAAACATCGCTTTTAATTCGGTAACAGAGGATCCTTCAAACATTATTAAATCATTAATCCCTTCAATTTTACCAAACAATATATTGTCTTCCTCAATAAAGGACACAGAAGCAAAAAATCCTTTATAGTTTAATGTATTTTTCATATTATCTTTTCAATAGTTAATTGTAATCGAATATTTTTTAAATACACCCTTTTCATTATTTTTTCAGGATGTGGTTTATGAACTTTAAATTGATGACCATTGCTCACATTATAAAATGAAACTCTTGACCCAGAAGTTCTCCCAAGATTACTTTCCACGTATCCAAGGCTACTCAATAAATTCTTGAGCTCATCAAATGTAAAATCCTTAGGTATACTTAAGAATCTTACTAGTAGTTTGTCTTTCTTTGTCATTTAAATTTATGCAACTATTTTTCAGTTACATTAATTTAAAACATAATAATTTTCAAAAACAAATTTAATATTTGTAATTAATTGTTTTTCAATAAGTTACATAGAATTTATCCTAAGTACTTCCCAGTCTGTGAGGCCTTGCATTTAGCCAAACCACTTGGAACACCGGCGTAAACTACCGTTCCGCCAGCATCGCCTGCTTCTGGGCCCATGTCAATTACCCAGTCGGAGGCCTTGATGACATCGGTGTTATGTTCTACCACAATTAAGGAGTGGCCTTGATCAATTAAAGCATTAAAAGCTTTTAATAATTTATGAATATCATGAAAATGTAACCCTGTTGTAGGCTCATCAAATATGAATAACATTTTTTGATTGGCTTTGCCCTTACCTAAAAAGCTAGCGAGTTTCACACGCTGTGCTTCACCACCACTTAATGTACTACTACTTTGTCCCAACTTCACATAACCCAATCCCACTTCTTGTAATGGACTAATGGCTATTACAATATTTTTTTCTTCACTGAAAAATTCAATGGCTTCATCCACACTCATTTCCAACACATCAAAAATACTCTTGCCTTTGTAATGAACTTCTAATACCGATTCTTTAAATCGCTTACCGCCACAATCCTCACAAGTCAAATGTACATCCGCTAAAAATTGCATTTCCACTAATTGTTCACCTTCCCCTTTACAAGTATCGCAACGACCACCGTCAACATTGAAGGAAAAATGCTTAGGTAAGAAACCTCTTATTTTAGAGAGTGCTTGTTTTGAATAAACATCTCTAATTGCATCATAGGCTTTGATATAAGTAACCGGATTACTTCGAGACGATTTGCCAATGGGGTTTTGATCGATCATTTCAATGGCATCAATTAAATGCAAGTCGCCTTTGATGTCCGCATAACCTCCCACTATTTCTGTAGGTTGTTGCTTTGCTTTTAATAATGCGTTGTATAATACTTTTTTAACTAAAGTTGTTTTACCACTACCACTCACCCCGCTCACCACACATAAACTTTGCAGTGGAAAATCAACATTTACATTTTGTAAATTATGTAAATGAGCACCTTCTAATTTTATAAATTTAATGGCAGGTCTTGTCTTTGCTGGTATCGGAATAAATAGTTCGCCTTTTAAATACTTCCCTGTTAAACTTTTTTTATCCTTTATTAATTCGACTGCATTACCCACTGCCACTACCTCACCTCCTTGGTGTGCAGCAAGTGGCCCCATGTCAATAATATGATCGGCCTTTCGCATAATTTGTTCATCATGCTCCACTACTACTACGGTATTACCAAGGTCTCTTAAATTTTGCAAAACAGCAATCAATCTTTCCGTATCTCTTGAATGCAAACCAATACTTGGTTCATCTAAAATATATAGTGAGTTGGTTAAGTTACTTCCTAAGCATCTTGTCAATTGAATTCTTTGGCTTTCTCCTCCACTTAAACTATTTGCCAACCTACTTAATGTTAAATAGCCCAAGCCTACATCCATTAATGTTTGGATGCGTTGTTCAATTTCTACTAAAATACGTTTTGCAATTTCAGCGTCATGTGCTGACAATTTCAAATTTTTAAACCATTGTTGTAATTCTCTAACCGGCATTGCACATAATTCACCAATATGCTTTTCGCCAATTTTTACATACAAGGCTTCCTTACGCACTCGGTATCCATTACACTCTGGGCAATTGGTTCTGCCACGATATCTACTTAATAAAACCCTAAATTGAACTTTATATAAGTGCGCTTCAACGTCTTTGAAAAAAGCATCAATACCTAAGGCTTTTCCTGTTCCTTTCCAAAGTTGCGTATACTGTGCCTTTGTTAATTTATTAATGGGTTGATGAATGGGGAATCCTGTCTTTCCCGCTTCTTTTACAAACTGATCCTTCCACCAACTTAATTTTTCACCCTTCCATGGTGCTACTCCACCATCATACACCGATAAAAACGGATTGGCAATGACTAAGTTTTCATCAATACCTAACACCTGACTATACCCTTCACAGGTAGGACATGCACCATATGGATTATTGAAAGAAAATAAATTAGGCGTCGGTTCATCAAATTCCATTCCATCCAAACTAAACTTATTATTAAAGTCTTGTAAAGTATCGTTGTTTTTTTCAACCCATAACACACCTTCACCTTCATAAAAAGCAGTGCCAATGGAATCTGTTAAACGGTGTATATCATCTTCATCAAAATCTTTAACTACAATTCTATCAATAAGAACGTAAACATCATGTGCTTTAACTTTTTTAGTCAACTCAGTTTTAGAAATTTCCAAAGCATCTTCAATTCTTAAAATCTCAGACTCGGTCTTGCTAGCTCTTAAATAAATACGTGTAAATCCTTTTTGAACTAATATATTTAATTCCTCGGCAATATCTCTTTTTGCTTGTTGCTTGAATGGAACCAATAAAACCATTTTATCACCAGCCTTCCCTTTTTGCATATAAGCAAGCACGTCCTGCACATCATGCTTTTTTACTTGCTCACCACTAATGGGCGAATACGTTTTACCAATACGCGCAAAAAACACCCTGAAGTAATCATAAATCTCCGTCATACTCCCCACCGTGCTTCTTGGGGTTCTAGTAGTTACCTTTTGTTCAATGGCAATTGCTGGACATAGTCCCATGATATAATCCACATCGGGTTTACCCATACGGGACATAAACTGCCTTGCATAGGAGGACAAACTCTCGGCATAACGCCTTTGGCCTTCAGCAAACAAAGTATCAATTGTCAATGAGGACTTTCCACTTCCTGAAACACCCGTTACCACAATAAACTGGTCACGCGGAAAATCAACAGATACGTTTTTTAAATTATGTACCCTTGCTCCAACAACTTGGATAGCATCTATTCCTTTTTTACTTACAGCCATATAGCAAAATAACAGATTCCTTGTGAATTGGTTGTACCAAATGCGATAATCTTTTTCAAATAAAGCGCAAATGGGAATGTGGATATCCTAAAAATATATTTTTCGTTTTCAACAAATGAAAAATCAATTGTATTAGGAAGTAATTTTCCATTACTAACCCAACTAAGTACACCCATACTTAGCCTTCGAACACCTATAAAAAACAAAAATGAACAAAACTGTACAACTAACAGACAACGAATTAATTCAACTTTTCCAACAAGGCAACCCGCGCGCTTTTGATGTATTAATTGACCGTCATCAAGAACGAATATTCAATGCCATTAATTTCATGGTTAAGGATAGTTATTTAGCTGAAGATTTAATTCAAGACATATTTATAAAAATTATTGGCAATTTAAAGTTGGGGAAATATAACGACGAAGGAAAATTTTTACCTTGGGCATTGCGTATTGCACACAACTACTGTGTTGACCATTTTAGAAAAGTAAAAAGAACCCCAACCATTAAAACAAGCGACGACCAGGACTTATTTGAAATTATCAAGCATGCCGATCATCCTGCTGATTACAAAATGACCCGTTCTCAAACACATCGTGATATTCAAGAGTTGGTTGATTTATTACCTGAGGAACAAAGAGAGATTATTGTATTAAGACACTACGCTAACTTAAGTTTCAAGGAAATAGCACAAATGACCAATTGCAGCATTAATACCGCTTTAGGCAGAATGCGTTATGGTTTAATTAACCTAAGAAAAATGATGAATGAGCGTGGAATGAGTTTATAAATTTGATAGTATTAAATAAATTATAGTTTTACACTAATTAAAGAGGCTCCGAATTCGGAGCCTCTTTTTTATGCTTATATGATAATTTAATTATTCGAAATACTATTACTTTCCTTTAGCAACACTGCATTGTAGCCACTGTAAATACTCATTAATATCAGGCGTGTACCCAACTGGATTTGATAATAATTTTTGATCAGGGCTCACCACAACATAAAGTGGCTGTGTTACTTGATTGAAGTTTTCGGCTTGGAAGGTTGCCCATAAATCACCAACACTATTTATTTCCTTTTCAGTGCCTGCTTTACTTATATATTTAAAACGCTTATCAACTGGTAACATTTCCTTGTCATCAACATATAAGGAAACCAAAATAAAGTTCTCTTTAATATAACTTGACACGGCTGGATCAGTCCATACATTCTCCTCCATTTTACGACAGTTAACACAAGCCCAACCAGTGAAATCTATCAAAATTGGTTTGTTTTGATCTTTTGCTAATGCCAATGCTTTTTGATAATCATTAACCACATTAGCATGCACACCCATATTATCATCTCCAGGACTTGCAAATAAACTATATTGACTAGGCGGAGGGAAACCACTTAAAAATTTAATATAGCCTGCATTCTTAGGGAAAATGCCCATTACTAAAACGACTGAAAAAGCAATTGCTAATATACCGCCAAGTTTTCGTACAACCGAAATTTTTGCACCCTTAGTATCATGTGGCAAATGTAATTTACCCCATAGGTATAATGCTAGACCCAAACTGATAACAGCCCATAAACCTAAAAACACTTCTCGTTTTAATAATCCCCAATGTTGAACTAAGTCGGCGTTTGATAAAAATTTAAAGGCCAATGCTAATTCTAAAAAGGCTAATATTTTTTTAACGGTGTCCAACCATCCTCCTGATTTAGGCAAGCTTTGAAGCCATTGTGGGAATATGGCAAACAAGGTAAATGGTAATGCAAGTGCAATGCCAAATCCAGCCATACCTGATGTTAAAGCCCAAGCACCGCCTTGTAATGAACCTACTAATAAAGTGCCCAATATGGGTCCAGTGCATGAAAAGGATACAATGGCTAAAGTGATGGCCATAAAAAATATGCCCCCTAAACTTCCCAACCCACTTTTTGAGTCAGCCTTATTAGCAATTCCACTAGGCAAGGTTATTTCAAAATAACCAAAAAAGGAGATAGAGAAGAAAATAAATATGACGAAGAAGATGAGGTTTAAAATAGGATTCGTTGAAATACTATTGAAAATTTCGGGTTGTACATTACCTAATAAATGAAAAGGGACACTTGCTAAAACATAAATTAAAAAAATACTCAAGCCATATAACAATCCATTTTTAATGCCTTGCTTTCTGGTTTTTGAACGCTTTGTGAAAAAGGATACAGTTACTGGAATCATTGGAAATACACAAGGTGTGATTAAAGCAATTAATCCGCCTAAAAATCCTAATACAAATACAGTCCAAAAGCTTGATTCTTTACTATCATGAGCTGCTTCACCACAGGCACCCAATGGAGGTGTTGTAGCAGATGTTGGTAATAAAATTTCAACACCTTCGGCTTTCTTTCCATTCGCTAAAAAAATGGAAACAGGAATTTCCTGCTCATAAAATTCATTCCCTTTTGCAATCGCCACAACCAAATTGCCTTTTAAAGTATCTGGTTGAAATCCCGCAATGGAAAAGTTTTGAGTAGCTGCTATAGGGCCCTCAAAAACATTCGCCTTTTTAAACAAAACATCTTTTTGAAAATTTGCTTTTGAAGTAAAAATAACCTCCTTTAAAAATTTCACCGTTTCTAACTTAAAAACAATATTAGGCGAAGTGGTAATCAATTCAGCTGCATTATCAGGTGAAGGGGTATTTCCATATACATGCCAGCCTTCCTTTACTTTTATATCAAAACTTAATTGATACGTACTATCGTTTACAGGAGATGCTTTTGCATATACTTTAACCAAGCTGTCCGCTTGCGCCATTGCATTTACCTGCATCAAACACAGGATAATCAATGATGCAAAAAGTGAAAGTATTTTATTCAAAATATATTATTTATAAAATGAAATAGTAGTCTACCATATAACGAAATACACAAATCGTAAAACGTTAAAATGATAATTACTGAATGGTAACCTCGAAAGGCACTTTTGTAGGAGGTAAACAACGCTCGTCATTGCAAACCATATATTCTACTTCCCCAGCAACACTTGTTTTGCTAGCAGCTCTTAAATTAATAGTTTGAACAAACTGTACTTTATTGCTGAAGTAGGCAATTTCAGCACCAAAGTTTTTATCAAAATGTTTTTCTAGTTTCCCTATTTCTTTGGCTGTGCCTTTTACTTGCACTAATGCATTCTTTTTAAATACAATATTTGTAGGGACTGGGCCTTTTTTCACAAATTGAGAGTAAATGTGCCATGGCGCATCCACATTCGCTGTAAAAATTATATCATATTGCTTATCTGATTTTTTAATCGCCTCAAAAGTCCACTTAACAGGATTTAATCTTTGTGCATTTGCATTCAAAGCGAATAAAACCAACATACCAAACAACATTATCTTTTTCATACAATCCTAAATTAAGTATTAACCAATTATTATTTCGACAATCCTAAAAATTCAAAAACTTCTTTTCCATCAATGTTACTCAAGGCACTACTAGTGGCACGTTCTGGATGTGGCATCATACCAACTACATTACGTTTGTCATTACAAATGCCAGCAATATCATGTGTTGAACCATTTGGATTTCCCGCACCACCCACATTTCCTTGTTCATCACAGTAACGGAATAAAATTTGTTTGTTGTTTTCTAAGTGCTTCAAGGTAGCATCATCTGCAAAATATCGTCCCTCACCGTGCGCTATTGGGATTTGTAACGCTTTACTATTATCTGTTTTGATATATACATTCTTACAAATGAATTGTTGATTTTCATTTTGCAATAAAGCACCTGGCAATAATCCACTTTCACATAAAATCTGAAAGCCATTACAAACTCCTAGTACTTTACCTCCTTTGTTTGCAAATTCAATGACAGATTGCATCATTGGACTAAACTTTGCAATGGCACCACATCGTAAATAATCGCCATAGGAAAATCCTCCAGGTAAAACAACGCAATCGTCTGTCGTAAAATGTGATAAATCACTGTCCTTGTGCCAAAGCATTTCTACTTGAGCCCCTAAGTCTTTTTCTAATGCATCTTGCATGTCTCTATCACAATTAGAACCTGGAAAAACTACTACTCCAAATTTCATGAGTTATATTTTAGGTATTAGATTATTATTTGAAGGCCAAAGTTACCAAAAACAGCCAAAAAACTAGCGTAAAATTCTTCACTTACCCTAAGTGGTTATACACAATAACCGCCATTGTAGACCAAAATAATATATTTGGTATAAATAAGGTTTTAGGAACCGAATAAGCAAAGCTAATAAAGCAGGCCAAAGGGGTTAATACTATGGCTGACGCGTATAAAGCCTGTGCAGAAAAAATAATAGGTTGAAACAAAGTCAAAAAAAGTACCAATAACAATACACCCCAGTATTTACGAACCTGAATGATGAATCTAGATTTTTGATTTTGCCAAAGATATAACCCTACTATAAGTTGAACTGCAATAACCACTAATGCTAAAATTACATTTATGCCAGGTTGAACGAATGGATTTTTCCAATCCAGCATGGGTAAAAAATGTCGAAAATCACTCATATTCCCTGTTAAATAAACAAAAGTAAATATGAAATAAAAGGGAAGGGCAACCCCCATCAATAATATTAACCACTCTGTTAATTTGAATGGACGAATAATGGTTAATGCAAACAAAACCACTGGAATTAAAATGGCTATGGGTTCGTATAAAAGAATAGAACCTCCTACTATTAATCCAATATTAAATTCTAAGGATTGGGGTTGATTTTGATCATATAGCCTCAATAGTTTTACTAATATCCATAACACTAAAGAGTTTGCGATGAGTCCGGAGCTAATAACATCCCAAAAAGGGAAAGTAGCCGTCAGCATGATATAAATGAAGGCAGGCAAATAACTTACTTTTTGAAGCATTTTAAGGTTACTCATGAAAATATTAAGTCGAATTGCCTGCCCTAATATAATTGCTTGAAATAAAATCATTAAAACAATTGGATGTAATTGTTTTACATAATGTACAAGTAAATAAGCAAACAAGCCATCAGATTCATTGGCTACAACTACAGGGGGCACCATCCAAATATGGAAGTGGAGCACTATACTTAGTAACACCAAAAAAAGTAAATTAATATCGGACCGATCTCTGAATAAAAAAACCACGTTAATTATTTAATTTGAATTTTTGCAAATCCAATTTTGTTTTTAGACTGATATGGAATAATCGCCTCATTTGCTCCAACTTGTTTCAAAGAACGTGGCATCCACTCATAATTTTTTTCTGCTAAAATAATATTTGCTTCTTTATTCAATTGCCCCTCTTTTGTAAATGTATTAATCACAAATTGACGAATTCCTTTTTCTTTTTTATAATAAATAAAGGTTGACCCCTTATCATTTTCGACAGTTCCATAACCAATGAACTGATCAACATTCACGTCGGACTGGCTTTTATCAATGGTTTTCACCCATTGAATACCACCTTTTGTATCCAATGATATTAACGCTACTTTATTAGCATTATAGGTTACTGAATGGTAACCAAAACCAGCATAAGGATTTGCCCAAGGACTCCACATAAAGGGATACATCCCAAATCCAAGACCATATCCAAACCCAAGTCCATATCCAAATCTAGTCCAAGGATAAAATCCAAAAGGTCTACTCCAATAATTAAACATAAATGGATTATAAAAAGGACCGCCATAAAAATAATCCCATCTTGAAAATGCACTTCGATTATTATAAGTCTCTGCACTTTCCGCTACAATGACTAAACTACCATCAGCTAATACTTTTGTTTTGTCTAAATAAAAATTATCAAACGCGTCTTTCAAATTACGCTTTGAACTTACAGCACCTCTTAAAGCGTCAGTAAATCTATTAGCATTACTAGCAATTTCTTTTCTTGAATTTATATCCCATATATAGGTGAATACTCCTTCCACATTACCTTTTTTAGCTGTTGCATAAAAAGAACTTAATAGAACTTGTCCATTTTTATTATCAAGTTGCAAGCGAATGTCATCCAATAATAAAGTATTATTCAAAATTGGCGACTCCGTTACTGCTGAACCGTCAGCTGATAAATACAATAAACTTACTGCTGGCGCTGCATTAGCTAATACCATATTTCGTAAGCAAAACAAATTACCCTTATTATCTAAAGCAAAATCTGATAAATTACTTTTTTTATTTTGTGCGTTTACATTTATAGCCACCTCGTTCACCATTTCAAAATGATCATTTAATGCAATTACCTTTATTTTTATTGAATTAACTCTAGTGGTGTTCACCGTAAATAAAGCCATTTTTTGATGATCATCACTTTGCAATAAATTGAAAACTTTGGCATGTGATCCGGGTCGAATGTTTTCAGCGGTATCAATAATTTTTGGTGTGCCTACTAGTTGTCCCTCTTTGTTTAATTCAGCAGCTGCTGCATATACTGTTGTATTTGCTTGAAATTGATAAAATACAACTACTTTATCAATTGAATGCACAAACTCAATGGCACTAACCGACGCAGGTAAAAAAGCCAAATCATTTTGTTTTACTAATTGCATCTGATTATTATATTGTGCAATCGTAGAAACCGATTTGTTTTTTTTATAAATCCAATAATGGTTATCTACTTTTCCTAACACCTCGTATTGCATGTCATCTTTGTCAGTCTTTTCAATACCAGACAAAACATAAGACTGTGCAAAAGAAGCTTGAAGACTCATTAAAAAGGTCATTAAAAAACTAAAAAATAACTTTTGCATAGAAATAAATTTTATATACGACAAATTTAGTACAATAATCAGGATGGACCTATATTTGGTTAGAATATTAACGCCTTTTTAAATATTAGAAATTAAACTAAACATCGTTTAAAATAACCTGATCGGCTTGAATATTCAAGTGATATATCGCCCCTTCTTTGATCGGGTAATTTGATAGTCCATGACTGATTGGGAAGTCATAACAAACCGGGTAGTTAAATTCAGCAATATGAGATTGTAAAATTTCAAAAGCGCCAGCACCAATATCGGTAGGGTCATCACGCATATCTGAAAATCCACCCAAAACAAGGCCCGCCAAATTATTAAAAAGTCCAGCATTTTTCATTTGAATTACCATGCGGTCCAGGTTGTAATGAAATTCGCCAATGTCTTCTAAAAACAATATTTTTCCATTGGTATCCATACTGTATTGGGAACCAACTAAATGTGCCATCAAACATAAATTGCCACCAATCATTGGAGCTGTTGCCAAACCCATTTTATTATAGCTATGCACTGGGGCCTCATAACTTGTTTTTTGTCCTTCTAAAATACTTTTTACTGCTTGAATATAGGGTTCGCCTTCTGGACCTTTGTTAAAAGCTGTAGCCATAGGGCCATGAATACTCATGATACCATTGTGCTGCAAGGCTGCATGTAAAACGGTAATATCACTAAAGCCAATCACCCATTTAGGGTTAGCTTTAATCCCAGTAAAATCCAAATTATTTATTATTCTACTTAACCCATATCCACCCCTAGCACATAAAATAGCTTTCACGGAAGGGTCATCCATCATTTCTTGTAAATCGGCGGCTCGTAATGCATCGGTGGCCGAATAGGTAAAATGTTTTGCCCCTATAGTTTGACCCAACTTTACCTGATAACCCCATTCAGTAAGGGTTTCAACACATTTTTGTACCCTTTCCAATGGAATGGAACCTGCCGGACAGACCATCCCAATAACGTCGCCAGCTTGAAGGTTTTGAGGTTGAATCATACCGCAATATTAAGTACTTTTGCAACAATGAACACGCCTAAACGATATTTGATTACGGCTGCCCTACCATATGCCAATGGCCTCAAGCATATTGGCCACTTAGCGGGCGCCTATTTACCTGCCGATATTTATGTTCGCTATTTAAAAGCGCAAAAAAGAGATGTTGTTTTTGTTTGCGGAAGTGATGAGCATGGAACGGCTATTCCTATTCAAGCAACAAAGGAAGGAACAACTGCTCAAGCTATTATTGATAAGTACCATCCTATTATTGAGCAAAATTTTAAGGATCTTGGTATTCAATTTGATATTTATCATCGCACCAGTGACCCTTTGCATCATGAAACGGCAAGTGCGTTTTTTAAAGACTTAGAAAGCCGTGGTGATTTGGAGACAAAAACCACCGAACAATATTTTGACGAACAAGCTAATACTTTTTTAGCTGACCGTTATATAAAAGGTACATGCCCTAATTGTGCTCATACCGAAGCTTATGGAGATCAGTGTGAAAAGTGTGGCAAAAGTTTAAGTCCTGAGGAATTAATAAATCCCGTGAGCACATTAAGTGGAAATGCACCCATTAAAAAAGAAACAACACATTGGTATTTACCTTTAAATAGACATGAAGACTTTTTACGCAAGTGGTTATTGGAACAACATGCAAGCGACTGGAGACCTGCTGTAATTGGCCAATGTAAAAGTTGGATAGAAGGTGGATTGCAACCACGTGCCGTAACGCGCGATTTGGATTGGGGTGTAAAAGTACCCGTTGCAGGAGGCGATGGAAAAGTTTTGTACGTTTGGTTTGATGCCCCTATTGGATACATAAGCGCTACTAAGCAATGGGCATTAAATAATGATAAGGATTGGAAGCCTTATTGGAACGATCCTGAAACTAAGTTGGTTCATTTTATTGGCAAGGATAATATTGTATTTCACTGTATCATTTTCCCAGTAATGTTAAAATTACATGGAAATATTTTACCTGAAAATGTACCTGCAAATGAGTTCATGAATTTAGAAGGTGATAAAATGAGTACTTCACGTGGATGGAGTATTGAAATGGATGATTATATTAACAAATGGATTAAAAAAGAAAATGGTGGCGAATCCTTAGCGGATTGTTTACGTTTTTATGTAAACTCCATAGCGCCGGAATCTAAGGATAGTGAATTTACTTGGAAAGGTTTTCAAGATGCAGTAAATGGAGAGCTAGTAAGTATTTTCGCTAATTACGTGAATAGAACCTGGGTGTTAATGCACAAATTGACAAAAGGAAAAGTGCCAAAAATTCATACAGAATTTTTAGACGAGGATGATCGCGCATTACTAGTAAGTGTTACCGAGACTAAAGAGAAGGTAACTGCTTTATTAGAGCAATATAAATTTAGAGAGGCCCAGTTTGAAGTTGTGAACTTAGCTCGTTTGGGTAATCAATACATGCAAAAAAAAGAGCCTTGGATTTTAGCTAAAAATTTGGATACCGATCCTACAGCACAAGCTAAAATAGATAACTGTATGCATGGCTGTTTACAATTAACTGCTAACCTAGCAATTTTAATTAATCCATTCCTTCCTTTCACAGCGAAAAAAATGTGTCATTTAATGAAAGTGGTTGACCGTATGTTAGAATGGGAGAACGCGGGTAAATTTGATTTATTGAAAGTGGGTTATAGCTTACGTCCCCCTGAATTATTATTTAGAAAAATAGAAGATGAGGAAATCGCTGCTGAATTGGCTGAATTAAAAGCTAATGCAGAAGCTAAAAAAAATAAAATGGAAACTACTAATACAAGCTCAGCTGCAGCAAATACAGATCAAACAAATGAATTAGGCATTGCTCCTTTAAAACCTGAAATTGTATTTGATGATTTTGGTAAAATTGATTTGCGTGTGGGCACTATCGTAGAAGCTAAGAAAGTAGAGAAGACAGATAAATTATTAGAATTGTTGGTTGACTTAGGATTTGAAAAAAGAACTATTTTATCTGGTATCGCTATGCATTTTAATCCTGAAGATATTGTTGGAAAGCAAGTTACCATCGTTGCTAACTTAGCACCACGTAAAATGCGCGGTATTGAAAGCAAGGGTATGATACTAATGGCTGAGGATGCACAAGGTAAATTATACTTTGTAAGTCCTAGTGAAGCTATCGCATCAGGAAGTACGATTGCTTAATTAGAAAGATATACACTCTTTTAATTCTTTCTCCGTATAAGCTAAACCATGTTGTTTTAAAACATCGTCTGGTACGCCATTCCACTGATTTGGTTGGTTACCCATATATCCTAAATCCTTTACACCAATTTCAGAAGTATAATAACCCGTGGTAACTAAGTCACGCATTTTATTAAAGAAGCTAACGCCTTGTGCAACTTCAGGTTTTGCTTTTTTAGGATAGGCGATTTCATCCACGATACCTATTTGTTGATCATGCGAACAACTTACAAATGATTTACCATGTTTATTAAAACTGTGTAAGTCTAACCATCTCAAGCCCCCTCTAACAGGCACTTGATGCTCGGTCATATCCTTCACAATAAACTCAATAAACTCAGGCACTTTAGCTTCAGAAGCAGAGCCACTTGTCGCATCCTTTGGCATAATGATGTCACCTAATACAGTGATAGTAGCCATTTCATGCTCGTCAAAAAAGGCTGGTTCGGCTTTTACCTTTACTAAATAGTCTTTCTCCTCCTGCATTCTATCATCATCAGTTGCAACTGCAACTGTGGTACTTGCGCTTTTGCAAGCTTCCACTAAGACGCTTGCAGAAACAGTGCCAATAAACATGGCTTTGAGGGAACTTCTTCTATCCATAATATGTTAATTTAAAAAATTATAAATTTTGTTTTTGTAACTGATCCAAGATGTACTCCGACGTACGCATTGATAAAGCTAAAATAGTCCATGTGATATTTTTATCAGCTTGAGAAGTAAACACCGATCCATCCACACAGAATAAATTATTACAATCATGTGCTTGACCCCATTTGTTTAAGGCCGACGTTTTTTTGTCTGCACCCATACGAACGGTTCCCGCTTCATGTATAATATTTCCTGGATTAGATAAACCATATTTATTGCTAGCATCATCTTGATCACCCCAGGTAATAACAGCTCCCATTTCATGCATAATTTCACGGAAGGTTTCCTTCATGTGCTTTGCTTGCTTGATCTCATATTCTGAATTATTACAATCAAATTTCAATACAGGAATACCATATTTGTCCACTACTTCAGGATCAATACTACAATGGTTTTTAAAATTAGGAACTGCTTCACCACGACCACCCATACCTACTGAAGCGCCATAAAAGAAACGAACATCTTCTTTTAATGAACTACCATATCCACCTTCATCTTTGGTTTTGCCATTTACTTGGAATTTTCCATTTAAACCTTGCATTCCCATTCCGAAACCATAACTAGGTTGGCTCATGCCACCCCAATATTCAATATGGTATCCACGAGGAAAATCTAATTTTTTGTTATCCAACCACCATGGTGTATAAACGTGCATACCGCCAACACCGTCCTCATTATAACGCTTACGTCCCATTAAGTTTGGAATCACCCCTCCTAAAGCAGCACCAGTAGAATCATGTAAATAGTGACCTACTACACCACTACTATTCGCTAAACCATTGGGATGTTTTTGTGATTTTGAATTCAATAATAATCGCGCAGTTTCACAAGTACTTGCGCCGAGGATAACCACTTTCGCATTTATTTGATACTCTTGTTTGTCATTTTTATTTACATAAGAAATACCAACTGCTTTTCCTTCCTTGTCCGTTAATACTTCACGCGCCATAGCACCTGTGATTAAATCAACATTACCTGTTAATACTGCAGGACGCACTAATACAGATGAGGAAGAAAAGTCACCATATACTTTACATGAGCGATTACATTGACCGCAATAAAAACAAGCACCGCGTTCGTCATTTATTTTTTTAGTCAAAATAGATAAACGAGAAGGTATCACAGGGATATTAATTCCAGTGGCTGCTTTTTTAAACATCAATTCATGTAAACGTGGTTTTGGAGGAGGTAAGAAAATTCCATCAGGATCATTTTCCAATCCTTCATTAGTCCCATATACACCAATTAACTTATCAATTTTATCGTAATAAGGTTTTACATCCTCATAACCAATTGGCCAGTCATCTCCTAATCCATCAATACTATGTCTTTTAAAATCCTTAGGTCCAAAACGTAATGAAATCCGACCCCAGTGATTGGTACGACCTCCTACCATTCTTGCTCTCCACCAATCAAAATGATCTGAACCCTTTGTTTGTGTATAAGGTTCGCCTTCAATTTCCCAACCCCAGTAACAACCATCAAATTCACCGAAAGGGCGAAACTTTGAACTTGCTCCTCGACGCGGAGAATCCCATGGATTTTTTAACTGTGCTGAATTTTTTGCTGGATCATAATCAGGACCTGCTTCAAGTAAACATACTTTAAGGCCTGCTTTTGCCAAAACGTATGCTGCCATACCACCCCCAGCACCTGAACCAACAATAATAGCGTCGTATTTTTTAGGCGCTACTTTTACTTGAAAATCTGACATAAGGCAATCGTTTTTCTAATGAGATTTGAACTATGAATTTAATGAAATTTTTCATTCAAATAGAAAAATATATTTGAACTGCCCTGCCGAAATGATATTCATGAAACATCTCATGCTTCGTGTTCGTCATGGCCGCTAAAAAATGACTTTCCCATCTTAAATTGTGAACTCGCTTCGCTCAAACATGCACAATTTTTAACGACGTAGAAGTCATTTTTCTTAACGCTATGACTCAGACTCTGCATTAAGATGTTCAATTGATATCATTTTTAGCATTTAATTATCGTAGAGATTTATTTTGACCTAAAAACGAATGAGAAAAATGTATTTTGATTCTGAACTTTGAGCCATAGCGTTAAGAAATCTCTAAATCTGAACGTTAAAAAAGTCTGCATGTTTGAGCACGAAGTGCGAGTTCAGACTTTTAATTCAGATTTAGAGATTTTAGCGTAAAATGGCGATAGAGAAAAATGAAATACATTTTTCTCATTAGTTGGTAAAAAAATACCCACTCGAAAAGTGGGTATTGAAGATTAAAATTAATGACGTTAAGGTCTAGCTACAGCCCATGCTTGTTCCACAGTTTAAACATTTGTAACAAGTACCGCTACGAATAGTAATGTGTCCACAAGTGCTACATGCTGGGGCATCACTTTGCATGCTTTTAGCTGCTGCAGTTACATTATCCATGGTACCACCTTCATTAACTGTTGCTACAACATTTGCCTTAGCCGCTGTTGCAGGTGCAGCTGCAGGAGCTGTTACACGAATGCTGCTTAATTCAGGCTTTCCCACTAATGTAATGTCACTAGCATCACCTAAATTTTCAACTGTTGGTTTGTCTAAAACATGTACCAAATCGGTTCTTCCTAAATATTCATATGCTAAAGCACGGAATATAAAGTCAACAATGGATGTAGTTGTTTTAATATTTGGATGATCCACCATACCTGATGGTTCAAACTTAGTGAATACGAATTTATCAACGAACTCTTCTAATGGCACACCATATTGTAAGCCCACAGAAATGGAGATCGCGAAACAGTTCATTAAGCTACGTAAGGTAGAACCTTCTTTTGCTAAGTCAATGAATAATTCACCAACTGTTCCGTCATTGTATTCACCAGTTCTTAAAAATAATACTTGACCGCCAATTCTTGCTTTTTGTGTAAAGCCGCGACGCTTAGCTGGTAAGGATTTGCGCTCAACAATGCGAGATAATTGACGCTTCAAAACAGTATCCGTTGAAGTCGTCATTCTCTTTTGGACTTCTTCTAATAATTCATCAACTGTTAAGTTGCTTAAGTCTACCATTTGAGATGCACCCGCTTCCGCTACTGCTTCAGTTGTCGCTTCTGCCTCTGCGTCCTCGGTTTTCTTTTTCTTATCCGATTTTGTAGACAATGGTTGGCTTAATTTAGAACCATCACGGTATAAAGCATTTGCTTTTAAACCTAATTCCCAACTCATTAAATAACAATCAGCAATTTCTTCAACAGTTGCTTCGTTTGGAAGATTGATTGTTTTTGAAATCGCGCCAGATAAGAATGGTTGACATGCAGCCATCATTCTAATATGACCGTGTGCGTGAATATATCTTACACCTTTTTTACCGTTTTTATTTGCACAATCGAATACTGGCAAGTGTGCAGGATCTAAGTCTGGAGCACCTTCTACAGTCATGGTACCGCAAACATAATCGTTCGCTTCATCAATTTGATCCTCGCTAAATCCTAATGCTTCTAATAAATTAAAGCTCCAGTCTGCAAATACTTCTTCTTTAAATCCTAATCTTGTTAAACAAGCATCACCTAAAGTGAAACGGTTAAAGATGAATCCAATTTCGAATGCAGATTTTGCAGCGCCATTTAATTTAGTTACTTCCTCTTGCGTGAATCCTTTTGCTAATAAAGATGCATCATTAATGTGTGGTGCATTGGTAAAGCTTGCATGACCAACTGCAAAATTTACAATCGCATCATTTTGTTTTTGAGTATACCCCAAATTCTTTAATGCTTGAGGTACTGATTGATTGATGATTTTGAAATATCCGCCACCTGATAATTTTTTAAATTTCACTAATGCGAAATCTGGTTCAACACCTGTTGTATCACAATCCATTACTAAACCAATGGTACCTGTTGGAGCAATTACCGTTGTTTGAGCATTTCTATAACCATATTTTTCTCCTAATTGAACTGCATCATCCCAAGCCTTTGTTGCAGCTTTTAATAAATAGTCAGGAGTGTATTGTGCTTTAATTCCTTGAGGTTTAATTTCAATGCCTACATAAGCATCAGCATCGTATGCAGCTGCACGGTGGTTACGCATTACACGCAACATGTCTTCTTTATTTTCAGCATATTTATCAAATGCACCTAAGAAGCTCGCCATTTCTGCTGATGTTTTGTAAGCAATACCTGTCATGATTGCAGAAATTGCACCCGCAATACCACGTGCTTCTTCACTATCATAAGGAATACCACTTACCATTAACATAGAACCAAGGTTAGCAAATCCTAAACCTGTAGTTCTGTAGTCGTAAGATAACTGTGCAACTTCTTTAGAAGGGAACTGAGCCATTAAGATAGATACTTCTAATACAGTCTGCCATAATCTAGTTGTATATTCAAATCCTTCAACATCAAATGAGTTATCTGATTCGTCGAAGAATTTTCTTAAGTTGATAGAAGCTAAGTTACATGCAGTGTTGTCTAAGAACATGTACTCTGAACATGGATTAGAAGCATTAATGCGACCACCCTTTGGACAAGTGTGCCACTCGTTAATTGTAGTGTCATATTGTGTACCTGGATCCGCACAACGCCATGCAGCGTTTGCAATTTGCTCCCACACTTCTCTTGCAGGAATTGATTTCATTACACGACCATCGGTACGTGCTTTTAATTCCCAATTACCATTTTCAGATAATGCTTTGAAAAAGCTATTCGGAATACGAACTGAGTTATTTGAATTTTGACCTGAAACAGTTGCATAAGCTTCTCCTTCATATCCATTATCATAACCCGCAGCTACTAATGCAGCCACTTTATCTTCTTCTTGTACTTTCCAGTTAATAAATTCCAATACTTCAGGGTGATCTAAATCCAAACAAACCATTTTAGCAGCACGACGTGTTGTACCGCCAGATTTGATGGCACCTGCAGCGCGGTCACCAATTTTCAAGAAGCTCATTAAACCACTTGATGAACCACCACCCGATAATTTTTCATTAGCTCCTCTAATTTGAGAGAAGTTTGTTCCAACACCAGAACCATATTTAAAAATTCTAGCTTCTCTTGTCCACAAATCCATGATACCCCCCTCGTTCACTAAATCATCGCTAACACTTAAGATAAAACATGCGTGAGGTTGTGGACGCTCATAAGCACTTGTAGAACGCTTTAATTGTTTGTCAATTGGGTCTACATAATAGTGACCTTGTGCACCTCCGGTAATACCATAGCTTTCGTGTAAACCTGTATTAAACCATTGTGGCGAGTTAGGCACACAAGCTTGGTTTAAAATACTGTATACTAATTCCTCATAAAATACTTGTGCATCATTCGATGTTGCAAAATAACCATAACGTTCTCCCCAAACTCTCCAACAATTAGCCATACGATGTGCTACTTGTTTTACAGAAGTTTCTCTACCTAATGAACCATCGGCTTGAGGTACACCTGCTTTTCTAAAATATTTTTGTGCTAAAATGTCCGTAGCAATTTGGCTCCATTGTTTTGGAACTTCTACGTTTGTCATTTCAAACACTTTTTCTCCGTTTGGATTTTTAATTACGCTATCACGGTAGTCGTACTCGAATAAATCAAATGGAGACACATTGTCTTTTGTGAAGCGGCGAGAAAATTTTAATCCTTTCTCTGGGGTTTGTTTTGTTTTTGGATTAGCCATGGTCGTATTCTAGTTTTAAAAGGGTGTTCGTTATGTCTCCCAGTAGGTTTTTTCAAAAACCTTGATGGGTATACGAAAATATCCTTTGATTTCGACAATTCCTTTCCTGAAATATCAACAGCTGTGGAAAATTCAAGTGAACAATTCGAAAGTCCATAACACCATTGAATTCTACGATTTATCCCCACCGAATGTTAGTTTCTTAAGAAAAAAAACTTCTAATTATCAGTTTTTTTTGTAATAAATATAATAGTTGCATTTACATTCCCTTAAAATTGATATTTTTGGGCATTGGGACTTGTGAATTAATCAATTAGGATCTATCATGAAACAGGATATATATAAAGGAATTTGTAACGGAAAAGCAACTGCCCACAAAGCTTTTGCTGTTTTAGTAGACCCTGATAAATTAGACGAAATTTCATTATTAAATACCATTGCCTTAGCCGTAGAGGCAAAAGTTGATTACTTTTTTGTGGGTGGTAGTTTAGTCGTAACAGACACTTTAGACAAAGTGGTTTCAGCTATTAAAGAAAAGTGCAATATCCCGGTTATTTTATTTCCTGGTTCTCCTGACCAAATTACCCCAAAAGCGGACGCCCTTTTATACCTCTCCCTAATATCAGGTCGTAATCCTGAATTATTAATTGGTCAACATGTTATAAGTGCACCATTTGTAAGACAAAGTGGATTGGAAATTATGCCTGTAGGTTATATGCTAGTAGATGGTGGTACCCCAACCACAGTTTCTTATATATCAAATACGAACCCTATTCCAGCTAATAAAAATGATATCGCCTCCTGTACTGCTATGGCTGGTGAAATGCTTGGCTTGAAATTAATATACATGGACGCAGGTAGTGGAGCACAAAAGGCCATACCAACAGCTATGATAACACAGGTAGCTAAATATATTAGTATACCCTTAATTGTTGGTGGTGGTATAACTACTGCTGATAAAGCAAAAGAAAACTGCTTAGCCGGTGCCGATGTAATTGTAGTGGGTAATGCAGTGGAAAAGGATCCAAACTTGATTAAGGAAATAGCAGCTGCTATTCATAGTTTGAATAAATAGTTGTTGACAGGGTCAATTAGAAACTCATCATTTCCTTGAACTTCACCGTTTGACGACGACTAATTTCAATTTTTTCACCTCCCTTTAATTCAACAAGTAATCCTCCATTATAATAAGGTTCAATTTTTTCAATCCAATGTAGGTTGATTATATGTTTGCGATTGGCCCTGAAAAACACACGCTCATCCAACCGATCCTCCAAAGCATTAAGTGATTTTAAAATGAGCGGCTTATGCGTTGAAAAATAAACTTTTGCATAATTGCCCACACTTTCAAATAACCTTATTTCGGCTAGTTTAACAAACCAACATTTTTCACCATCTTTTACAAACACTTGATCCGCTTCGATTAATGGACCTCGACTAGTCCCCATTAAACTTGCTTGCTCTAATTGAATTTCAGTTTGTAATTTTTGTATAGCATCTGCCAAACGTAATGGGTCAATTGGTTTTAATAAATAGTCCAATGCATTTACTTCAAATGCTTTTAAAGCAAACTCATCATAAGCAGTAGTAAAAATAACCCTTGGTGATTTTTCCAATTCTGCCAATAAATCGAAGCCTGTTTTTCCAGGCATTTGTATGTCTAAAAAAATTAAGTCGGGACGTGCAATGTCAATTTTTTCAACACCTTCATCAACATTACTTGCTTCATCAACTATTTGGATTTCTGGATATTGTTCCAATAATTTTTTTAATTCATTTCTTGCCAAACGCTCGTCATCAATAATAATCGCTTTAATAGGGTTTATAGGCATGATTTAATTTTTAAAATTAGGATCTAATGTATAGGTATTACTAATTTGGCTGTTACTTGGTTGGGCTCACATTGATAAATTTCAAATATAGCTTCCCCTTGGTATAAAATATTTAAACGCTCTCTGGTACTTTGTAAGCCAAACCCATCATTTTCAGACGGTTTTAAAAGTCCAGTATTCATCACTTTCAATTCCAATTTATTTTGCTCAAATTTTGAAACAATTTTAATAGTACAATCGCCAGGCTGCTTGCCTAGACCATGTTTTATAGCATTTTCTACTAAAGTTTGAAGCATCATTGGTGGCAACTGATTTTGCAAAGTGGCTGGGTCAATTTCATAAATAATTTTTAACCTGTCTGCAAAACGAATATATTCAAGTGCCAAATAATCTTGTACTATAGCTAACTCTTTTTCTAAGCTAGTCACCTCCACTTTATTACTATGAATACTACTTCTTAAAATATTACTAAGCTCCGTAATGGCTTGTCTTGAGCGCTGTGGATCCTCGTCCACCAATGCACGTATACTATTTAAGGCATTAAAAATAAAATGCGGATTAATTTGGGACTTAATCGTTTTTAATTCTAATTCTTTGATGAGTGTTTCTAATTTAATTTTTTTAATTTCCTCCTTATTGGCGAATTCAATATAATGCCATAAAATATAAATAGATATCCAAACAAAAAAGATAGGCGTATCTAAGATCAATCCAAAAAATAAACGTCTTGTAACCCTTGCTCCATTCCAATTAGCAATGATGGCATCCAAAGAAAATACAAAATGATTGCTTTCCGTTTTTGCCATTTCTCTACCTGGCTCGTATAATCTTAACGCCTCAATCAAAGAACTATTGATAAGGCTGTAAGAAAAGGAAAAAAATATCACCAATAAAAAAAATTTCCACCATTGTTTAGAGGGTGTTGGTGGTTTTAATTTATTTACAATAATGCTTGTTCTTAAAATATGGGTAATCAAAACACCAAGCATAACACTTATTAATATACGCTGAAAAAAAACAACATTAATTTGTCTTTCCAATACATAGGAAAAAAGGAATATAGTGAGTGCATAACTAGCCCAACCTCCAATTTGACAAACCCAATAAATGGAATGCTGCTTTTTTAACATATCCAAATTTACTCATTTAAGATTGCTTATACTGCCATATAATAGATTAATGGCAAAATGAATAGATAAACGGGGGCACTAAATAATGCTTAAACTTTTCGCTAATATTTATGTTATTAACTTACTTTTACTTAACAAATATCGAGCATGCATTTTGAGGCGGGACCTTTATTGAAGACTATTGATTCGCCTAGTGACTTAAAAAAAGTTTCTAGGGATAAACTACATCAGGTGTGCGATGAACTGAGACAATATATTATTGATGTTGTAAGCGTTCAAGGAGGTCATTTTGCTTCTAGCCTTGGTGTTGTTGAATTAAGTGTTGCCCTTCATTATGTTTACGATACCCCCTTTGATCAATTAGTATGGGATGTGGGTCACCAAGCATATGGTCATAAAATTTTAACGGGTCGTCGCGATGCATTTGATACAAACAGAAAGTATAACGGATTAAGTGGTTTCCCAAAACGATCCGAAAGCCCATATGACACTTTTGGAGTAGGTCATTCTTCTACCTCTATATCCGCTGCATTAGGCATGGCGATGGCTGCAAAATATAAGGGTGAAAACAGGAAGTCAGTCGCTATCATTGGAGATGGTTCCATGACTGCTGGAATGGCTTTTGAAGCAATGAATCATGCAGGCGTTGCAGATAGTGATGTGCTCATTATTTTAAATGATAATTGCATGAGCATTGACCCTAATGTGGGTGCGCTTAAAGAATATTTAACCGATATTAGTGTATCCCCCACTTATAATAAATTCAGAGATGAACTTTGGCAATTAATGGGTAAACTCCCTGTTGGCAAGCATTTCACAAGAGAGATGGCTTCAAAAGTGGAAGCTGGATTAAAAGGAGTGGTTTCAAAAAGCAGTAATTTATTTGAAGCTTTACAATTAAGGTATTTTGGACCAATTGATGGTCATAATATTACCAAATTGGTGGATACCTTAAAGGACTTACGTGAAATTCCAGGACCAAAAATTTTACATATTCTAACAGTGAAAGGTAAGGGTTATGAATTGGCTGAAAAAGACCAAACTAAATGGCATGCACCTGGCTTGTTTGATAAATTAACAGGCGAGATTGTTAAGAAAAAAATTGAAACGCCACAGCCTCCAAAATACCAAGACGTATTTGGACACAGCATTTTAGAACTTGCCGAAAATAACCCCAATATCATGGGTGTTACACCGGCTATGCCGAGTGGATCTTCGCTTAAATTTATGATGGAAGCCATGCCTCACCGTGCATTTGATGTGGGTATTTGCGAACAACATGCAGTTACCTTAAGTGCCGGTTTAGCAACGCAAGGCTTAAAAGTTTTTTGTAATATTTACAGCTCTTTCATGCAACGCGCCTATGACCAAGTAATACATGATGTGGCCTTGCAAAAACTGCCAGTGGTATTTTGTTTAGACCGTGCTGGATTAGTGGGTGAGGACGGACCAACGCACCATGGTTGTTATGACATTGCATTTTTTAGATGTATCCCTAACATGATTATTGCTGCGCCAATGAATGAACAAGAGTTACGCAATTTGATGTTTACTGCACAATTACCTAGTATAAAATTGCCTTTTGTAATAAGATACCCTCGCGGCGAAGGTGTCATGGTTGATTGGAAAAAACCATTTGAGGAATTGACCATTGGTAAAGGTCGTAAGTTGAAAGATGGAAAAGACATTGCCATTATTTCATTTGGACATCCAGGAAATTTTGCGCAAACAGCAATTAGACAATTAAGAATCGACGGCATTGACCCGGCTCATTATGATATTCGTTTTGTAAAACCATTAGACGAAGCGCTACTTCATGAGGTATTCCAAAATTATAATAAAATTGTAACTGTTGAAGACGGCACTATTGTTGGTGGTGTGGGTGCTGCTATTTTAGAGTTCATGAATACACATGGCTACCAAAGTCAAATTAAGATATTAGGTATTCCAGATGCTATAGTTGAACATGGGACTTTGAAAGAATTACAACAGGAATGTCATTATGATGCAAATGCTATTGCAACTGCTGTAAAAACATTATTGGGTCAAATGGTTTTGACGGAAGGATAATTAGCAATCCTTCATTTCAAAATAACTTACTGGTATTAATTCAAACTTGGATCAAAATCGCCCTCCATATTTGATGTAGGTTCATCTTTAAAAGTATCTAAGTCAGCCTTTGTTTCCCATGCATCAAAAGCGTCTACATGGCCTGGCTCTAAGTCTTCTTCTCTATTTTCATTCCATTCAATGATGAAATTATTGCGACCTTCTCCAACTAGTAATTTCATATACTTTTGCTGTGAAAGTTCTAAGATAGATAAGAATAAAAATAACGCATGTACGCGGTCCTCGCAAATGTCAAACACCTTTTCAAAAGATACCGTTTTTTCAAGTGCTACTAAATCTAACAAGTGCGTTCTGCTTCCTTCCATCGTGTAGTTATAACGGACTACCGTATGCACTGGCTTAAATTGGCGATCCTGTAAACGAAGCATTACTTTTTCAAATGACTTCATTAATTTAAATAAAGTCACGGTTTGTAATTCAGTCCCTTCTGCAGCTTCTTCACCCACCAATGACATTTCATGTTGAATATTTCCTCGTTTCAACATAAGCATTCTTAAGGCTTCTAAATCTGCCATTTGAACTGCTGCTTCTTTGTATTTTTTGTACTCTAAAATTTTATCTATTAATTCTTGTCTTGGGTCAATTTCGTTTCCAAGTGCATCAATTTCTTTTCTTGGCAATAAAAGCTTTGCTTTAATGCGCATTAAAGTAGATACGAATAAAATGAATTCACTACTTAATTCAATATTTAACTTGTCTTGGTTATGAATAAAATCCAAAAAATCATTTATAATTTTCGTGATTTGGATATTATAAATATCCATTTCATCGCGCTCAATAAAAAATAATAAAAGATCAAAAGGGCCTTCAAATTGGTCCACTTTAATCGAATAATTGGCATGTTGACTCATAGTTTACAAAGAAAAGGAAACCGCCGTAATTTCCCTTCAAATAGCCAACTATTTATCCACCTTTTAGGTGAAAAATAGCCATCTTTGTGTGAAATTTTACAGAATGTTTAATAAGTGGGCTAACTGGCTTGTTTTTTCGCTCCTTTCCATTATTTGGGGTAGTTCCTTTATTTTAATGAAAGATGGTTTAAAGGCTTTTACACCCTATCAGGTTGCCTCTTTAAGAATGTTGTCAGCCGGGTTAATTTTATTACCATTTGCCTATAAAGCTTTCAAATTAATCCCAACTAAAAAAATGGGCTTGGTGGTGCTTTCCGGCATATTGGGGAATTTTATACCTGCCTACTTATTTTGTATTGCCGAAACCCAAATTGATAGTTCATTAGCCGGCATACTCAATTCACTTACACCCATGTTCACCATTATTGTAGGTGTGCTTTTTTTTAACGTACAAACCAATAAGGTAAAAATCATTGGGATGATCATAGGATTTATTGGACTTAGCTTTTTATTAGCCTCAGGAAAGGACGTTAGTTTTCATAATTTATCCTATGCTGCATTGGTATTATTGGCAACCCTATTTTACGGTATCAACGTAAATATTGTTGGTCGGTATATGCAAAATATGGGTTCCTTAAATATCGCTTCCGTCGCATTTGTATTTTTAATTATTCCCAGCATTTGTGTTTTATTTTTTACTGGTTATTTTGATTATCAATTTAGCGATCCTATTGTTATGCGATCCTTATTGGCAAGTATTTTATTAGGTATCGTGGGCACTTCTATTGCCACCATTTTATTTTATTATTTAGTAAAGCGTGCTGGTATTTTATTTGGATCGCTTGTTACTTATGGAATACCCGTTATTGCAGTAGCATGGGGCTTTTTTGACGGAGAATTTTTAAATATAATTCAAGTAGCTAGTTTAGGTCTTATCCTAATTGGCGTGTATATCGTTAATAGAGGAAAATTTGATTTCTTTAAAAAATCATCAATTTAAAATTCATCCACTTAATAATAAGTTTAAATAAAAATGCCCTCTGAAGTATTTACTTTAAGAGGGCATTTTTTGGTATTATAACCAGGTATGTTATACCGTCATAATTTCTTTTTCTTTTGCTTCTAAATGCTTTTCAACCATCGCAATGTGCTTATCGGTTAATGCTTGAATTTCATCTTCTGCTCCTTTACAAATATCTTCACTCGTACCGTCTTTTTGCAGTTTTTTTACTTTTTCAATATGGTCTCTTCTAATATTTCGAATGGCCACTTTGCTATGTTCGCCCTCGGCTGCTGCTTTTTTATATAATTCCTTGCGACGCTCTTCGGTTAAAGGGGGCATGAATAACCTAATATTTATACCGTCATTTTGCGGGGTAATGCCAATATTCGCAGCCATGATAGAACGCTCAATTAAAGCCAACATATTTTTTTCCCAAGGCTGAATACTTATGGTTCGGGTGTCTAATACTTGAACATTAGCAACCTGACTGATAGGTGTTGGAGTGCCATAATAATCAACATTGATACCTTCTAATATGGAAGGCGAAGCTTTTCCAGCTCTGATTTTAGAAATTTCAATTTCTAAATGATTGATCGCCTTTTTCATTCCAGCCTCTGCCTCTGTAGTTATTTTTACTAATTCCTCTGACATAAATTGAATTATTTGAGTAAACAAAGCTAAGCAAATCATAGTATTCTACATAAGTCTTTTTTTTATCTATCTTTGCCCACATAGAAATAATTTATATGACAACATCAGAATTAACAAAAATTGCTTCTCAAGTAAGAAGAGATATCGTAAGAATGGTTCATGCACAACAAAGTGGACACCCAGGAGGATCATTGGGTTGTACCGACTTTTTAACAGCACTTTATTTTAAGGTAATGAAAATAGATACTCAATTTAAAATTGATGGTATCAACGAAGATTTATTTTTCTTATCTAATGGACATATTTCCCCTGTGTTTTATTCGGTATTAGCTAGATCAGGTTATTTTGATGTTAAAGAATTAGCAACATTCAGAAAAATTAATTCTCGATTACAAGGACATCCCACAACACACGAAGGTTTACCTGGTATTAGAATTGCGAGTGGTTCATTAGGACAAGGCATGAGTGTTGCTATTGGTGCAGCACTTACCAAAAAATATAATGGCGACGACCGCATCATATATTCATTACATGGTGATGGTGAATTACAAGAAGGTCAAAACTGGGAAGCAATCATGTTTGCTGCACATAATAAAGTTGACAACTATATAGCTACTATTGATGTAAATGGCCAACAAATTGACGGGCCTTTAAGTAAGGTATTAAACTTAGATAATTTAGAGGATAAATTCAAAGCCTTCCATTGGACTGTTTTACATATGGATGGACACAATATGGAAGAGATTGTTGCTACTTTAGATAAAGCTAAATCATTGACTGGGCAAGGAAAGCCTATTGTTATTTTAATGAAAACCACTATGGGTAAAGGTGTTGACTTTATGGAAACCGGCCACGAGTGGCATGGTATTGCACCAAATGACGAGCAATTAGCAAAAGCCTTAGGTCAATTAGAAGAAACTTTAGGGGATTATTAATTGATTCGTTCGTAAATTTTTGCAGCTGCTTTTCGGGACGGAATCCATCCTGCTAAAATTGCAATAACAATAACTAGTGTCATTATGGAAACATAATCTATAAGCATTGGTTGTATTGGGTAATAGTCAATTACAAATGACCCCCCTCCTAATTTAATAAAGTGGTACTTGTATTGTAGCCAACAGAAAAGGGATGCTATGCCGCCCCCAATGAATGCACCCAATAAAGCCATAATACCAGACAAGATTAAAAATATTTTTTGAATATCCCATTGCGATGCACCCATTGCATTTAATACATGGATGTCTTTTTCTTTTTCTAATACTAACATGGTTAGCGCGCCTACCAAATTAAAGGATGCTACTACCATGATTAATGCTAGAATACAAAAGATAATCCATTTTTCAACCTGCATGATTTTATATAAATCAATATTTTGTTGATACCTATTTTTAATGTCAATGTGCTGCCCTAATATTTTTTGTATTTCAACGCTTGCCATTTTTTCATCTTTTTCGTCTATAGCAATTTCAATAGCTGAAACTTCAACTGGATTTAAATCAAAAAGATATTGGGCGAACTGTAGATTGGTGAAAACATACTGATCATCAAATTCTTGTTGTACCGAAAAAGTTCCTGATTGCTGTGCGGTCAAATTATTTAATTGCCCTATTTGAGTTATTGATTTCCCTGACCTATTGACAGCAAATACTTGCAGGGTGTCGCCAATCATTTGTTGCATTAATCCCAATTTATTTTCAACACCAATGCCCATGATAAATAACGGGGTTTGCAAATCGCCAATCTTACCTTCACCACGTTTTAAATATTTGTTGATTTTATTTATGTTGCTGTATGAATTTTCAACACCTTTTATAATAGCAACAGTTTGATACCCACCCTTTACGAGCAGCGCTCTACTTTCAACTACCCTACTAATTGCTTTAATACCTTTAGTATTTTTTAGCTTTTTATATTGAGCATCATTCAGCGAAAAATATTTTCCATTTTGGGGTGTTACACTCAAGTCTGCATAAAAATCGGCGTATAACCCTTTTACAACCGACGAAAACCCATTTGAAACACTTAAAATAGTAATGAGTGCTGCCGTGCCAATGGCGATTGCAAATACACTTACCCATGCAATAATTTGAATTGCTTGAAAAGCATACTTCCCTCTAAAATATCGCCAAGCAAATAAAAAATGCACTTATAAATTTTTTAAAATCTCTTCCATTTTAAATACATAATCTAGTGTGTCATCAAGGTAAAAGTGCAATACTGGAATACGCCTTAATGAATGTTTCATTTCCTCACCTAGTCTCTTTTTTATTTCCCAAGCTTGGGCTTGAATTTTTTTAAAGCAAGCCGCTTGATCATTCACCTGAAATAAGCTTAAATATATGCGCGCCTCTAATAAATCAGGGGTAACTTTTACTGACGAAATGGACAACATACCGCCATCCATAATAGTAAGCCCTAATTTTAAGAAAATATCATTCATGGTGTTTTGAATGGCACCTGCTACTTGTTTTTGTCTTTTACCTTCTTCCATAATAATCAAAATCGTTGATTCGCTGTAAAATTAGTTACTTTGCTGATTATTTTGTTGAATAGTTTCAATATGAAGAAATTTATTAGAATCGTTAGCTACATCAAGGAATATAAGGCATATATGGGCCTATATACCCTTTTTATATCGTTGTCCATCATTTTTAGTCTCTTTTCCTTAAGTATGTTAATGCCCTTTATGGATTTGATATTTGGGAAAGGGGAGTTAATTGGTGTAGTAGCGAATGGGGCGGCTGATTCTGGTAATATCAAGGATATTGTGTACGGATTTTTACAAAGTAAAATTACACAATATGGAAAAGAGTTTGCGCTGGGTTGGATATGCTTTGGTATTATTGCGGCCGTATTATTAAAGAACCTGTTTTTGTATTTATCATTTTATTTTTTAGCGCCCATCAGAAATGCGGTTACCAAAAAATATTCAAAATTACTTTACCATAAAATATTACAATTACCTATTGGCTATTTTACAGAACAACGTAAAGGAGACATTTTAAGTAGATCCTCGAATGATATTTCGGAATTAGAAAATTCAGTAATCGGCGCTTTAGATGGAATGATTAAAGAACCTTTAAATATTATTGGTATCGTTATTGTGTTATTTATGATTAGTGTAAAACTAACTTTATTCGTTTTTGTTTTATTGCCATTAGCAGGTTTGATTGTAGGCAGAATTGGTAATAGTTTAAAAAAACATACCAATAAAGCACAAATAAAATGGGGTGAGATTATGACCCAAATGGAAGAAACTTTAACGGGTTTAAGAATCATAAAAGCATTTAATGCAGAAGGGCGTGTTAAAAAAAGTTTTTTTAGTTTAGTAGATGAAATATTTTTAATTAAAAATAAAATTTTAAATAAACGTGATTTAGCTTCCCCATTATCGGAATCCTTGGGTGTCATTATTTTATGTTGTGTATTATGGTTTGGTGGTAAACTTGTATTAAGCGGAGAAATTTTATCAGGCAGCTCGTTTATAGGATATGTTGCATTATTCTCACAAATCATTAACCCTTCTAAAGCTTTATCGCAAGCGGTGTATAATGTAAACAGAGGTAATGCAACACTTGATAGATTGAACGAAATATTAGAAGCACCCATCGTAGTTGAAGAAAAAAAGGACCCTATTGAATTAAAAGGATTTAATGATTCAATTGAATTTAAGAACGTAGTTTTTTCTTATCAGGATAACACCATTTTGGAAAATATTAATTTAACCATTCAAAAAGGTAAATCCATTGCACTGGTTGGTTCATCAGGTGCAGGAAAAAGTACTTTGGCCGATTTAGTACCTCGCTTTCATGATGTAAGTGAAGGTGATTTATTGATAGATGGAAAAAATATTAAAGACTATAGCTTAAATAGCCTTCGTCATCAAATTAGTATTGTTACACAAGAGCCTATTTTGTTTAATGATACCATTGCTGCTAATATCTCATTGGGCAAGCCTGACGCAACAGAAGCTGAAATAATAGAAGCTGCAAAAATTGCTAATGCTTATGATTTTATTTCCCATAAAGAAGATGGATTCAATACCATTATTGGTGATCGTGGTAGTAAATTAAGTGGAGGCGAGCGTCAACGATTAACCATCGCCAGAGCTGTTTTGAAAAATCCTCCAATTTTAATTTTAGATGAAGCCACTTCGGCCTTAGATACGGAGAGTGAAAAATTGGTACAAGACGCCATCAATAATATGATGAAAAACAGAACATCTATTGTGATTGCCCACCGACTATCTACTATTCGACATGCGGACGAAATTATTGTATTGCAAAAAGGAAATATTGTTGAGCGCGGAAATCATGATTCATTACTTGCAGAAAATGGATACTATCGAAAATTAATCGAAATGCAAGAGGTTAAATAACCCATAAAAAAAGCCCTGACAATTAAATCAGGGCTTTTATATTTTCAAGGAGTTATCATCTATTCTCCAGAACTGTTTTTTAAATTACCTAATTTGGCTTCAACACTTAATGTTGCATGAGGTACAATACGTAAACGATCTTTGTCAATTAACAAGCCTGTTACTCTACAAATACCGTAAGTTTTATTTTCAATGCGCATTAATGCTTTCTCTAATTTATCAATGAAGCTGATTAATACACTTGCTCTTTGTGCTAATTGCTCTCTTTCCATGCTAACACTTCCGTCTTCCATGGTCATATATCTTGCATCATCAAAATCTCCGCCAAACTCTCCAGTATGCATCATTTGACTTTTATGATAAGCAAGGTCAGCTTTAGCTGATTCAAGCTTACGTGTAATTAAGTCTTTAAATTCAGCTAATTCAGCATCCGAATATTTTACTAAGGTTTCAGTTGACTTTTCAACTTCCTTTCTTTTTTCCATTGGCACATAACCAGGTTGATATGGAACGCTACTTTTAGCATTGATTTTTGGTACCTTAACATCCTTCAAAGGCTCAGCAGTTTTACGAACTGGCTTTACTGGAGGTGTGGGAATTTTGGGTACTGGCTTTGCAGGTGGTACGTATTTTACGACTGGTTTTACAGGCGCTACTACTTTTGCTGGAGCAACTGGCTTAGCAGCAGGTTTTACTGGAGCTGCTACTTTTTTTGCCGGAACGGCTTTTTTTGCTGGAGCAACTGGCTTAGCAGCAGGTTTTACTGGAGCTACTACTTTTTTTGCCGGAACGGCTTTTTTAACTGGTGCAGCTTTTTTAACTGGTGCAGCTACTTTTTTTGCCGGAACTGCTTTCTTTGCTGGAGCTGCCTTTTTTACGGGTGCTGCCACTTTCTTTGCAGGGGCTGCTTTCTTAGCAGGAGCTGCCTTTTTTACGGGTGCTGCCACTTTTTTTGCAGGAGCTGCTTTCTTAGCAGGAGCTGCCTTTTTTACGGGTGCTGCCACTTTTTTTGCAGGAGCTGCTTTCTTAGCAGGAGCTGCCTTTTTTACGGGCGCTATTTTCTTTGTAGCCATATTTATCCTTTTTGTAAAACTGAAATCCTTAATTTTTGGTCATTAATTTCGACATCCACTCCGTCTTCTAAAGCCGGAACCCAATCTATATTTAATGCCAATATTTCGTCGCAAATATAATCTGAAAATTCATTAATAGCATCCTTCAAATTTGTGTTATCCACAATTCGTAGTAAAATTTTGTCTGTAAGCTCAAAATTGGCCTCTTTTCGAATGTTTTGGACCCTATTTACCAATTCTCTGGCATTTCCCTCATTCAATAAGGCAGGACTCAAGGTAATATCCAAGGCAACTGTCAAGGCATTTTTGACAGCAACGCTCCATCCAGGGATATCCTCCGCAATGATTTCTACTTCAGCTACTAATAAAGGGATCATCTCGCCTTCAATATCTAAATTCAGGGTTCCCTCTTTTTCTAACTGGCTAATTTGGGCCTGACTCAAAGCAGTTATCACTGCAGACGCTTGCTTCATTTTTGTACCAAGTTTGGCACCCAATAATTTGAAGTTAGGTTTTAGCTTTTTACTAATTACCCCGTCCGTCTCTGTGATATAATTAATTTCTTTAACGTTTACTTCAGCCAATATGAGCGCTTCCATTTGTTCAATTGCTGCTTTCATTTTGGGATCCAACACCGGAATCAATATTTTTTGCAAAGGCTGACGCACTTTGATATTCACTTTTTTACGAACCGACAATACCAATGAACAAATATCCTGTGCCATTTGCATACGCTCCTCTAAAGCGATATCCATTTTTGTAGCATCCGATTTTGGAAAATATACATGGTGAATAGAAGTTACATTGTGTCGCTTGGTAATACCATTTAAATTTCGGAATACCTGGTCACAAAAGAAAGGTGCAATAGGCGCCATTAATCTTGTAATGGTTTCTAAACATTCATACAATGTTTGATATGCCGAAATTTTATCTTGAGAATACGTTCCTTTCCAAAAACGACGACGACATAAACGAACATACCAGTTACTCAAATGCTCATCAACAAAAGTTTCAATGGCACGGCCAGCATTGGTTGGTTCAAAATCATCCATGGATGTTGTGACCGTATGAACTAAACTATTTAAAGAAGAAATGATCCAACGGTCAATTTCTGGTCGGTCTGCGATAGGAACATATTCCTGTTCAAACTTGAACCCATCTACATTTGCATACAATACAAAAAACTGATAGGTATTATATAAAGTACCAAAGAATTTTCTTTGTACTTCTTGTATTCCTGATAAATCAAATTTTAAATTATCCCAAGGCGATGCATTAGTTACTAAATACCATCTAGTTGCATCAGCACCATAAGTTTGTATCGTCTCAAAAGGATTCACCACATTTCCTAAGCGCTTGCTCATTTTGTTTCCGTTCTTGTCCAATACCAAGCCATTACTCATAACCGCTTTGTAGGCAACACTATCAAAAAGTAAAACGCCTAAAGTATGTAAGGTGTAAAACCATCCACGTGTTTGATCGACACCTTCACAAATAAAGTCAGCTGGAAAGGCTTCTCCTTTATCAATCAAGTCCTTATTTTCGAAAGGATAATGCCATTGCGCATAAGGCATGGCACCAGAGTCAAACCAAACATCCACCAAATCAGACACCCGTTTCATTGGTTGACCACTTGCACTTAACAATTCAATTTGATCCACAAAGGGTTTATGTAAATCAACGTCTAATTTGCCATCAACTATTTGTAAATTAACCTCCTTGTTAAATCCTTTTTCTTTAGCTACTATATATAAACTAGTTAATTCATCTATAGATCCTATACAAATTTCCTCAGTACCATCCTCAGTTCTCCAAATAGGCAAAGGTGTACCCCAATATCGGCTTCGAGATAAATTCCAGTCCACCATATTTTCTAACCAATTTCCAAAACGACCTTCCCCAGTACTTTTTGGCTTCCAATTAATGGTTTTATTTAATTCTACCAATCGGTCTTTTACGGCAGTTGTTTTAATGAACCAAGCATCCAATGGATAATACAAAATAGGCTTATCAGTTCTCCAACAATGCGGATAGTTGTGCTCGTATTTTTCTACTTTAAATGCACGATTTTCTTTTTTCAATTTCACGCATATATCAACATTCACGTCAACATAATCTTTTTCGTCCTTATAATTTTTTACAAAACGTCCACTAAATTCCCCAACGCCATCAACAAATTTTCCTTCTCTATCAACCAAGGTAATAATTCCTAAATTGTTTTTTTGCCCAACCTTATAATCATCCGCACCAAACGCAGGTGAAGTATGCACAATACCTGTACCGTCTTCGGTAGTTACAAAATCACCCGTAATAATTTTAAAAGGATCACCTTCAAATGTTGCTGGATCATTTGCTTCAAATGGCATTAACTGTTCGTAACGCAATCCATTTAATTGAGCGCCTTTACATTCAGCTAAAATTTTCCATGGCAAAATTTTGTCACCTTCATTAAAGGTTTCTATTGCCAATCCTTCTTCTTTAAAATATTTTGAAAGTAACGCCTTAGCTAATAGCACATTCACAGGCATTGCTGTGTATGGATTATAAGTGGCTACTAAAACGTAATCAATATTTGGTCCAACCGTTAAACCTAAATTCGATGGCAAAGTCCATGGAGTAGTCGTCCATGCCATATAGTAAACGTCTTGATTGTTTTTATTCGTTGCTGCTGCATCAAACAAAAATTGGCTCGCTTCCGACGGCACTGCTTTAAACATCACAACCGCAGATGTATCCTTTACATCCTTGTAGGTGCCTGGCTGATTTAATTCATGTGAACTTAATCCTGTTCCTGCAGCGGGTGAATAAGGTTGTATACTTACACTTTGGTATAGGTATCCTTTTTTATAAAGGGTACTTAAAATCCACCACAGCGTTTCAATATAATTATTTTCAAAAGTGATATAAGGATTATTTAAATCAACCCAGTATCCCATTTTATTGGTGATATCATCCCACTCTTTTTTATATCTTAAAACCGCTTCACGACATTTTTGATTGTACTCCTCAACCGTAATTTTTTTTCCAATATCCTCCTTTGTGATACCCAATTCTTTTTCAACACCTAACTCAACTGGCAATCCATGTGTATCCCAACCGCCTTTTCTTTTCACCTGAAAACCCTGCATCGTTTTATAACGACACATCATGTCCTTTAAAGTTCTTGAAATAACGTGGTGAATACCTGGCATTCCGTTGGCACTAGGAGGACCTTCATAAAATACAAAAGGGGTTTTGCCCTCACGTAAACTAATAGATTGCTCAAATGCTTTTTCTTTTTTCCAAGCGGCCAATATTTCTGACTCTATAGTAGGCAGATGTAGGCCATTAAATTCTGGGTATTGATTGCTCATAAAACGCTTATGGTAGCTGATTTTTAGGGCACGAAGGTACGAAATTGCATGGTAAATAGCAACCGAGAAATTGAGCCGAATAAAGGGATATTAGGCCTATTCAGCTCCTGTTTCAGATAAAGCTTCTTGATTTTCAGGGTTGTCTGCAAAAAATTTACCTTGAAACACAAATAAACATATGACGCCTGTGCTGATGGCTGCATCGGCAAAATTGAATACTGGTCGGAAAAACTCAAACTCTTCTCCTCCCCAAATTGGTAACCAGTTAGGGAAATGAGCATCTCTAACGATAGGAAAATAAAACATGTCAACTACTTTACCATGCAAAAAGGAAGCATATCCACCGGTACTAGGTAAAAAAACAGCCACCTGGGTAGTAAATGGAACGCTTTGTTCAAATATCATTCCATAAAATAAACTATCAATTAAATTACCAACCGCTCCTGCATATATTAAAGCGGCACAAACAATGAACCCTTTGTGGTATTTTTTTTCAATAAACCCTTTTATTAAAAAAGAGCCCCATATAACCGCAACTAATCTAAATAATGTTAAAATGATTTTTCCAAAATCTCCACCAAACTTCAAACCCCATGCCATACCCTCATTTTCAACAAAATGTAATCTTGCCCAAGCGCCTAATAGTAAATGCTCCTCCCCGATAAAATAATTAAGCTTTATATAAAACTTGATTGCTTGGTCAATGAAAATGATGATGGCAATTAATAAAATAACTTTTTTCCCGTTCATGTGATATTATAAAAATGTATGTAAATATAGGTTAGGATTCTTTTTGCTTTGCTAATTTTTGTTTGTTCACAAAAATAGAATAAAGGATAGATCCAGTGATGCAAAAAATAATCACCAATAAAGATAATATTACTTGTGAATTTTTATCCATCCAAATATTAATATAATGTTCCCCCAACATTTTAACGCCAATAAATACAAGCACTATGGCAATACCTTGCTGCAAATGCTCAAATTCATTTACCGCCCCTCTTAATAAGAAAAATAATGACCTAAGTCCTAATACTGCAAAAATATTGGATGTATAAATAACTAAGCTGCTACGTGAAATACCCATTACTGCAGGAATAGAGTCCAAAGCGAAAACTAAATCAATAGCTGCAAGTAATACCACTACCACAAATAAACTTGTATATAATGGCTTATTGTTGTGGTCCCTAATAACAAACTTTCCATCACCGTCACTTGAACTTAATGGCAATACTTTTTTTAATAGTTTATAAATTTTATACTCATGTGGATCCACGCTTTCTCCTTCATTGGTAAAAAACATTTTATACCCGGTATAAACCAAAAACACACCGAAAATATAAAGTACCCAAGCAAATTTTGCAACCAAAGCAACGCCTAGAGTGATAAAAATAATTCTAAAAATAATAGCTGCTAATATTCCTATAAGCAATACCCTCGAATAGTTTTTCTCTTTTACTTTAAAGGCATCAAAAATTAATATAAACACAAAAATATTATCAACGCTTAAACTCCATTCCATTAAATAACCACTCAAATATTGGATCGCTAATTCCTGACCTTCTTCAAACCACATGAATCCGAAAAAAGCAAGTGCAAGCATCACCCAAAAAAAGGTTTGCTTTAGCGCTTGACGGATTGTAATGATGCTACTTTTTTTACTTAAAAAACCTAAATCAATAGATAGGGCTATTGCAATTACAAGTCCGAAAACAGCATAAACGATTTGATCTTTAGTCATGATGTAAAGTTAATAATTAAAAGCTAGCTTGCAAATTGACCTTTTCTATAGGACGTCCAAATTATAAAAAAAAGGAACAATATTATAATTGGGCCAAATAATAGTGCTATTTGCCAAAACAACCGTGCATTCGCAATTTTTTCCTTATCCAGCAACCTTAAAATGATGGTCTTATTTCGACTATCTAATAAGCCTACTGGTTCATTTAAATAAGATATTACATTTAGATAAAAGCTTTTATTGGCAAATTGGAATTCATCAAAAGGCAACATGCCCATAGGTATCGGCATGAGTTCCCCATTTTGATCTTTGGTCGTTTTATTGGTTACAATGTCTGCGTCGGCGATAACAATTTGTTTTGCATCCGTTGCTCCTTTTAATAAATACTCATTTCCTGTGTTAAACTTAATTGTATCCTTCAATTCATTTGAAATACGATTTGCAAATAAAGATTTAAACTTGCCTTCTAATAAAACAGCAATAGGTACTTTGTGTTGTTTGAACGAATATAAATCAGCCTCGTCTCGAACACTATTAATACTTACTAAATTAGGTGTGGTGATAAGTCTACTGTTTGTGTCGGTACTTAATAAGATTGTTTTTTTAATTTCTTTATTAAGTAATGTGTCTATGCTTGATGGGAATAAAGATAAGACCCTATCCATATTTTGTGTAACACTTGCGTTTTCATTTCCATATAAAAAAGGATAATAAGGCCAAGGAATTCTTTGAATGGTTGGTGACCCATCCGCTTGCTTGCCAACTACTATTGGCAGTTTTGCACAATTTAAATCTTGTACTAAATTGGCATTGATTCTTATACCATATTTGAAAAATAAATCATCAAGACCCAACCCACGATCAAATGCAATATAGGACCCATTTGTTTTTTGCAGGCTATCATATTCAGCATACAATTTATCAATTGCCCATATAATATTGCCGCCCGATAATACGTATTGATCCAACTTTAATTTATCCAATTCAGTAAATGGAATTGTTGGCTTCACAATAACTAAAGTTTTTATTTTGTTTGCATTGGGATATCCTTTCTTGAGGTCAAAAACAGATAATCGATATTGATTTTTGATAGCATTCCCAATATCATTCACTGTTAAATCAACTGGTTCTCCATTTCCTATTAAGTAACTTATTTGTGGAACTTGTTTCCGATTTAATAAATAAATAGCTTGAATGAATTTATATTCTAGTAATGCTTCGGCTGCATTTACACTCGCTTCCACATCCTCTGTTGGAACGTCTTTAACAATATTGTATGGCTTGAAATATTTTTTTCCTGAACGTAAATCAATGACAAATGGCTTAATACCAGGTACTTCTAAAACAGCAGCTGGCACCACTAATTGATCTACTCTTTTATCAATATCAACCCCTTTATCTTGAATGCGTTCAATTGGGATACCCATTTTAGACAAGCTGTCATAAAATTGAAACAAGGCAGTGTCCTTATAAATTTTATTAGGCACTTCTACAGACCATTCAATTTTTGAAGGATTTATTTTTTGGAATCGATTTAATAAAACGGTTGTAGACTGCGCAATTTTTTTATAATAGGATGGTATGTCTCCACCTAAGTACAAATGTATTTTTATGTTTAGGTCAGCTTCTTTAATTATCTTTTCTGAATTAGCGCTTATGGTATAACGCTGGTCTTTGGTTAAATCTATTTGAACAGGAAAACTATTGGACAAGTAGTTTAAAGCAACAATGCTTAGAATAACCATTATATATGGCAAATTCCCTTTAATTTGTTCAATCGCACCTATGCCAAATATAATAATGAATGAAAGAAAATAAATGAAATCAGCGCTGCTGATAACACCTTTACTTACTTGTTCATAATGGTATGATAATCCCAATTGTTGAACATAATAATCAAACCCATTTGAGAACATATGAATATTACTAATCCAATCAAAGCCCTTAAACAATAAAATTGAAATCACAATGGATAACAATAAGGACACTAAGCCATTTTTTGTAGTACTACTTGTGAAAACTCCAATGGATGTATAAACCGCTGCTAAACACAATAAGCCTAAGTAAGATCCTATGGTAGCACCCCAATCTAGTCCTCCTACGGAACTTAAATTGTCAATTGCAAAAGCATAAATAATAGTAGGTAAGACAGAAAATAAGATGATTAAAAAGGAACCCAAAAACTTAGCAGCAACCAATTGATTTGAGCGTACGGGCAATGTCCTTAATAATTCAAAAGTACCCTGCTTATACTCTTCCGAAAAACTACGCATGGTAATGGCCGGTACTAATAAAAGTAAAAACCATGGTGCAAAATCAAAATAAACTTGGAGTGATGTATACCCCGCATCAAATACATTATAATTTGGCAGTACAAATAAAAACAACCCATTGGCAATTAAATAAAAGCCAATGATCAAATAGCCAGTCAGTCCACTAAAATACTGCGTCCATTCTTTTTTACAAATTGCCCACATAGGCTTCAAAGCTACAAAAAAATGCCCCAGTTTGTACTAGGGCATTTTGTATAAATCGTTAATTATGTGTGGACCTACACTGCAAAACTTTCACCACAACCGCAGCTTCTGCTTGCATTGGGGTTATTAAAGTAAAAACCTTTGCCATTTAATCCGTCTGAAAAATCTAATTCGGTATTCACTAAATATAAAAAGCTTTTTAAATCGGTTACTACCTTTACGCCATTGTCTTCAAACACTTGATCCATTGGTTTGATTTCGTTGTCAAAATCTAACTTATAACTCAAGCCCGAGCATCCTCCACCCACAACGCCCACTCTTAAAAAATAAGATGAGTCGTTAGTTACTTCGGCATCCTGCATTAGTTGAATTACTTTTGCCTTTGCTTTGTCACTCACTAAAATGGTATTTTCAGCTACTGTACTCATTATGTTAAATTAGTGGATACGCTCTTCGAAAACTAATTCGGCTAAGCCATTTTTTACACGGTAATCATTGATTGCTGATTTGATAGCATCTTCCGCTAAAACTGAACAGTGAATTTTTACAGGAGGTAAATTTAATTCCTCTACTAAATCCATGTTATCAATTTTAACAGCTTCGTCAACTGATTTTCCTTTTAACCACTCAGTAGCTAAAGAAGAAGATGCAATTGCTGAACCGCAGCCAAAAGTTTTAAACTTAGCGTCTGTAATGATACCTGTTGCTTCGTCCACTTGAATTTGTAAACGCATAACGTCTCCGCACTCTGGTGCACCTACTAAACCAGTACCTACACTTTTTGATGCTTTATCTAAAGTTCCTACGTTTTTAGGATTAGAATAATGATCAATTACTTTATCTGAATATGCCATTTTTATATATTTTAAAATTTTTAATAAATATTTTGAAATTTATCTAGTGATGTACCTTTCGCCTTCACATTAAAATTTCAAGCTTCAAAACTAGCGTTTTTTCGCTTGTAATGTTTAGTGATGTGCCCATTGAATTGCATCAATGTCCACGCCCTCTTTAAACATTTCCCATAAAGGACTCATTTCTCTCAATTTTAAAACTGTTTCGGAAACAGCTTTAATCGTGAAATCAATTTGCTCTTCGGTTGTGTAACGACCCAAGCCAAAACGCAATGAACTATGTGCTAAATCATCACCTAAACCTAATGCTTTTAAAACATAACTAGGCTCTAATGATGCTGAAGTACAAGCCGATCCTGAAGACAATGCGATATCCTTATTAAAGCCCATCATTAAACCTTCTCCCTCAACATATTTAAAAGAAATATTGCTCACATGTGGTAAACGATGTGCAGGATTTCCATTTACATATGTTTCGTCAATTTGTTTTAACGCATTTTCTAATTTATCTCTTAATTTAGAAATTCTTTCTGTATCAGCAGCCATATCCGTTCTAGCAATTTCAGCAGCTTTACCAAAACCAACAATACCAGGAACGTTTAAGGTACCACTACGCATACCTCTTTCGTGGCCACCGCCGTCCATTTGTGCAGTTACTTTAACTCTTGGATTTTTACGACGTACATACAATGCACCAACACCTTTAGGACCGTACATTTTATGCGCTGTAAATGCCATGATATCAATTCCGTCAGCGATTACGTCCACTGGAATTTTACCAACCGCTTGAACGGCATCAGTAAAAAACAAAGCGCCGTGCTTTTTAGCAATTGCTCCAATTTCTTTTACAGGTTGCACTACACCAATTTCATTATTAGCATACATAATAGCTACTAAAATTGTAGTAGGTCTCATTGCAGCCTCCAATTCTTTCAAGTCGATTAATCCATCTGGTTGCACTTCTAAATAAGTAACTTCAGCGCCTAGTTTTTCTAAGTGTTTACAAGTATCTAAAACAGCTTTATGTTCAGTAGTACAAGTAATGATATGGTTGCCTTTGCTTGCGTACATCTCGTACACGCCTTTGATCCCTAAGTTGTCGCCCTCGGTTGCCCCAGAGGTAAAAATGATTTCTTTAGGATCAGCACCAATTAATTGAGCAATTTGCTCACGTGCATAATCAACAGCTTCTTCGGCATGCCATCCAAAAGAGTGATTTCTGCTTGCAGCGTTTCCGAAATTTTCGGTAAAATAAGGGATCATTGCCTCTAATACCCTAGGGTCCATTGGGGTAGTTGAGTTATGATCAAGATAAATAGGTAATTTTAACATGTCTGTTTATGATTTTTCAGAATACAAAAGTAAAGCTTAGGCAGCGATTAACACGATTTCGTTAGCTTTGAGGGGTATTTTTTTCCCAATTCGTAAAACAAAGTATTATGAGCTACAACATAGAACACATAGGGATTGCCGTAAAAAACCTAAGTACAAGTATTCCACTGTTCGAAAGGTTATTGAACAGTAAGTGCTATAAGACCGAACTAGTGTCGTCTGAAAATGTAAATACAGCGTTTTTTTTGAAAGATGGGGGTAAAATAGAACTCCTAGAAAGTAAGGACCCTGATGGCGTCATTGCTAAATTTATTGATAAAAAGGGAGAAGGAATGCACCATATTGCTTTTGAGGTTCCTGATATTATTGCCGAAATGGAGCGCTTGAAATCCGAAGGGTTTACATTGTTAAACGAACAGCCCAAAAAAGGTGCTGATAACAAATTAATTTGCTTCCTGCATCCAAAGGATAGTAATGGCGTTTTGATTGAACTTTGTCAAACAATTTACTAAGAAAAGCATCTTAAATACCCAATAATTTCGTAAAACAAGTAGTTAAATTCCCAAAGTTTCAATTGCTTTTTGAGCTGCTAATTGACTCGCGTCTTTTTTGGTGAAGCCTTTTTGACTTGCTACAACTTCGCCATCTAATACAACATTAATGGTGAATAATCGACGACGACCTTCCAATTGTTCACCTGCTAAAACAAAATCAATTTGCTTGCCTTGTTTTAAAGCCCAGCCAATTATTTTATTTTTTATATTAATGTCGATTTGTTCCAAGTCGTCCATAAACAAATAAGGCTGAATCATTTTTTCAACAATCCACTTTTTTGTGAAGTCATACTTTTTGTCTAAATAAACGGCGCCCACCAAGGCTTCTAGCGTATTTCCGAAAATTTGACTTGTTCTCAATCCTCCATCCATTTTATTGAATCGAGTCATTTTTCTTAAGCCCATCTGCAATGCTATATTATTTAACTGAGCACGATTCACCATTTTAGAACGCATCTCCGTTAAAAAACCTTCTCCCTTATATGGATATTTTTTAAATAGATAATCGGCAACAACCGTTCCAATAACTGCATCTCCTAAAAATTCCAATCGCTCATTGTTTTCAGTAGGATTGTCCTTTACGGAACGGTGATTTAAGGCAGTTTGGAAAAGCACTACATTACCCGTTCGATAACCCAACAAATGATGTAAGTCTGCCTCAAAACCTGTTTTCTTAAATAAAGAAATGAATTGGTTGAATCGGCGTTTCACGAGCTTAAATTAAGCCTTATATTTTTTCACAATCACACAAGCATTGTGCCCGCCAAATCCAAAAGTATTACTTAACGCTGCATTTACAACACGTTTTTGTGCTTTATTGAAAGTGAAATTAAGACGATTGTCTAATTCAGGATCGTCCGTAAAATGATTAATGGTTGGAGGAACTATATCATGAATAACGGATTGAATACAAGCAATAGCTTCAATGACACCTGCTGCTCCCAAACAGTGACCTGTCATAGATTTGGTTGAACTGATGTTTAAATTATAAGCATGCTCACCAAAAACCTCTGTGATTGCTTTTGCTTCAGCAATATCTCCTAATGGTGTAGAAGTGCCGTGTGTATTGATATAGTCAATTTCAGTTGCTACCATACCTGCATCTCTTAAAGCTGCATTCATTACATTTTTCGCACCCAATCCTTCGGGATGAGGAGCAGTTAAGTGATAAGCATCTGCAGTTGCACCGCCTCCTACTACTTCACAATATATTTTAGCACCACGTTTTATTGCGTGCTCTAATTCTTCTAATACTAATACGCCACTAGCTTCTCCCATAATAAAACCATCACGATCCTTGTCATAAGGACGGCTAGCTGTTTTTGGATCATCGTTTCGCTCACTCATTGCTTTCATGGCATTAAATCCACCCATGCCTGCAACACCAATTACCGCCTCTGCACCACCCGTAATAATAATGTCTGCCTTGCCTAATTTTAAATTATCCATTGCAGAAATGATTGCGTTTGTACTAGATGCACATGCACTCACCACTGCATAGTTAGGCCCTCTAAATCCATGCTTCATGGAAATTTGCCCAGCAGCAATATCCAAAATCATTTTAGGAATAAAAAAAGGATTAAATCTTGGTGTGCCATCGCCATGTACAAAGTTGGTTACCTCTTCGGTGAAAGTGGTTAAACCGCCAATACCGCTTGCGAATACCACGCCAACACGATCATGGTCTACATTTTCTTTCGTAATACCGGCATCTAAAACCGCTTGATCACTTGCTACCAATGCAATTTGAGCAAAACGATCCAGTTTGCGTGCTTCTTTGCGATCCATAAAATTGGTTGCATCAAAGCCTTTTATCTCACATGCAAATCTTGTTTTAAACTTGGACGCATCAAATTGCGTAATCATATCGGCCCCTGACACTCCATTTACTAAATTATCCCAGTATTCACCAAGACTATTTCCTAATGGATTTAAAGTGCCGATACCTGTAACTACAATACGTTTGGATTGCATGATATTGTTTTTAAATTAATAATCCGCCTTTAAAGCAAAGGCTCAAAAAGGCGGATTAAGATATACTGTGTTTAATTGGAAGCCGTGAAAATAATAGTGAAATTATTTTGCGTGCTCGTCGATATAAGCAACAGCTTGACCAACAGTAGTAATTGTTTCTGCTTGTTCGTCTGGAATAGAGATATTGAATTCTTTTTCGAATTCCATAATTAATTCAACTGTGTCTAAAGAATCAGCGCCTAAATCATTGGTAAATGATGCTTCGTTAGTAACTTCTGCTTCATCAACTCCTAATTTGTCAACGATAATTTTTTTAACTCTTGATGCGATGTCTGACATTGTAAATAGTTTTGTTTACGGCGCAAAAATATACTTTTTGTTAAAATACCCATATTTTATTTGCCTTTTTGTTTGCACAATTTGATTGTTTGGTACTAATATGTGCATTTCTTCGCTTATTATCTCATTTTCAATCCTATAAAGTTGTCGTATCGGCCTTAAAATCGCTTCATAATGTATACGAACAATGATTAATCGTAAAATGTACTGTATTAAATACAGCTACATTTATTTTAAGATACCTCTAATGTTATGCTGGTCTTCAACTGAAATGGTTGTTTTGGGTATAATAAAAAAGCTTTTGGGGCCGAAGTAAAAATGAAAAAAATAAGGGCTCTCAAAGTAATAAGTAACCGTTTCCCAAGCCCAACTAGCCTCTCCTAAAGTACTTATAAGTGTTGCCTGTTTATCGTCAAAACTGAATTTCCATTGTTCTTTGAATAATATGGTTTTTTTAAAAAACAGCGTCGGTAAAACATACCAAAAAAATAACATTAAAACCAGCCACAAGACCGATCCTAATAAAAATGGTTCAGGACGGATTTTTTTCATAAACAACAAAACCGCAGTAACAATGGCATATAAATTCACAATAATCATGAGTGATTTAATTTCAGCCTGCTTTATAAAATGATATCTTAATGCCTGTAATACTTCATTCTTATTGTAGGAAATTGAATATTTCATTATAATTTATGGGTGTATTTAAACAAATATACGCACCGCAAAGGTTTGCGCTGAATTTTTTAATCCAAAATATTGAAATTTTAGAAAGCAAAAAGGTAGCTAAAAATACAAATTGACTATATTTATAAACGACTTGCTTACACAAAATTGCCATTATGAATCTTAAACCCAGGTTAACCTTTAGTCAGATAATCAACATGAATGTTGGCTTCTTAGGGATACAATATAGTTTTGGTTTACAACAATCTGCAGTCAATCCAATATATGATATGCTGGGTGCAAGCCCAGATCAAATTCCCATGCTAAATTTAGCGGGGCCAGTTACAGGTTTGCTGATTCAACCAATTATTGGTGCTATGAGTGATAAAACATGGTCACCTCGTTTTGGAAGAAGAAAGCCTTATTTTATGATTGGTGCGATTTTATGTAGCCTATGTTTATTTTTATTCCCATTTAGTAGTGCCATTTGGATGGCTGTTGGTTTATTATGGATTTTAGACGCTGCAAATAACACTGCTATGGAGCCATACAGAGCATTCATTGCTGACAAGCTTCCTTCAGAACAACACGCGGCAGGTTTTTTAACACAAAGTTTTTTTACAGGATTAGGGATAACATTAGCCAATTTATCCTTGTTTGTTTTCCAGAAAAAAATTAGTGGGCATTATGGTTCCTTACCTTATTGGGTTTATGCTAGTTTTTTTCTTGGCACCATTTGTTCCATTGCTTCAGTAGGTTGGTCAGTGTATAAAACACCTGAGATTCCGCCAACTGAGGAGGAGTTGATAAAATTAAAAAGTGAGAAAATTAATTTATTTACCCCCTTTATTGAAATTGCTAATGCCATTAAAAGCATGCCAAAAGTAATGTGGCAATTAGGGTTGGTGTATTTATTTCAGTGGTATGCACTTTTTTGTTATTGGCAAAATGCATCAAAAAGTATTGCGCATTCAGTTTGGAATACAACTAATTACCAAAACAATCCTGCCTACGATGAAGCGGTAGGATGGACAGGTTTAGTAAATGGGTGGTATAATATTGTTACTTTTTTATCTGCATTTGGTTTGCTGTGGTTAGCAAAAAAAATAAACCCAAAATTCATTCACATTATTTGTTTGGTAATGGCAGGTGTTGGTTTATTAATATTCCCTCACATTACAGATAAGAATTTATTATTTATTCCTATGACAGGCTTTGGTATTGCTTGGGCAAGTATGATGGGTATTCCTTATTTATTAGTGGTGCATAAAATTCCAAAGGAACGTTATGGAGTTTACATGGGTATTATCAATATGATGATTGTTATTCCTATGCTTATTCAAAATATAAGTTTTGGATATGTTTTAAAACATTTTTTAAATAACGACCCTGGCAAAGCAATTAGTTTTGCAGGTGTATTTTTAATGATTGCTGCCGCACTAACATTTTTTATTCAAACTGATAAATCAGCGAACACGGAAATTGAAAATATGTCAATGAGTTCGGGACACTAATTTATTTAATATAATTTATCATGAAAGTATTGTGTATAGGCGAGGCGTTGATTGATATGATTTGTACTGATCGTGGCACGAGCTTGTCAAAGGGCCAAAATTTTTTAAAAAAAGCTGGTGGCGCACCCGCTAATGTAGCAGCGGCTATTGCAGCTTTAGGGGTTGAAGTAGACATGGCTGCAAAGGTTGGTAAAGACCCATTTGGACAACATTTAACCGACTTACTACAAGAAATGGGTGTTAACACAAAGTGGGTGCTACAAGATCCAAATTATTTTACCACATTCGCTTTTGTTTCTTTAATGGAAGACGGTGAAAGAGATTTTTATTTTAATCGTGGGGCCGATGGTCAATTAAGTTCTGATGACTTGGCTACATTGGAATTAAACGATTATAGCATTGTGCATTTTGGATCAGCTACTGGTTTTTTACCGGGTCCATTACAATCAGCTTATACCCAATTATTAGCAAAAGCAAAGGCGAAAAATACCATTATTAGTTTTGATCCAAATTATAGACATTTACTATTTCAAAATAATACAAAAAGTTTTGTTGATCAGTCATGGCCGTTCATTGAGCAATGTCATTTTTTTAAATTAAGTGACGAAGAGGCGATGTTGATTACCGGATGCGATACCGTTGAGCATGCTGCAGCAGCGTTAAGAAAAAAGTCAACTGCCATTTTCGCTATTACGCTTGGTAAAGAAGGCACTTTATTGTCCATTGGAAATCATTTAGAAATCATTGCTAGTATTACTGTAAATCCTATTGACGCAACTGGAGCGGGTGATGCATTTGTGGGGGCAGTTTTATATCAAATTGCAAAAAAAACGCCAAATGAGTTGAGTGCAATTAGTTTAGACGATTGGAGAAAAATTATTTTCAATGCCAATAAAGCTGGAGCACATACTTGTGAATACATGGGTGCGATGGAAGCCTTTAAGCACTTAAACAAAAATATTTTTAATTAAATTATATCGACTACTGTGAACTCATCTGCCTTAATCGCTTTTGGTACTCAATTATTGAAAGTAAAAAATATAGACTCTGAAAAAAAGGACAAAGCATTTTCTGATAGATTTTTACAACATTTACATTCCATTGAATCTTTATTTGATTCCATATATGGTTTTCAAATAGGAAGAAATGAAAGCTTTAATGCATTACTAGAATCATTAATTGAAAATTATCAGCAAAGGTCAACCACACTTCTTAATAAGGATATTGAAAAAGCAGAAAAAGGTAACTGGTACTTAAGTAATAATATTACGGGTATGAGTTTATACGTTGACAGATTCGCTGGGAATATTAATGGCTTAGCTGAAAAACTAAATTACTTTGAAGAATTAGGGGTTAACTTTTTACACTTAATGCCGGTTTTTGAAAGTCCCGAGGGAGAAAGTGATGGCGGGTATGCGGTCTCCGATTTTAGAAAAGTGGATCCCCGTTTTGGTACCAATAAGGACTTAAATGCCCTTGTCCAAAAAATGAATGATAACAACATGTATTTGATGTTAGATATTGTTTTAAACCATACATCTCATAAACATGAGTGGGCTGAAAAAGCAAAAGCAGGTGATAAGTATTATCAAGACTTTTTTTATTGCTACGATAATCGTGATATACCTAACCAGTTAGATCAAACCATGCCGGAAATTTTTCCTGAGTCCTCACCTGGCAATTTCACTTATATACCTGAATGTAACAAGTGGGTAATGACTGTTTTTCATCATTATCAATGGGATTTAAATTATAGTAATCCCAATGTATTTATAGCAATGATTAATAATGTTTTGCATTATGCAAACTTAGGAGTTGATATATTACGTATTGATGCTCCTGCATTTATTTGGAAGCAAATAGGAACAACCTGTCAAAATTTACATCAAGCACACACTTTATTACGTTTGATAAAACAATGTGTATTGGTTGCCAGTCCAGGGATGGCTATTTTGGGTGAAGCCATTGTTGCTCCTGATGAAATTATTAAATACTTTGGAACTGCCCATTATACGGCAAAGGAATGTGATGTTGCTTATAACGCAACACAAATGGCCCTGCAATGGGATGCACTTGCCACAGGTGACACAAGGGTGATGATGTCAGCACAACATCCAATTATGCAAAAACCATTTGGATGTACCTGGATTTCTTATACCCGTTGCCATGATGATATTGGCTTAGGCTATGACGACTATATGATTGAGCGAGCAGGCTTTAACCCCTATCAACATCGCACCTATTTAAAAAACTATTTTGCAGGATGGCATGATGGTTCATCCTCGGCAGGTGCCTTATTCTCCGTTAATCCAAAAACGGGTGATGCAAGAATTAGTGGTTCCTTAGCTTCGCTTTGTGGACTGGAGAAAGCGGTGGAATGGAAGAGCGAAACAGAAATTGAAAATGCATTGAAAAAAATTATTTTAATGCAGGCACAAAGCTTTTTCATGGGTGGTATTCCTATGTTATTTTATGGAGATGAGTTAGCTTATATAAATGATTATAGTTATTTGCAAGATCCAAGTAAAAGTTATGATAATAGGTGGATGCACCGCCCAATTATGAATTGGGAACATAATGAGAAAAGGAAAGTAAAGGGAACATTTGAAAATAGAATATTTAGCGATACAAAAAAACTAATTGAAACCCGACAAGCATTAAGTGTATTTAGCGATACAAAAAATGTCACTTGGATGACTCCTCATAATATTCATGTCGCTGGTTTTATTAGACATGATGAAAATAAAAAAATATACTGCTTATTTAATTATAAGAATACAGCTTCATTTGTAACCTGGTATGCATTTAAAGAATATGGTGAACGACCTTCCATTTTGCATGATCACTGGACAGGTCAATACTTTAAAGTGGGAAATGATAATGAATATTTCGTATTACCTCCATACAGTTTTGCTATTTTAGAAGCTTATAACGCATAAATTTTAAAGTGATAGCAATCCTCACAATAAAAAGACTTATTTAGTTTTGAATAACTAACTTTATGATAGCCATTCAAATCTAAATTACTTAAGATGAAAAAAATACTTTGCCTCTGCCTTTTGGTCACTATAACTATTTTAGGCAAAACACAAGCTAGTGGGAAATATATTGGAAATAGTGGTGTAGGTACAGATTTTTCTATCCAAAATAATGATGGGAAAATGATACCCATTGGTACAAAAGAAGACCCGAAGGGTACCCCCTATTTACTAGAAAATTGGTCAAATGTAATGGTATATTTAACGAACGGAACAAATTATACCGACAATACATTTAACTATTCCCTTTTTGATGAACAACTGTATTTTATAAAAAATAATAACCTATTTGCTGTTACTGATGATATAAAAGAGTTTATCCTAACACCAAGCGGCGCGAATGATATTAATCAAACAACTTATCGTTTTGCAAATGGTTACCCAATTGTTAATAATGCAAATGAAAAAACTTTTTACCAAATACTGGCTAAAGGAACTCATTATCATTTACTAAAGTGGCAACATAAAAAAATTAGAGAAACCTATGTATACGGAGCTAAAGCAGAATTTGAATACTTAAATCAAATAAACTATTACGTTTTTGATTTCGCATCTAATAAAATGAATTTTATTGGTATTAAAGCGAGTGCCAACAATATAAAAAGTACGCTTTCCGTTGACGAATCAATTTGGAAAGCGTACTTAAAAAATCAAACAGGTAATTCAAAAGACGAAAAATCAATGATTGATTTTATAAACTACCTAAATAAATAATGTTTATTGGATAGTGTCCTTTTATTTGTTAAAATCTATAACCAACGCCAATATTTATACTATAATCAGCAAAAGCAGCGTCACCTCTTGAAAATACTTTAGTATCATTAGATTTTAAAACATCAGGATAACTTTGAGGTCGTTCTCTTCTAATTGCTACAGGTGTATAAATATAAAAATTCAATTGCTTATAAGTATAGTTTGCACCTGGCTCAATTGCTAATACATTGCCTGGTCTTCTAAAGCCTGTATTATCTCCAATTAAGTCTGATGTGGGAATGCATTCATATCTTGCACCTAATGAAATAGTAGTCGCATTTTTCGTCCAGTTGGTACCAGCTCTTAATAAATATTGATCTGGCACACTCATTACATCAGAAGTATATTTGATTGCTGATGCTGTTGCAACGCCACCTCTTGCAGTACTCACTCCATTATTTCCTCGTGGATTAATTAAATAATAAGCATTGCTATATAGGCTCCAAGTATTATTTAAAGCTCTAAATCCATTTAATTCTAATGAAACGCCTAAACCACCATCCCCTAATTGAATGGATTGATCAACAGGACCAACACGCGTGGTTGTTAATGTATTATGAAACACATCGGTTGCTTTATAATTACCAGTAGGTAATTTCAAACCAACGCCACCCAATAAATTACCTTTATTGCCTGCTTTAGGAGCAATGATCCACTTGTATGCAGTGATACGTATATCGCCAACACCTTGAGAATAGGTTGAAAATCTTGGATTTCCTTTAGTACCACTTACATGCTCATATAAGGAAGATCTTTCGTTGTATAACAATGGCAAATCTAATCCAACACTCCATTTTTCGTTTAATTTTCTTACCAATGTAATATCAACAGTACGACTAAAATTACGTACATCAGTGCCGTCAGTCACTCTTTGAGTAACTTCATCAGTGCCATTGAAATGCTTATATGACTTAAAATAGCGACCACTAATATTTAAATCCCATTTAGGTTCGACCATTTTTTTAGCAATACTATCATGCATCATTTCATGCATCATTGAATGTTCCATGGTGTTTAATCCACCGACTGTTCGAATAGCTACACAACCTTGTGCATTTGTATTTTTGTATAAGGTCATTACAATCAGTAATGATAAAATATATTTTTTCATTTTTTGTTTTTTTGATGTTAGGTCTGAGGAAACAAATTCTCTCAAGTGTTTATTTTTTCATTTTTAAATGGTCTACTACCCAGCTTCCTACTTTTTTACCTTGCTCCGTACTTACAATGCAAGAATTATGAAAGTGTAAGCCACCGTAGAATCTTGCCCAATTATTTTCCTCTGCTGCTGCTCTAAATGATGTAAAGCTTCTATTAGCTATGCCAAATTCTAATTCTGTAGAATCTGTGTAAGCAAAATTATCGCCATAAACACTGGTTAATGCTTCAGCTGCAGCGGACGAAATAGTGGAGTGTCCACATGTATATTCTGGGAAAGCTGGAGTTTGTAATAAAGGTCTCCAGTTCATATCAAAGTACTTATTTATAACTGTTTCAGGACGTACTGTATTATACTCGTACTTAGCATCCCAGCAATGGATAAATGCATCAAATAAAGCAATTGCTGTTTTTGCATATGCATAGGTTGCAGTTTCAAAATCAGCTTTAGCCGTTTTATTTGCAATTCCAACAATGCCCATCCAGTGACCAGGAGGTGAGAATTTTTTGGAACTAAACATAATATGACCGCTCACATTTACTTTAAATGGATTGTCGTCCCAAAAATTGGCAATATGCCTTTGTTCCTCTGTTAAACTATCCACTGCATTTTTTACCATCATCACGTTTTTATAGTATTCGCTATTTTTATCGGTAACATTAAACGCAGGTGGTGCTTTTGGACGAAACTGACTTGCACTATCTAAAACCATGGTTCTTATCTCCTTCCAATGTGGTTCTGCTGCCTGAGCATACATTGGTGGTGTGGGCACCCATCTGCCTGGCAAATCCTTAACAGTATATTTTTCAGCACTTCTAGTTTGTGCATAATTATCTTTCTTACTCCAAGCAATAATTGCCGCACCCACTTTTTTAGCATACGCTTCCGATGTTTCAATCATTTTTGATGGCATACCCTTTGCTTGTACCAATTTGTGCAAGCTGTCGGTATATTCTTTCATACTGCCTTCTGGGAATGTAACCGCTTCCCCAACCATGCAATAGGCCACTAAGGATGCATAAGGAAAATCAATATTAGCCGTATCTTCTGGCATAGGTATAGTTGTCAAACCTTTTAATTGACCAGCTAAACTTTGATATTGGGAAGGGTTGCCTGCAGCCGTTACTTCATAGCCTGCAATAGCAGCGTAAGCATAATTTCTGGAAGCGATAATCGGACTAAAATTATTCCCCATTACAACTTGATTTAATTCATGCACTGTATTTGCATATAATCCAGCGCTATGTATCACTTGCTTGTATTCGCCTTTGCTATTACATGCCACAGAACCAATTGCTATGATAGCAATTAAAAGAATATTTTTCATTTTCATTGATTGAACTGATTAGAAGAATAATGCATCTACTTAAATTTTTCAAAGTAAAATAGATTCATTATTAATATACTAAAACACTTCCGATGATGGAAGTTGGGCTTAATAAACTAAGCAATGTTTTTGGGAGGTGGCGCTTGTATAGGTAAACAAACGCTTAATAAACGCTCATCAAAACGGGGACCAATTACCATTTTGCGCGTAATTATTTTTTCAAGTGACCACTTATTATTTTGGTCTACGTAATCGAAGCTTATTACTTTAACTGATGACTTATTAACCGGTATTGATTTTTTAGCAGTTAGCTTTTGTTCAAAGTCAGCAGCTAATTGATCAAAACTTTCTTTTGCATTTTTAATATGCATACGATCCTGGTTAGGTAAAATTCTTATCTCTAAACTATCATTATATACTCTTCGTTCAACATATTGATAAACTATACCATTAATTTCCATTTCACCGTCTAATCGCTCAAATTTTGGATTATTTGAATAATAAGGCAAATTAATGGGCGTTTTTATCGAAACCAATGCTGACTCATTGTAATTATTTTGCTCGATCAATGTCACCAAATGGTCGGATGCTTTTTGATCAAAATAATTGGATACAATACGGTAACCGAATCCGTTAAACAGCATAATGCCCAAGAATAATATGGCTGAAATTTTTTTCAATCAATGTAAAATTACAAAAAATTACTCTATTGTGTATGTTTTACCTTGTACACCCAAAATGGTTATTTTTTTCCACCCAACAGGTAATTTGACAGGCAATTGTACAATACCTTTTTCAGTAATGTCTAATCCCCCAAATCCCATTAACAATGACTGAATTACACCCCCGGCTCCAGTTAAAAAATAAGGGTTAGTACCTCCCTTAGTTTCAGCAATCACCCTGAATGGTGGATTTAAATTAGGCCTATAGGCATCCTGAAAAAAATGATATGCTTTTTCAGTTTCCCCAAGTCTTGCATATAACAATGCAAATATTGCCTGTGTCATTGCAGGTGTTCCTTGATTGGGTACTCTTTTTGAGTAGTAATCCAAGTCCTTTTTTATTTGTGCTTTATCTGTAATCGATTTTAATGGATATGCCAATAAATTTACATCCGCCTGCTTAATACCTTCTCCATTATAACTGGCATGTTCTTTAGTAACACCGACCCCTTCTCCCTTACTATCCGAAATAGTTAAAATTGGAATATTTTTTGCAACAAACTCCCAATCTGGATTTACTTTTAGTCCTAATAAAGTAGCTGCTTTTGTGGCTGCTTGCAAGTTGGCAATTGCAGCTGCATTGGTGAATGCATTATTGTCTACATTTTCAGCCCACTCATCAGCTGCAACTACATTGTTAATCTCAAATTGCCCTACACCTTTTCTTTCCACTCTAGAGGTCCAAAAATCTGCAGTTTCTTTGATTAATGGCCAGCCAGTTGTTTGAAGCCACTCCTTATTTTGAGTAACGCAATAATAGTTCCATGCTGCAAAACCAACATCTGCTGTAATATGATGTTCAAAGGGGCCACTTAATGCCCAAACTGGAGTTTCCTCCACACCAGTACCTGCACTCTCCCATGGAAACATAGCACCCTTGTACCCATGATTAAAAGCATTTCGTCGGGCAGCATCTAGGCGATCAAACCGATACTGAATCATTGACTTAGCCATTTCTGGATGTAGGGTTAACAATGCAGGATACATCCAAAGCTCGGTATCCCAAAAAACGTGTCCATTGTATCCTAGCCCAGATAAACCCATTGGCGAAGGGCTTAAATTCGATTCAGCTCTTACAAACGAATATAAATGATATAACATGTTATGTACGTCCTGTTGTGCTTGTTCATCACCAGTAATTTGAATATCACTTTTCCATAGTTCAGCCCATGCATCTTGATGATGTGCAATTAAACGATCACGACCTTCTAGTTTGGCAAAAATAGTCATTCGCTCTGCCTCATTTAAAGGATCGTCGTGATGGGCTGATGTAATGGAGCTTCCTGCAACTGAAAAACGGTAGGAACTGCCTGCTTTTAGTTTTTTACCAAACTTCATTAAATGCATATTATTATCCCACATTTCATGAATCACCCTTGGTTCAGCTCCATGCTTTTCACTAAACAAAAAAGTATTAGAAGCACACATCAATAATTTACCGGTAGGACTCTTTGCTGAAGAAGTAAGTAAACTAATTACCACATGTGGGCGATCAATTTCATTATAATAATTTTGAACATCCTTTAAAGCATCAGGTGCTTCCATGACACTTGCAGCACCCAAGTCAATATCCTTTTTAGCAATTACTTCCACATCCATTAAAACAGTAAACGGAAGTTGTCTTAATGAATAATAAGTGTAAGTTAGGGTTGCCTTGTCTCCCATATCAAAACTTCCAGTGAAGCTTGCATTTTTCATATCCAACCGTTGTACAAAATTTTGGGTGTTATTTTCATTTACTTGCTCACCATTAATGCTTACTTGCATATTGAGTAAATTAAAGCTTCGTAAAAAATTACTTACCCTGCCTCTGCCATACAAATCATATGCGCCCGCTAGAACCACGTCCTTTACTTTAAAGGGTGTTTGTGCAGAAACTATTCCAATCATCCCATTAGCAACTGTCACGCCATAATAATTTTTTGTATCCCAGTTTTTAGCTTCTAACTGCCAAGGGTCAATTTTTTGCGCAGTTACACTTAAGCCTATAAGTAAAAATGAAAGTAGCAAAAACTTGATCATGAAGTAGGATTTAATATTTTTAAAAAAATTATTTTTGGAGTTTATTTAACTGAATCACTTTTATACTATCTGAATTAAAAGCTAATATATAACTACCATTTTTGTTGATTTGAATTGGTTTTATTTTTCTTACTTGTCCTTTTAAATTCAATCCATTAATGGTGGTTGGTTCAAAATTTCCCTTTCCTTTATTGATTAACATGGTACCATAATCAGCATCGTATCTGCCCATTTGAACGTTGTTATCATAAAAATTACCCATTAATAAAACATCCGGTAATGCATCTCCATTTGCATCACATAAAGCAGCCGTTTTATAGGAAGATATTTGAGCTTGCCATGGCAAAATAATTGGAAAAAAAATTCCTTTACCGTTATTGATGAATACCGTATTTGCAAAATGATACGCCTCGTATAAAGTAGCTGAGCTCAACTTAGTTTTAGAAAATATCTGTTCTATTTTTGCTTTTGCAAAATCTTCAGCATATAAAAACTTTTTTTTGATGAGTGGGATTTGTCTTTGAATTTCATCTTTATTGGCGAATGGTATTTCTTTTCCTTGTACAAAATAACTAACTACTTGTTCATTGGTACCATTATCATCAAAATCATTATAATACATTCTTATGGATTCCTTTTGACTAGCCTTTAATCTTGAATTCAAGCCTAAATTTCCTGCGATTAAATCCATATCACCGTCACCATCAAAATCAGCGGCAATGGTAAAATTCCACCAACCTGGCAAATCAGTAAGGCTCGCTTTTTCCCAAGTATTTTTAGTAGTATATACAATATCAATCCCACCCCACTGATGTGTTAAAATCAATTCTTTAACGCCATCCCCATTAATATCTACATGATTAGCGTTGGTTATCATACCGATTTTTTGTAAGAATGGGGCCACCGTATTAGTTACATCTTTAAAATGTCCGTCACCTGTATTGTATAAAACATAACTATCAGCTGGATAGCCATATTGCATGGAAACTGTTTTGCTGGTTAACAATAAATCTGGATAACCGTCCTTATTAAAGTCACTAGCAATAATGGATGAAGTTTGGTTGAATACTGGAATCGCATTTTCTAATTTTTTTAGATTCCCTTTACCATCGTTTAAATAAACCCTTGATTGCATGAAAACATCCTTGCCATAATATTCATTACCTCCTGAACCCACCACTAAATCCAAATGAGTATCCTTATTCAAATCAATCCATACCGCATCAACATCCTCATAATTACTATCCAATAAAAGTGCCGGCTGAACTACTTGCTTGAATTTTCCATTTTTTGTTTGTACATAAACCGCATTATGAAAACCACGTGCAGCCCCAATAAAAAAATCTTCATTACCATCATGATCAATATCTCCAATCGCCATTGCAGGGCCTTCGGTCGAATTCATTTGGGGGATAAGCTGCTCCCTATTAAATTCCTGGAATGCATTTTCTTGATGTAAAAATTTAATATCCGTACTTGAAGTGATATCCTTCATTATGTACCCTGATGGTGGCCAATAATTATTCATTAAGCTGTAATTAAATGCAGGGAGTCCTTTTTGATATGCAACCTGTATATTTTTATTTACAATGCCATTCAACTGAATTCGTTGGTAACTATTATCTGGCCAAATTACAAATGCCGAATCAACTTTAGTATTTTTTAAACCTATTAACTGAGGCACTTCCATACTTGATAAAAAACCTTTAACCGGATAGTTTTCGTAAGTTCTAATTTGATTTTTTGCAAATATTAAAGTTTTAGCTCCCAATGCATTTATATTTTTTTCAGGGCCTTTGAATTTTATTTTCACAAATTTATTAGCAGTATCCGAATTCGTTTTGTTTTCATAAATAAATGACTTGTCATTTACATTGTTAACGACTAAGTCTAAATCACCGTCATTATCAAAATCGGAATAAGCGGCTCCATTGGAATAAGAATTGGGATTATTGATGATCCCTTTTTCCTTATCTAAAAAAGACATATTTCCATTATTCAAATAAAATTGGTTCGGAATTTTGATCTCAGGGAAACGGTCAATTAATGACATATCCTTATCACCCATATTATTTTCCCTAATTTTTTCTTGAATCTCTTGATTGGATACATAGTTAACATAATCCATATCATTCATTCGTTTGGGTATCCCATTGGCAATGAAAATATCTTTATAACCATCATTGTCAAAATCCATTAATAAGGTTGCCCAGGACCAATCAGTTGCATAAATACCGGAGTACATTCCTATTTCACTAAATTGTCCATTTCGTCTATTCCATTGCAAGTTGTTTCTGGTTACTTGAACCCCATACCCTACACCAATTTTCATTTTATAGGTATCATAATCATCCTCTCCTAATGATCTTTTTAAAATATAAGGATCCTTCGGCAACATATCCATGGATATAATTTCAGGGAAACCATCGTTATTTAAATCGCCCGCATCAACACCCATTGAATATTGGCTAGTATGCATCATACGTTTTTCTTGTTCCTCTGAAAAAGTCCCGTTATGTTGATTAATATATAAATAATCATTTTCATGAAAATCATTACCAACATAAATATCTGGATACCCGTCTAAGTTGATATCACTAATGACTACACCTAATCCATAACTAATTTTACTACTGTTTATTTTAGACAACTTAGTAACGTCTTCAAATTTACCATTGACATTTTTAAAAATGCGGTCCCCAGAAGTAACATCATAAGTTCCCAAGAAATTTTTTCGAGGCGCAAAAGTGCCATTTTGATGTACCGCATGATTTAATAAAAAAACATCCAAGTCCCCATCATTGTCCATATCAAAAAATGCTGCTTGTGTACTAAAGCCCGAAAAATCTAAACCATACTTACTAGCTTCTTCCTTATAAAAAGGAATTCCATTACGCAAACCTTGGCAAACTAATAATTGATTTTTACTTTTAAATTTTTCAAAATTGCCTAGCCTACAAATATAAATATCTAATAGCCCATCGTTATTAATGTCAATCACTGAAACCCCAGTATTCCATGCACTGTCCTGAGGAATATCGGCTTGTTTGGTGACATTGTTAAATTGTAGTTTCCCCTTATTTAAATACAATTGATTTTCACCCTCATTGGAAGCAAAAAATATGTCCACCTTTCCATCATTGTTAAAATCTCCTGTTCCAACACCAGCACCATTATAATAATACATATAGTGGAACATATTAAATTCAGGTGTTGGTTTTAACCTATTTTCAAATGTGATACCTGTTTTATCGGCATCTAACATTTCAAATAAAGCAGTTTCCTTTTTGTCATTATTGCAGCTTACGGAACATAGTATTGATATACTTATCAAAGTAGGCAATAGAAAAATATTAAATATGGAAAAGCCTTTATTCATTTTTTGCATTCAACTTTTATAAAAATTTGCAATTTGTTATAGCATTAATACATTATACTATTTTTTAATATAAAGTAGCCATTTTTAGACAATGAAGTTAATTCATTTCAAAGATTTATCCCTTTCATTCGAGTAAAGATTTATAGTAAAAATCATGAGCATGCTGTATTTTTACAAATAAATTTCAATCAAAATGAAGTATGCAAGATTAGTGATGACCCTTTTGATATTAACTTCCGTTATAAGCTTTTATTGGCTCATTCCATCCACGATCAAAGTATCTACTTTTAAGGTAACTAGAACACATGAATTATCGGTTCTAAGGCTTATTAATAATCATGATTTGTTATTCAAAAGTATGTCGATCTACAAGGATAGTGCTGATCAAAAAATTAAAATAAAGGATGTTCACTTTACTGTAAATAATGCATTATCCAATTTAATTCAAATAGATATTGCTACTCATAAAATACAAACAAAAAGTTTTATTTCAGTAAATAGCATCAATAGAGATAGCGCCGCAATCCATTGGTTTTTTGAAATCAAAACTGGATGGAATCCTATAACAAGATGGAATGATTATCAAGAAGCAAAAAAAATAAAAAAAGCAACTGCTCAATTACTTAATGAAATCAAATCCTTTGTAGAAAAACCTGTAAATATTTATGGTTTTGATATTAAAGAAATTTCGCTGAAAGACACCCTTTTAATTGTCACTAAATTTAAATGTGATAAACGACCAACCAATGCCCAAATCTATAATGCCGCTGATGAACTTTCAAAATACTTGAACCAATTTAATATAAAAGCAATCAATCATCCAATGGTGACCATATTAGACAATCAAACCAATGATTATACAGTTATGGTTGGCCTTTCAATAGATTCAAAAATTCCTGAAACAGAAAAGTTTACATTAAAAAAAATGCCGGTGAACGGAAAAATGTTTGTTACAGAAGTGACGGGAGGAACTTATGCTATCCAAAATGGATATAGTGCACTAAAAAATTATTTATTAGATGCAAAAAGGCCATCACCCGCAGTACCATTTGAATTACTAATGAATGATCGACGACAAATCATAGATAGTACTAAATGGCAAACTAGGCTTTACTTCCCAGTAATGTAATTAAGGTTGTTGCTTATATAATTGCGGCTCCTTGTCATTTTGTAAAATCAACCAATGCGGTTGTTGTTGAAAATTAATTTTCTCAATAGCCCTTACCATACCATTTAAATTTAAGCCAACTTTATCGGAACTAAGTGCATTGAAACTACCCTTTCCATCACCCAATAAAATTAAACCTTGATTGGCATCTAATCGACCCAATTGAGGTTGGAAATAAAAATCATTCCCACCTATTATTAAATCTAAATTTCCGTCTTTATTAAAATCAAAAGTATTGATGGCATGAATACTTGAAAATTGAACGATTGCTGGTAGTGCCTTTATCTCAAATTGTCCATTTCCTTTGTTTAAGGCAATAATTGATGAGGTATAATTCACTTTTGTTACAGCTGCTTTATTTAGGATCTCACTACTAAATAATTCATTGATTGATTTTTTAGCATATTCCTCATGATGTAATGCCACTTTTTTCAGTGATGGGATTTGATCTTGAATATCTCTTTTCATGAAAACAGGAACGTCCCTTTTATCGTAAGTCTTGGTCATGATTTTATCAATACTACCATTCCCATCAAAATCAGATACAAATAATTTCAATGGTGCATCCATGGAAGGATGTTGATTGAAGTTCTCTCCAATATTACCTAATATTAAATCAGCTTTGCCATCATTATTTAAATCGGCAACTCTAACAGCTGTCCACCAACCATATAATTGATTTAAGTTTGAGTTTATTTCTTTAAAGGATCCATTACTATATGTATAAATATGAGGACTCATCCATTCTCCAACAACTACTAATGCTGGGTTATTATCTAAATACATCAAAGATGAACTTCTTAACATTCCTACCCTATCTAACCCTGCCATGCGTGTTGATGGCAAATCATTAAATTGCCCCTTCCCGTTATTCAAATAAACATGTGAGAGTGGTGTAATGCCATATGATTTTGAAACGCAGGAAGCACCGGTAAATAAATCAATATCGCCATCCTTATCAAAATCACACCAATTAATAGTTCCTATATTATCCTGGTTTAAAGGGAACGCAGTTGTTGAAATCTGGAAATTTCCCTTACCATCATTTATGAATAATCGGTTTTGTAACTCTCTTGATCCAGGTAGTGCATTATTACCTGCTGCTGCTATAAATAAATCTAAATCCTGGTCACCATCCACATCCGCAAAAGCCAACTCAGCATCTTCGAAATTGGCAAATTGAACCATATCCGGTATTCCCTTTTTTTGAAAGCCATTTTTTGTTTGCAAATACAACTGTCCTAAATGTTCACTTGTACCAGCAACATAAATGTCATCCATTGCATCACCGTTTACATCTCCTATAGCAGCTTTAGGCCCCATATGTGACAACATTTCAGGAATACCCCTCTCTGCATAAAAGTCGGTGTAATCAGGTTGTTGATGTCTATCAAACTTTACAGCTGTTTTGGTCAATAACGGCTTTCGTGAAATTTCCTTATTAACATATTGAAATAGTGACTTGTCGCCTAAAGATGGTTGCTTAATAAGGTTTGTCGTATCAATTTTTAAGGTTTGTGTGATTTTTTGGCGTGTATTATTTGGCCAGTTAATAATCACTGAATCAAATTTTGTATTTGTACCGATACCCATGATTAGTTTATAGTCAACAGAGGACTGAAAACCTCTACTTGGCATGAGCTCCCTTGTAATTACTTGATTGCCCATATAAGCTAGCACTTTTGCACCAATCGCAAATTTATTCTGATCAATCCCCTCTAATTTAAATGCAATAAAATGACTTGTTTTGTTATTAGCAGTTAGGTTTTTATAAACCAACGCAGGTTCATTCACATTGTTAATGACTAAATCCAAATCACCATCATTGTCTAAATCGGCATAAGCAGCGCCATTTGAAAAAGAGTTTTGTGTAAAGCCCCAATCAGTGGACTTGTCTTCAAATTTCAAATTGCCTTTGTTTCTGAAAAGTTTATTGGGTACTGCAATGGAAGGAATTTTATTAACTAAATCAGTTAAATTTTTTCTTCCTGTTTGAATCATCTTTTCTTTTATTTCATTCGCATCAAAATCCAGAAAATCCTGGTTGGTTAAATCCCTGTAAATTCCATTACAAATATAAATGTCATTATAGCCATCATTGTCTGCATCAAACATCAATGCACCCCAACTCCATTCTGAGGCATTCACACCACTATAATTTGCTATGTCTATAAACTTATTATGCTTTGTATTTAATTGTAATGTATTTTGTAAAAATTGATGGTGAAAATCATTCCTTTCCTTAAGCCTATATTGATCAATATCATCAAAGCTTAAAGTTGTTTTTAAACGATAGTCATCGGCAGGTAACATATCGGTGGTGAAAATATCAGGATAGCCATCATTATTGATATCCCCAATATCAGCACCCATGGAAGCAAAACTTGAATGGGATAGTAAAGTGTCAAGTTGATCCTTGAAGCTGCCATTCTTTTGATTAATGTATAAATAATCTCTTTCGAAAAAATCGTTTGAAACAAAAATATCTGGATAATAATCACCGTTAATATCCCCAATTGAGATGCCCAAACCAAAACTCATTAAGGAACCATGAATTCCTGACTGCTTAGTGACTTCTGTAAAATGTCCATTGTTATTTTGATATAAATGATCACCACCACCTTTCATATTTGCAGGGACTTGCCAATCCTTTGCTAATACATCCCTTTGTTTTGGATAGCCCAAGCTATTAACTGGAATGGGGCTATTGTTAATTAAAAAACAATCTAAGTCCCCATCCATATCATAATCAAAAAAAGAAGCCTGTGTCGTATAACCAGTATCCGCTAAACCTAACTCAGCTGCTTTTTCCGTGAAGGTTAAATTGTGGTTATTGATAAATAATTGGTTTGCCCTTAATGCTTCATTGTTCATACTGCCCGCATTTGAAACATATATATCCAACCAGCCATCGTTGTTAATATCTACCAACACAACACCCGTGCTAAATTGTTGCTTTTCGACAAATCCAGCTTTCACTGAAATATCTTCAAATTTTAAACCGCCTTTATTTAAATATAATTTATTTGCACCTTGATTTGCTGTAAAAAAAACATCAGCTAGTCCGTCATTATTTAAATCACCCACTGCCACACCGCCTCCATTGTAAAAATTGCGATAATTTAAAATATTGATAGTATCATTATCCTGAACTTTATTATTGAAATCAATGCCCGAATTTTCAACTAATTCAAATAAAGTATTTTGTTTTGATGGTGCACTACAGAAAAATATAATAATGCAGGAAGCAATTGCAAATAAGGTAATATTTATACTATTTTTTTTCACTAATAATGTATCATTCAACTTTTTAATTAATTTAATTGATAGAGTAAAGGAAAATCATTATTCCGTAGCAATAAATAATTTGTTTTACCTAGTCTATTAATTTTTTTCATGTCTCTCATTTGTCCCTTTAACAAAATACCAGCTTGTGCAGGATCCATTAATTCAAATTGAGCATTTTTTTGTTGTAAAAATACTTCTACAAAACTTCCGTCTAGCCTGTCATATTGTGGCTGGTAATCAAAATGATTGCCAGCCACAATTAAATCCAAACGACCGTCATTATTTAAATCACTTACTTCTATTGCATTTACACTACTTAATTGAGCCATAATAGGTAATGTAATTATTTCAAATTGTCCATCCCCTTTATTGATGGCTATAATGGAACTAGCATAATTAAATGTTTTCACAACTGCACTCTTAATATCCTCTGGTGTAAATATTTCTTGGATTGACTTATTGGCGTATTGAATATGCTTTAAATTATTTTTTTTGATAGCGGGTACCATTTCCTCTAATTCCCTTTTCACCACTACTGGTTTGTCTTTGCCATCAACGGAATAAGTAACCACTTTGTCTTTTATCCCATTTTTATCAAAGTCATTTACAAACAATTTAACAGGTTGTTTAAAGGTTGGTTGCAGATAAAAATTTTCCCCCACATTGCCAATGATCAAGTCCATTTTCCCGTCCTTATTGATGTCGGCTATTTGTATTGTTTGCCACCATCCATTTAAGGCGTTCAAATTAGATTTTACCTCTGAAAATTTATCATGGGTATATTTAAATATGTGCGGAGCCATCCATTCGCCAACAACCACTATTTCATTTTGATGATCTCCATCTAAATCAACCCAACTTGCCCCCGTTAGCATACCTATATTAGAAAGGCCTGGTGCTTTTGCAATAGTTACATCAATGAAATGTCCTTTACCATCATTTTGTAATAAAAAACTAGTCGGATCAATACCATATACAAATGGGTAATTTCTAGCACCTACAAATAAATCAACAAACCCGTCCTTGTTAAAATCATTGGGAGCAATTACAGAAATATTCATCGAAACATTAGGGAACGCATTTGCATCAATTTCGAAATTTCCTTTACCGTCATTTTTAAATAATCTTAATTGAAGTTCTCTAGTGTTAATTTCATTGTTATTTCCGCCAGGTCCAATGATTAAATCTAAGTCACGGTCATTGTCAACATCAATCAATTGAACAGCTACATCCTCAAAAGTTTTAAATGCATTAAAAGCAGGCTGTGGTTTTAATATAAAATCTCCAACTTTATTTTGTAAATAAACTTGACCAGGATGATCAGGCGTACCGCCAATAAAAATGTCATCTAATTGATCCCCATTTACATCACCCACTGCAGCTTTTGGGCCTTCCTTTGATAACATTTCAGGTAGTCCTCTTTCAGCATAAAAATCAACCACATCGTTTTCAGAATGTTTCAAAAATTTTGTTTCCACTTTTGTTAACAATGGCTTGCTTTGTGGCTTATCTATACCATTGAATTTTTCACCTTGCTCAGGTTGTTTAATGTTATGTACTTTATTAACGGCCGGATTAACAATTTTTGTAATCAGTAAATTAGGCCATATGATTTTCATTGAATCAATCTTTCCATTTTTTCCAATACCTATTAATTGCTTGTAATCAACTGAGGACTGAAACCCTCTGCTAGGAATGACTTCCTTAGTTAAAATTTCCTTACCTATATATAATTGGATTTTACTTCCAACAGCAAACGTGTTTTGACCATTCCCTTGCAACTGTATACCAATAAAATTATGTTGGTTTATTTCTCTCGCATTATTTTTATAAACGAAACTAGGTTGATTCTCATTGTTAATAATCATATCCAAATCGCCATCATTGTCTAAATCCCCATAGGCCGCTCCATTGGAAAAGGTATTTTGTCCTAAACCCCACTTGTCCCCTATATCAGTGAATTTTAAATTGTGTTCATTTCGATATACTTTATTAGGGATAGGTGTTTTGGGAATTTGTTTTAATACTTGATCCATCTCATCCTTACGGCCAGTCAATATCATTTTTTGAATAACATCATTTGCAAAAAAGTTCATGAAGTCTAAATCAGTTACATCATGATTAACACCATTACAAGCTAAAATATCATTCCATCCATCATTATCCATATCAAACATTAATGCACCCCAGCTCCAATCAGAAGCCGATACGCCTGCAAAATTTCCGATGTCTCTAAAATTACCAGAAGGTGAATTTAACTGTAAACAATTTTTTACATAGTGATAATAAAATCCAGCACCAATCTTACGATTAAACATATCGATATCATCAAATGCGCCAGTTGTTTTAATTCTAAAATCAGAAAGTGGTAACATGTCGGTAGTGAATATGTCACTATAGCCATCATTGTTTACATCCGCAATATCTGCCCCCATGGAGGAGAAACTTGTGTGTTGCATAGTTTCCTCTAAAACGTCTTTAAACTTCCCGTTTTTTTGGTTCATGTATAAATAATCACGCTCATAAGAATCGTTCGCCACATATACATCAGGGTAACCGTCATTGTTGATATCACCAACCGACACACCCATTCCAAAACTTAATAATGTACCATGTATACCTGCATCTTGTGTTACTTCCACAAAATGTCCTTTTTCGTTTTTATACAAGTGGTCTCCGCCACCTTTTAAAAATTCACCAACCGGCCATTTACTTTCTAATAAATCACGCTTATTGGAAAACTCTAATTGGTTTACAGGAATGGGACTGTTGTTAATCATAAAACAATCCAAATCGCCATCCATATCATAATCAAAAAATGAAACCTGTGTTGTATAGGCTTTAATTGCTAACCCAAATGACTTTGCATCTTCTGTAAACGTTCCATTCTTATTATTAATGTAAAGCTTATTTAAACGGTTTCCAGTTGGCATATGACCTGAGCTACAAACATATATATCCAACCATCCATCAGCATTAATATCGGCCATAACAACGCCGGTATTCCATATATCATCCACAATGATCCCGGCCTTGATTGAAATATCCTCGAATTTAAAATCGCCTTTATTTAAATACAATTTATTAGCAGCTGTATTGGAGGTTAAAAAAACATCGGCTAGTCCATCATTATTTATATCACCAATAGCTACTCCGCCACCATTATAAAAATTCCTAAATAAAAAGCTATTCTCTTTTTTGCCATCCTCCACCTGATTGATAAAATCAATACCCGTTTTGTCCATTAATTCAAACATAGCTTTTTCTTTTTTCAAGCTACAACTTGATAAAAATATGACTACTAAAAATGAAATGTAACTAAAGCAATTTCTCATGATCAAGGTTATAAAAAAAAGAAGAGGCCAATAAAATTGGCCTCTTCAAAATTAGATATTTAAATTGTAATATTTACAACTAGTATCCAGGATTTTGCTTCAAGTTAGGGTTCGCAGCCAAAGATTGACTTGGGATTGGGAACACTAAATATTTAGCATCATCAGTTGGTTTATATTGCCAAGGCTTTAAAAACACACCAAAACGAATTAAGTCTGTTCTTCTTTGAGCCTCCCAATAAAATTCTCTACCTCTTTCAGCTAATAAAGTTTTTGGATCAACTGGATCAGCTGTATTCACCAATGGCATAGAAGTTACTGATCCAGCTTTTCTAGCAGTTCTTAATTGATTAACTAATGTCAAACCACCTGCATTATCACCTGTACGCATTTTAGCTTCAGCAACCATTAAGATAACATCAGCATAACGGAAAATAACAATGTCATTTCCTGAAGGACCACCGTATGAAGAAGAACCATTAGAGAAGTCAGGCGTGTATTTAATTACACGGATACCAGTAACTTCTAAATTAGCACCTGTTTCTTTCATATCGTTAGCGATTGTTGGATCAAAAGCTAAAGCAGCACCTTTTCTGTCTTTTTCAGCAACACCTTTTTCATCATATTGTTGACCAATTAAGAAACCTGGCTTAATACCTGATTGAGGAGTTGATTTAGCACTATAACGACCACCAATACGACTATCAGCAGCAGTATCTGCATAAAGACCGTTTGTTTTACCAGCTTTGAAGTTAGTTACACCCACCATTGGAGTTACCGCACCAAAGCTATTGTAAAAGTCACTCATTGTAGAGAAACCGTTCCAACCTGCGTTAGGGTTAGATGGAGTATATGAATTGTAGTGTAAAGTTTTAGCCCAAGTACCATTCACACCACTATTGTTTGCGTTAACACCTGTAGTGTTTACGTATGTTAAAATGTTTTCTTTAGAAGAACCATTGTCAACATCAAAGTTGCTAAAGTACTCAGTAGCTAAACTGTACTTACCACCAGCGATAATTGCATTACCGATGCTGATTACTTTTTGCATGTCACCATTATCAAATGTTGGAGCAGCTCTGTTAGCCCAAGCACCTTTGTTCAAATAACATTTCATTAATAAAACGTTACCAGAAGTTTGGTTTGCTTTATCAGCATCTGAAGTAGCTGGTAAGCTAGGGATTATTGCTGTTAATTCAGCAATAATGAAATCAGCCCCTGCTGCACCTGCATAAACTTTAGGTGCATTCAATAAGTTATCACCTGGATTTCTTACTGGGAATTGACCATATAAGTCTAACAATTGATACAATGATAACGCTCTTAAAAATCTAGCTTCAGCAGCTTGTTGTGCGCTTGGGCTAAATGCTAATACGTTTGTAGCATCAAAGTTAATTTTGTTTAAAGAATTGTATACGTTTAATACTTGGCTATGGTTAGCATCCCAACCATGGCTGTGTACCACACGCCATACACCGTTATCATCCCAGTCACCACCTCTTGTAGGTACTAATGACTCGTCAGTTGAATTTTCTTGTAAAGAAAAAATCAAATCTTGTGCAGTGAACGGTCCGCCTACATCAGAGTAAGCAGCTTGCAAAAGCAAACCTACACCGGCACTACCCAATGCATTAGCAGTTTGAGTATTAGTCAAAGTGCTATTTAACTGCTCGTCTAGCTTAGAACAACCAACGGCTGTAACTAATACTAGTCCAAACACTTTTAATTTAAATGACTTTATCATAAATTATTGTTTTATTAATTAGATTATAAAGAAAAGTTTACACCCACTGAGAAAGTTCTCGCAGTTGGATAAGGCAAGTATTCGATTGATCTTGAAGGATAGTTGTTACTTCCTTTGTCGATATTAACCTCAGGATCAAATCCAGTAAACTTGGTGAAAACTAACAAGTTGTTTCCAGAAACGAATGCATTTAAGTTTTTAATGTACTTACCGTAGTTGCCAAAGTTGTAAGATACTGAAGCATTTCTCAACTTGAAGAAATTACCACTTTCCAAGAATCTAGAGTTTGCAGCAACAGGGCTAGAAATTTTTTCCTTAGAATTATAAGCAGCTAAGTTTATGTTTCTACCGTTAGCAATACCAGCAATGTTTGTTACACTAGTTGCAGTATTGTTATACACTGAATAACCAGCAGATCCACCACCGTTTACAACGAAAGTGAATTTCTTATAGCTAAGTGTAGAACTAATACCAAAAGTAGTTGTTGGGTTAGGGTTTCCATCAACAGTTGGGTTTTCAGCATACAATTGGTTACCATTAGCATCAAATCCTAAGAATTTCTTCAAATAGAATGCGTTAATTGGTTGATTGTTTGTGATTACTTGACCTAATGTACCAGATACACCTTGACCATCAATGCTACCCGTTAAGATTTGAATATCTTGACCGTTTTGAGTAAATTTCTTCAACATGTTTTTGTTGAAAGCTACATACCCATTCAAATCCCAATTTAAATCTTTGTTAGATAACACATTAGCTCCTAATGTAAATTCAAAACCTGTGTTATTTAATTGAGCATTAGGTAAGTTAATGAAGTAGATTGAAGCTGGTGCTGGTTGAATAGCTGTTGATTGGAACAAGATGTTTGAAGTATTCTTGTCATACCAATCAATAGCACCATAGATTTTACCATTTTTAGTTGAGAATTCGATACCTAAATCAATTGATCTAGACTCTTCCCACTTCAAATTTGGATTTGCTACGTTAATTTGACTTGCATTGTTATATGAACCAAAATAGAATTGTTCTTGAGAAGCACCCGCTGGGAACTCTTGGTTACCAGTGATACCCCAAGAAGCTCTAAATGCTAAGTTTGAGAAAATCTTATTTCCTTTCATGAACTCTTCATTGATGATAGCCCATTTAGCACCCAATGAAGGGAAGTAAGCATACTTATTATTTGCACCAAATTTGCTAGAACCATCAGCTCTAAATGTTCCTGTTAAGTAGTATTTGCTGTCGTAGTTCAATTGAGCACGACCGAAATAAGACTGTAAATCAGTAGAAGGAGAAACATAAGTACTTGGCGTATTCAATGTTTTTGCATTAGCCATTGTAGCAGTATATGGCAATGTTAACTTGTTAGCATCCAAATTTGTATTAAAAGTATTACCAGAGAATGAGTTGTTTGAATAATCAGAAGTCCAATATTCAAAACCCGCTAAGGCATTTAAGTTTAATTTAGTAGTGATGTCTTTTTTATAGTCTAATGTATGTGTAATAGTTTGAGAAGTTAAAGCAGCATTAGAAAGAGCGCCAGTACCTAATCCAGATACACCACTAATACCTTGTAAAAATCCATAAACGTTTGAAGCTCTAGAACCGTTTGAGCTGTTTACAGCATATAAAATTCTGTACTCAATGTCATCAGTGATTTTGTATCCTGCACGGATATTAGCCAAAACTGAATTTACACCTACTTGGTCATTAGTAGCTTTTAACATTGCTAATGGGTTACCAGAACCGTTTGTTGGATATACGAAGTCGCCAGTAGCAGTAGTTAATCTTTGAGTTGGATTCCATTGTAGGATCGAACTGATGATGTTTCCTTGAGATCCAGCATTGTTAGAAAATGGTATTACATTTTCGTCAGTATGTCCGTATGTTAAGCCAAAGCCTAATGACAAACGCTTGTCTAAGAATTTGTATTGACCACCAAAGTTTGCTACATATTTATCTAATGTAGAACCTTTGATAGTTCCATTTGTAGAAGAACCATTAAATGAAGCACGGAATTTACCGTTATCATTTCCACCACTCAAAGCCAAATTATAGTTTTGAGAAATATTTTTGTTCATTAATTCTTTCATTGCATTTGTACTGTAACCGAAATCTTGACCAGTCACTCCGTATTTTTGTAAGCCTTTCTTGAATTGATCAGCATTTAATACTTCGTAATTTTTCATTAATCCAGCGTTAGTGCTTAAGCTTGTACCAAACTCTAATTTAGTACCAGTTGAAGAACCAGACTTAGTAGTAATAACAATAACACCATTCGCACCACGAGAACCGTAGATAGCAGCAGAAGACGCATCTTTTAATACGTCAACACTTTGAATGTCGTTAGGATTGATAAAGTTTAAAGGGTTTGCATCAGGAGATGTTCCGAATGCAGAACCACCACTTGGTCTTGCAGAACGTCCGTCCAAAGGCACTCCATCAATTACATACAAAGGATTAGAGTTTGCACGAACAGAGTTATTACCTCTGATCTTCACAGTTGTAGCAGCACCTGGTTGACCAGAAGCGCTAGTGATGTCCAAACCTGCAACTTTGTTTTGTAACAATTGATCAGGAGTTGTGATAAGACCTTGGTTAAAGTCTTTCGCTTGTACTGAAGAAACAGCACCAGTCACGTCTTTTTTACGTGCAGTACCGTATCCAATTACAACAACTTCATTAAGTTGTTCAGTGGATTCAACTAAAGAAACTTTTAATTCACCCGCAGTAATTGTTACTTGCTTTGAAGCGTAACCTACAGAAGAAATAAATAAAGTGTTTACAGAATTAGGAACAGAAATTTTAAATGAACCGTCAGCAGCTGTTCTTACACCTATTGTAGTCCCTTGACCAACAACAGACGCAGCAGCGATAGCTGAACCGTCTTTAGAATCTGTAACCTTACCTGTAACTGTTTTGTTCTGAGCTTGTGCATTTAATACAAACAAGCTTAGAAAAAGTCCGACAAATGCAGACTTGACAATTTTGAAATTCATAATTGGCAGTTTATTGGTTTATTAAGCGTGTTGAAAATACACATTTTTAATATTCGACAAACTGTTTGTTAAATAATTTTTAACTTTTTTTTTAAAATATTATCATTAACCTTAAGTTATTGATATTAAAAATATGATTTTCGTATATTAAGTTATTGTTAATCAATTAAATACAAAAAAAATAATTACGTATTATATTCATGAAAAAAAATTATCAAAATTTCATTGATTTTAAAGTCGCAAACGTTTGCGAGAATTTTTGTGAACAAAAATGCATAATTTCATCACGAAATCGATTGCGTTATGACAAATACTACCTTAAAATTACTAGCACAGCAATTACAATTAAGTATTTCAACTGTGTCAAGAGCTTTAAAAGATCACCCAGATATTTCAGCAAGTACAAAAGCAAAAGTGAATGCATTGGCACAAAGCCTTGATTATGAACCCAATGCTTACGCCATTCAATTGAGGACCCAGAATAGTAAAATATTGGGGGTTATTGTACCTGCTATTTCAAATTTATTTTATGATAGTTTTATTGCTGCAGTGGAAGAAGAAAGTAGAAACAATGGTTATGCATTAATGATTTTGCAATCAAGTCATAATCCTGAAAATGAACTTGATAATTTAAAAATATTTAGACAAAACAGGGTATCCGGCGTCTTTGCATGTTTATCCTCTAGCTCAGAGAATTTAGAAGTATACAAAAGAATGAATGAAAGAGAAATTCCTGTTGTATTTTTTGACATAGTACCAAAGGATAACCATTTTACTAAAGTGCGCATGGCTGATGAAAGATGTGCAATTATGGCAGCAGAAAAAATTATTAAAAGAAATGCAAAAAAAGTTTTAGCTCTATTTGGTGACGAAGCTTTATCTATCACACAAAAACGAAAAAGTGCCTTTCAAAAATTTATGCAAGATTTTGCACCAAAAATTCATTGTTCAATTGCACATGCATCAAGCTCAAAAGAAGCCGAAGCAATAACAAAAAAATTCGCAGGTAAAATACAAAAACCTGACACTGTGTTTTGCATGACTGATGAGATATTAATTGGTGTTATGAAGGCGATTCAAGAATTAGAAATAAAAGTGCCTTCTGAAATTGGTGTTATCAGTATTAGTAATGGATTTATACCAAATTTATATTACCCTCATATTAGTTACGTTGAAACAAGTGGGCACGAGCTTGGTAAATTAGCTTTTATACAAATGTTGGCTAATATCAAAGGGGGTAAAACATTAACCGAATTAACTGTTGATGCAAAATATGTTGAAGGTGGTTCCATGTAAGTATGTTCACTTCCACATAATATTAATTCATGAAAATTATAAAATATTAATCAATGTCATTTGTTGAACTAACTAACGCAAACGGATTTTTGTTTGATTTAAATGGAACGATGATAAATGATATGCCCTATCATATTGAAGCTTGGCATAAACAACTTGTTGCATTAGGGAGTAGCATAAGTTTGGAAGAAACAAAATACCAATGTTATGGTAAAAATGATGAACTATTAGAACGCGTTTTCCCTGGAAGATTTAGCATGGAAGAAAAAATGAAAATTGGTAACGATAAGGAATCATTATACCGAGTTGAATTTAAACCTTACTTGAAATTAATGAATGGCCTTGATACTTTCTTATTAAATGCTTCCAAGCAAAATAAAAAAATGGCAATAGGTTCAGCTGCCATTCATGAAAACATCAATTTTGTAATTGATAATTTAAATATTAGACATCATTTTTCAGCTATTGTGAGCGCAAATAATGTTGTAAAAAGCAAACCCCACCCAGAAACCTTTTTAAAATGTGCTGAGCAATTAGGATTAAGGCCAAATGAATGTATTGTTTTTGAAGATACCCCAAAAGGAGTTGAATGTGCATTGAACGCAGGTATGAAAACAATTGTAATATTAGGTGAACATGAACAAAAAGAATTTGCTCATTATGACAATGTAATTGAATGCATTAAGGAATATTCCCAGCTAGTATTTGCATCCTAAACTCGATTTGGTTTACTGTCAACTTACTTTCCGATACAAAATTTGGAAAATATAAAATCTAATTGATCCTCATTGGTTATTTGTCCGGTGATGGTTCCTAAATAATGTAAAGCTTGTCGTATATCCAATGCCAATAAGTCGCCGGTAACATTATGCTGCAATCCTGTTTCTACATCATTCAAAGCCAATAATAATTTTTTTAAGGAAGCTACATGCCTTGCGTTGGTAATAATGGTACCTTCTTTTTGAATACCATCGCCAACTACTTTTTGAAATAATAAGTCTTCTAATGCTTGAATATTTTCTTTTTCTTTTGCAGAAATAAATAATACTTCCTTTAAGGATGTATCAGCTAAAATTATATTGTCATGTAGTAAATCTTTTTTATTGCCAACCAGTAGTAATTTATCACTACCCACTTCAGTTTTCCAAATCTCAACTTGCGCTATAACATTTGGATCATTGATGTCAAATAATGCAATCACGATATCGGCTCCTAAAATTTTCCCTTTGCTTTTTTCAATACCCATTTGTTCAATACTGTCGGTAGTTGAGCTTCTTATACCAGCAGTATCAATCAATTTAAATAATACACCTTGAATATTTAAATATTCCTCTACGGTATCTCGAGTGGTACCTGGGATTTCACTTACCAAGGCTCTGTTTTCATTTAGTAAAGCATTTAGCAAAGTGGATTTTCCTGCATTTGGTTTTCCAACAATGGCTACCTGTACCCCATTTTTTATAACGTTACCTAATTTAAAGGAGTCAAGTAATTCTTGTGTTCTTACTTGTAATTGTTGTACTAATACTTCTAACTCATTTTTATTTGCAAAAGCAACATCCTCTTGAGAAAAGTCTAATTCTAATTCAATCAAAGCTGAAAATTTAATGAGCTTTTCACGCATAACATATAAGTCCGTTGAAAAACCACCTTTTAAATTATGTAATGCAGTTTTTCGTGCCGCCTCGGTATTACTTGCAATTAAATCCGCAACTGCTTCGGCCTGTGTTAAATCCAACTTGCCATTTAAAAACGCACGTTGCGTAAATTCACCCGGCTTTGCCATTCGAGCACCAGCATGAATCATCAATTGTAATATGGAATCTTGGATTAATGGTGCACCATGGCAGGATATTTCTACAACTTCTTCACCTGTATAAGACTTTGGTGCACGATAAATACTTACTACCACTTCATCAATCACCTCCTGTCCATTCATTAGCTTTCCAAAATGAACCGTATGTGATGGTTGGTTTAGTATACTTTTTTTTGAAAATACCGAAGCAGTAATTTCAATTGCTTTGGAACCACTTAATCTAATAACAGCAATCGCTCCCAAGCCAGGTGCTGTAGCTAAAGCAACAATTGTATCGTTCCAAGTACTCAAATTTTCACGCATGGGACAAAGATAATTTGTATTGACTGAAAATTGGGTAATGGTTGAAAACAAAAATTGCCAGCTAAAAAGCTGGCAATTTAAAAAATCAAATATCATTATAACTAGTTTTTCAAGCCTTTAAATTTTAAATAAAGGCAAGGAAAAACTAATCTTCAGAAACCATAAAGATAACAGCTTGTCTGTGACGGTAAATTACATTACGGCCATTTTGAACAGCTGGTTTCCATTTTGGTCCTCTCGTAATTACACGAACCGCTTCATCAGCTGTGCCATAACCCGGATTGTTCTCAGCTTTTACATCTGAAATACTTCCGTCTCTTGCTACAACGAATGATACAGTAACCGGATACTTACCAGCAGGTGCACCATTTTCAACAGGTAAGTCTCTATTTAAAGTACGCTCTAAATATCGACTCCAACCTTGAACGCCACCTGGGAATTCAGCAGGTTGTTGAACCACGGTAAAGATTTTATCAGTCTCTTCCTCAGGAGGAGCTGCCGGACCTGTACTTTGTTCAACGGGTGCTACGATACCATCGTCCTTGATACCTTTTTGATCAATGGCACCAATTTTAACGTCTTCTAATTTTTCAACTTCTTTTACCTCGTCTTCTTTTTTCACTTCCTCATCTTTTACAATTTTAGGAGGTGTAAATTTCGCCATTTCCACTTTTGGTGGTTCTTGCTTTGGCGGTGGAGGAGGTGGTGGTGGTGGTGCTTTCTTTTCTTGATTAACGTCAGCTAAAGAAACATCCTGAACTATAATTTCAGTTTTTGCTTTTTTAGCGCTGTTAGACCAAATAGCACCAGCAGCCAATAATGCAGTGATGGCTATCATTACAATCAACGCAGTCTTAAGACGGTTATTGTATGTTTTTCTAAGCTCATATGCACCATACTCCTTATATCTTCCCTCAAAAATGAGGTCTAATACGTCGGCGGTTAATATTTTATTTATGTCCATTTTAATTGCTTTTAATTGCTTGAAGGAGTTGCTGTCGCGTCAGATTTGTCAATCAATTGTTGCTCAATATCAAAAACATCTACTAATGCGAATTTTTTAACGACATTAATGGACATTTCATCTAATATATCGATTACATTTTTATAATTGCAATTTTGGCCTGGTTTAATCACGATTACTAAGTCATGCTCTGGGTCATTTGGATCAGTTGAAATACTTCTTACATAAGCTTTCTTTTTCAAGATGACATCTCTTATCGAGTTTTCACCATTATAAGAAGCTGATAAAAAATTAGAAGCATCCGGTTTTAACTGACCTTCGTAGTAATATATATGATTATCCGCACCCATCAAGATGGTTAAAGCACCTGATTCCTTTGCTTTATTTTGCTCGTCAGGTTTTACTTTATCATCTGGCAAAAGCAACTTCATAGCTGTTGGTTGACTCATCGTGGTGGTGAAAATAAAGAAGGTAATCAATAAGAAACCTAAGTCCACCATTGGTGTCAAATCGACACGCGTTGATAGCTTTTTTCCTTTTTTGACCCCTGGTCCTTTTTTATGGCCACCGCCCGAGGTATCTAATTCTGCCATAGTAAATAGCTTTTAATTAGTTTAAAATTTAGTTTTCCTGTTTTTCTCCACTCATTGATCTCTTGTATAATTCTGAACCTGCTGGTGCATTTTCAGGATTGGTTACCATTTGAAACTTTTGAATGTTGTTTTTCTTGAATGCAGTTAACACTCCTTTGAATGAAGGATACTTAGAAAGATTGTCCCCTTTTAATAAAAGGTCCATTTTCATTCCAGCATATGCTTCATTAACGGCTTGCATCCAAACAGTTAATTCATTGTTCGCGGTATCCTTACATGGAATTCCTGGAAGGAGATCTCCTTTTCTGTTTTCTTCAGAGATAGATAAGAATGAATTTAATCCACTAAATGAAGTGCCGATAAAACCAGCAGCTTTAAATTTAGCAACATCAATTCCTAAGTTTTTAGTTGTATTCATTGAATTAGCAACTTGTTCTCTTTTTTGCTTATCGTCTATTGTAAGAAATACTTTACCATCTTTATCAATTGTAACTAAAACAAAATCCTTGTTTGGAGCCACTTTTGAAGATACTGAACTTGGAGTAGTTACAGCAATTGCTTCAGAAGGCTTGAACTTAGTTGTCAAGATAAAGAAGGACAATAAAAGGAAAGCCACATCACACATGGCTGTCATGTCGATGGAGGTACTCTTACGAGGTAATTTGGCTCTACCCATTTTTATTATCTTTTAATTATTTATAAGGTTGCCCTTATTAAAATATTTTTTCTACTATTCTACTATTTGTAGTTTGCTGCGAAACTTTGAGTTAAAGTAAATCCAGACTCATCGATACCATATGTAATACCATCGATTCTTGTAGTGAATACGTTGTACATAATGATTGCGACAGCTGAAGTACCAATACCTAATGCAGTATTATACAAGGCCTCAGAAATACCTTGAGATAATTCACGAGCAGCTTCACCACCACCTTCTTCACCTAATTTAGAGAAAGAACGAATCATACCTAATACCGTTCCGAACAATCCTAATAAAGTTGCTACTGATGCGATCGTTGATAAGAATACTAAGTTCTTTTCTAACATTGGTAATTCCAATGCAGTTGCTTCTTCAATTTCTTTTTGAATATTTAATACTTTTTGATCTGTATC